>QMMN01000031.1 GCA_003647275.1 Deltaproteobacteria bacterium
AGGGACTTCTCGGGATGTCAAGCCCAGGTAAGGTTCTTCGCGTTGCGTCGAATTAAACCACATGCTCCACCGCTTGTGCGGGCCCCCGTCAATTCCTTTGAGTTTTAGCCTTGCGACCGTAGTCCCCAGGCGGAACACTTAATGCGTTAGCTACGGCACAGCAGGAGTCAATACCCGCTACACCTAGTGTTCATCGTTTACGGCGTGGACTACCAGGGTCTCTAATCCTGTTTGCTCCCCACGCTTTCGCGCCTCAGCGTCAGTATCGGTCCAGGAAGTCGCCTTCGCCACCGGTGTTCCTCCTGATATCTACGAATTTCACCTCTACACCAGGAATTCCACTTCCCTCTCCCGTACTCAAGCCCCTTAGTTTCAAACGCACTTCCGGGGTTAAGCCCCGGACTTTCACGCCTGACTTAAGGAGCCGCCTGCGCGCCCTTTACGCCCAGTAATTCCGAATAACGCTTGCACCCTCCGTATTACCGCGGCTGCTGGCACGGAGTTAGCCGGTGCTTCCTTCAGTGGTACCGTCAGTGCCTGATGGTATTAACATCAGGCAGGTTCTTCCCACTTGACAGAGCTTTACGACCCGAAGGCCTTCATCACTCACGCGGCGTTGCTGCGTCAGGGTTTCCCCCATTGCGCAAAATTCCTCACTGCTGCCTCCCGTAGGAGTCTGGACCGTGTCTCAGTTCCAGTGTGGCTGACCATCCTCTCAGACCAGCTAGCCATCGTCGCCTTGGTAGGCCATTACCCCACCAACAAGCTAATGGCACGCGGGCTCATCTCCGAACGGTAGCTTACTTGTAGAGGCCACCTTTAATCTTGACAACCTGGGTCGCAAGATACCATCCGGTATTAGCATCGCTTTCGCAATGTTATCCCAGATTCGGAGGTAGATTACCCACGCGTTACTCACCCGTCCGCCACTTTACTCCCGAAGCCGAAGCTTCGGTTTCTCGTACGACTTGCATGTGTTAAGCACGCCGCCAGCGTTCATTCTGAGCCAGGATCAAACTCTCCAATTAAATTGGTTAAAATCCTCGGAAAGCCCGACTCATCACAATCTCGCTATCTAGTTTTCAAAGATCAAATAGGTCTGGCATACTAAATAAATAGTAGCATGCCACTCCAAGCCTGTCAAGTCTACTTTTCTTGTGCTTGAAAATAAGAGATAAATAATTATACTTACTAATGACCTTTGTCAACAACTTTTTTTATTTTTTTGATGAAAGATGAGCGGTTTCTGCGTTCACCTTAATTCGATGATATCGCTTTTTCCCTGCTCTCAGCAAAATTTCACCTTTTTTCAAGTCCTTATCAGTAATCATCGCATCAAATGCATCGATTCGCCTGCCGTTTATATACCCACCACCCTGCTGAATGAGTCGCCTGGCCTCCCCTCTGCTTGCGCACAGAGACACCCTATGAAACAACTTAAATGCTGGAATGCCTTTGCACAGCCGATCCATGTCAATCACAGTCGTGGGAATCGATTCCATTTCCCCTCCGCCAGTGTCCCTGGGAATCGTACTGGAAGGCAAGATCTCAGGATCAATGGACCGAACACTGAATACACCGTACGACGCCCTGAGGGCATTTTCAGCCTCGCGTTGCCCATGGACGAGCTTGGTGACCTCAAAGGCCAAAACCGTCTTGGCAGCATTTAGGTGTGATCCTTCCAGGTTACGCACTGCATCAATTTCAGCCTGGGGCAAGAACGTAAAAAGAGACAAAAAGCGCATCACATCAGCATCAGTGGTATTGATCCAAAATTGATAATAATCATAAGGCGAAGTCAGATTTGGATCCAGCCAGACAGCGCCCCCCGCAGTCTTGCCCATTTTATCCCCTGAACTTGTTGTTATGAGGGGAAAAGTGATGCCGTGGGCCGTACCCTGCTCCACACGCCGAATCAGATCAAGGCCCGCTACAATGTTGCCCCATTGATCAGATCCTCCCATCTGTAAGACGCAATTTTCAGTTCTGTAAAGGTGCAAGAAATCATAAGCCTGCAAAAGCGCATAGTTGAATTCTATGAAACTGAGTCCGGTCTCAAGCCGCTGCCGACAAGACTCGCTGGCCAACATCCTGTTGACACTAAAGTGACGCCCAATATCCCTTAAAAAGGGGATGTATTGAAGTGACGTAAGCCACTCCGCATTGTTTAGAAGCAGGGCCCGACCTTTTTCAAAATCAAGAAACCTGGCCAGTTGCCTCTTCAGGGCTTCACCATTTTGATTCACCTGTTGTGGCGTTAACATCTGCCGCATTTCAGTCTTTCCGCTCGGGTCCCCGACCAGGGCGGTGCCCCCCCCGAGCAGCGCGATAGGTCGATGTCCATGCCGTTGCATGTGGGCCAATGCCATAATTGGAATGAGGCTTCCGACATGAAAGCTGGAGGCCGTGGGGTCAAAACCAATGTAGCAGGTAATGGGCTGCTCAAGCAGGCGATAGATGGCCTCCTCGCTGGTCGTCTGTTCGACAAAACCGCGCTCTCTTAATACGTCAAGAACGTTCTCCAACGGATTAACCTTTCCAGTAAAACATAGGGCATCATTTGGCAAAGTCAACCGCGCGGGTTTCTCGAATGACCGTTACCTTAATCTGGCCAGGATAAGACAGGGACTCCTCGATCTTTTTGGCGATATCCCGGCTCAGCAGAATAGCCTCGGCATCTGAAACCTTTTCACTTTCCACGATAATTCGCAACTCTCTCCCTGCCTGGATTGCATAGGATTTACTAATACCTGTAAAAGATTTTGCAACCTTCTCCAACTCCTCCAGGCGCTTTACGTATGTCTCCAGGATCTCCCTGCGTGCACCTGGCCGAGCCCCTGAAAGGGTATCTGCTGCCTGCAACAGGACTGCCAGAACTGATGTGGGGGGCACATCTTCATGGTGCGCCGAGATCGCATGGACGACACTTGGCGACTCCCCATATTTCTTGGCCAGCTTCCCTCCAATCAAGGCATGAGGGCCTTCGACCTCATGGTCTATAGCCTTTCCAATATCATGCAAAAGACCTACCCGCTTCGCCTGCTTTATGTTCAGACCCAACTCAGCAGCCATAATACCGCACAAAAACCCTGTTTCCACAGAGTGACGTAATACGTTTTGCCCATAGCTGGTTCTAAACTTCAGTTTCCCTATATGCTGAATCAATTCAGGATGAATGCCATGCACACCCAAGTCAAAGGCCGCCTGTTCACCAGCTTCTCGTATCTCTACGTCCATCTCTTGGGAAACCTTTTTGACTGTCTCTTCGATCCTCGCGGGATGGATACGCCCATCATTGATCAGGCGCTCCAAAACAAGGCGTGCTACCTCTCGCCTCACAGGATTGAATCCTGACAGAATAACAGCTTCAGGCGTATCATCTATAATAAGATCAATCCCTGTCGCAGCTTCAAGGGCCCTTATATTACGCCCTTCACGTCCAATAATACGGCCCTTCATCTCATCATTGGGCAGATTAACGACGGACACTGTCCTCTCCACCACATAATCGCCTGCATAACGTTGAATGGCTGTTCCAATAATTTTCTTCGCTTTACGGTCTGCCTGTTCCCGGGCCTCGTTTTCAATGCGCTTGATAATTTTTGCCGCCTCATAACGGGCTTCATTTTCCATGGCCTTGATCAAGAGGTCCTTGGCCTCATCCGCTGTCAAACCCGAGATCCTCTCCAATTGCATTTTTTGCTCTTCAATCAACGCCTGATACTTGTTTTTTTGGTCTTGTAGCCATTTTTCCGTTTCTATTAATCTCTGCTCTTTTTTGGATACATTCGCGTCGCGGCGCTCAAGCTGCTCTGTCTTCCGCTCTAGACTCTCTTCTTTTTGTGCGAGGCGTTTTTGCAGGCTTTTAAGCTCAGCCCGTATCTCCTTGGTTTCATGTTCAAAGTCCAGCTTCATCTGATAGAGCTGATCTTTTGCATGAAGCCGGGCCTCTTTCTGGATGGTCTCGGATGTTTTTTGAGCCTCTCTAATGATCTTGCTGGCTTCGTCTTCTGCGGCCCTGATCTTTCCTGCCGTCACTCTGGTACGAATCCAGAAGGCAAGCAGGAAACCTGCAGCAAAGACGATGATACTGAGAAACATGATTGAAGTGATGTCCATACCGGTATCCCCCTAATGCCATGGCGACATTGGTCTTATGAACAAAATTGCAAAATGTTAACGGGCGAGATACGGACGGACGCGAAATAAAATGGAAAGACCCTAAACGAGTTGAGTGTAGGCTGAGGCTGTATTGCGGATTGAAAGCTTGTTGCTCGTCTTACATGCCTCTTTAACTTGTCGTCTAACTATGCAAAACTATATGTTATTTTCGGCAATTGTCTCGCTACACGACAACTGACACACACTCCTGTTTGGTAAGAAGTGTCGCATTCTTGGGTCCAAATTATATCTCCGCACGAATGGTCTAACTTTCGTAATGCTATAAGCATGACGCTATATATCACGAAGGGTACCCCCACCACGATGCCGTGTCGGCAGATTCTCTTGAACCTGTTTGCACAGGTGGGCACCTTGTTGCTCCTTTAGGCTTTTCTGTTGGGCCACAGAACATGCACACCAAAGCAAGAGAAGGTTCCCGTGGTTATAAAGTGTTGGCTCAAAAAAACTTCCACCGATCACGAGCACGGCAGGGGTCTCGCCCGTATTGCCCTATCATTGGTTTCAAAACCCCGGTCTCGTTTCATAATTAGCTGAAATCACAACATTCCAGAAGAGAAACAGGAGGTGTTGAAACAGCTTCTAAGCATTGGAATCAATATATTCAATCAGAATCTTGCAACGTTGATCTATATCCTTTACAAGGCCCTCACGGCTATGCCTCATTTCAAAATAATCATTGGCAATATTCAGAGCAGCAAGAATGACCGTGTCCAGTTTGCTGGGTGCCTCAGCAGCAGCCCAAGCCTTTTCTATCTGCCCGGTGACATAATTCGCAACCTCTTCAGGCTGCGAAACCTGAGCACTTGCTCTGAACGTATAAGCATGCCCAAATAATTCTATGCTAATTAACTGTTCCACAAATATGCCACCTTGCTTCACAGTCTCCTGAGGCATTATCCCTCATATATACCTGCCTCCGGTAGACTGTTACTTGGAACCAATAACTTGATCCAGTCTGCTTACCAAATCATCGATTTTCAACCGAATCATCGATTTTTCTTCTTTATACTGCTGTTCAGTGGCCATCTTGGCCTTGAGCGCTCCTTCAAGGTCGTGTATTTTGGCTTCCAATTCAGACTTTGCCTGCTGAAGGCCTCTACATGTCTGAACCAATTGTTCTATTCTATCTTCCAGCTTCTTAAATTGCTCAGGGAAACTCTCCTCCTCCACAAGCCCTCCATCAAACCGTTTGGTATGATTCTTCAATAAAGTTAAGTTACAATAAACAAGCCCTGATAGAAAAGTCAAGCGGATTTTGGTCCCCGCCCATGGCCTGCTGTACAAACCTTTCGGCCTTGACCAAATCCTCTGTTGTATTCACACCAATCACCTGAATCGTATCATTGATCTCCAAAAGGACAGCAGGTTTGTCATCTCGGTACGCCCGTTCTACCACATCGGTCAAGTAGAATTCACCCTGGGCGTTATGGTTCTTCAAACCTGCCAAGGCCTTTTTTAAAAAAGCCATGTTGATACAATAGGTTCCAGTGTTAACAATGCGGATTTTCTTCTCTGATTCGTTCGCATCTGCTTCTTCCACAATACGCATTGCTTTTCCATGGGCATCTGAAACGATCCTCCCATATCCAAAGGGATCTGCAAGCATCGTTGTTATGAGGGTCAGATGGCTCTCCCGGGCTCTGTGCTGATCAATTAAGGCACGCACTGTGGTCGGCTTTATAAGCGGGGTATCTCCACACAGAACAACCACATCCTGAATGCCCGCCGGGACCTCTGGTATGGCACACACGACTGCGTGCCCCGTACCCAGCTGCTCCTCCTGGAGTGCAAACCGAAGTGTCGGGTACGGTGCGAGTGCTTTCCGTACAGCCTCCGCCTGATGGCCTATAACGACCACAATGTTATCAACCACGGCCAGGACAGCCTCGACCACATATCGGATCATAGGCACCCCCGCTATCTCATGGAGCACCTTCGCTCGGTTCGATCTCATACGGGTGCCCTGTCCGGCAGCTAATATGATGACAGCCACATCTTGCATCAATGCAATTTGTACCAAAAAAGAAGGGGTAAGTCAATTGACTTACCCCCCATTACATCCGTTGTATACGAAAGAACCTGACTAACCGGCTCTTTGGGCCTCCGCAACCTTAACCCTAGCCAATGCCCGCTGCAAGGCAGCTTGGGCTCGGTTAAAATCGAGGTCTTCTCTCTTTCTCGCTTCAGCCAGCCGCTCCTCAGCTCGCCTCAAAGCAGCCCTGGCCCGCTCGACGTCTATATCCCTGCGTCGCTCGGCTGACTCGGCCAAGATCGTCACCTTATCAGGTAAAACCTCTGCAAAGCCGCCACTCACAAACACGATGCGTTCACTGCCGGTCTTGTCCTTGTACCTGAGCATCCCTATTTTCAGGGTTGTCAGGAACGAAGTGTGGCCGGGCAAGACACCAAATTCCCCGTATGCCCCTGGTGCGACCACCGTCTGGGCCTCATCGCTAACAACCGATTTGTCAGGGGTCACAACCTCTAACCTGATATTGCCTGCCATAATGTCACCTAACCCTTAAACGCTATTCAACGGCTGCCATCTGTTCGGCTTTGGCCTGGGCCTCTTCAATCCCACCGACCATATAAAAGGCCTGTTCGGGGAGTTCGTCGTGTTTCCCCTCACAAATCTCTTTAAAGCCTCTGACGGTATCCTCGACCTTCACATATTTTCCTGCTGTGCCAGTAAACGCCTCTGCCACATGGAAGGGTTGCGAGAGGAATCGTTGGATCCTTCGAGCCCGTCCAACCGTAAGCTTGTCGTCTTCCGAAAGCTCATCCATACCAAGAATGGCAATAATATCCTGCAAATCCTTATACTTCTGCAAGATCATCTGCACCGTACGAGCCGTTTGATAATGCTCCTCGCCGAGAACCTGGGGATCCAGAATACGGGAGGTAGAATCGAGCGGGTCCACTGCCGGATAAATCCCAAGCTCCACGATCTGTCTGGAGAGAACCACGGTGCCGTCAAGATGGGCAAAAGTCGTGGCCGGTGCCGGGTCTGTCAAGTCGTCTGCGGGCACATAAACACACTGCACCGCGGTGATCGAACCCTTGGTGGTGGAAGTGATCCGCTCCTGGAGCTCTCCCAGGTCAACCGCCAGCGTGGGTTGGTATCCCACTGCAGAGGGCATGCGCCCCAGGAGTGCAGAAACCTCGGAGCCGGCCTGGGTAAAACGAAAGATATTGTCAATAAAGATAAGCACATCCTTGCCTTCTTCGTCCCTGTAATATTCTGCTGCTGTCAGGGCCGATAGGGCCACTCGCGCCCGCGCTCCTGGCGGTTCGGTCATCTGTCCGTAAATCAGAGCTGCCCTGGGAAGCACGCCGGATTCCTTCATTTCATGATAAAGGTCATTCCCTTCGCGGGTCCGTTCGCCCACCCCCGCAAACACAGAAATACCGCCGTGCTGCATGGCAATGTTGTGAATCATCTCCATCATAATAACGGTCTTCCCCACACCAGCACCGCCAAACATGCCCATTTTACCGCCGCGGGGGAAGGGAACCAGCAGATCCATGACTTTGACACCACTTTCCAACACGTTTACCGAGGTGTCCTGGTCGGTAAATGACGGTGCAGCGCAATGGATTGGGCGATACTTGTCAGTCTTGATTGGACCAAGCCCGTCCACAGGCCGCCCCACCACATTGAGGACCCGACCCAGACCTGCGTCACCCACAGGCATCATAATCGGTTTACCCGTGTTCTTTACAGGCATCCCCCGGACCAGCCCATCCGTGGTATCCATGGCAATGGTACGCACCACCCGATCACCCAGGTGCTGTGCCACTTCCACAACCAGGTTGTCCTCTTCGTCACTGATCCCCGGATTGCTGATCAACAGAGCCGTGTAGATCAGCGGAAGGTCACCCTCCGGAAACGCCACATCGACCACATTGCCGATGACCTGGGTGATTGTTCCCATATTCACTATTTCTTCTGCCATCCTCTCAACCTCCCGTATACTTATTAAACTTGTTCAAGCTTAAATTAACCCTCGTTTAACCCTTTAGGGCCTCGGCACCGCCTACGATATCCATGAGCTCAGCAGTAATGGCCGCCTGGCGGGCCTTGTTATAGACCAAGGTAAGCGAGGTGATCATTTCCTTACAATTGTTGGTGGCATTGTCCATGGCTTGCATGCGCGCTGCATGCTCGCTGGTAGAGGTTTCTAACAACCCCCTGAATATCTGGACGTAGACTTGCTTGGGAAGCATTTCCGCCATGAGTTCCTCTGCCGGGGGTTCACAGATATGTTCCGCAATATATCCCACATCCTCAGCCTTTTGAGCTTCCTCAGCCTTCTCGACGCTTGTGATGGGCAAAAGCTGCTTTACGGTCGGCGCCTGTCTAGCCATAGACACAAATTCGGAAAAAAGCATATGCGCCTCATCGAATTCCCCACTTAGGAAGCCGTCAATGAGGCTTCTTCCAACGTTGACCGCAATGTTGAAGCCGAATTTTGCGCCCACAATACCTATGTGCTCGCTCAGAATCTTGTATTTTCTGCGACGAAAGTAATCGCGCCCCTTGCGACCCATGCAAATGAGGCGCACTTCAATACCCTGATCGGCCTTTTCCTTCAAAAAACGCTCGGCATGGGCTATCAAATTCGTATTAAAACTCCCGCACAGCCCACGGTCAGACGTCATGAGCACCAGATCGATGGTCTTGACCTCAGTCCGTGGTACAAGGAGGGGGGGAGCATGCTCCTCATCTGCTTCTATGCGTTCAGCCAGGCTCCCCAACACCTCGGCGAATTTATTGGCATAAGGCCTGAACGCTTCCATCTTTTGCTGGGCGCCCCTCAGTCTGGAGGCTGCGACCATGTTCATGGCCTTGGTAATCTTTTGCGTCTTTTTGACCGCTCCGATCTTTCGCTGTATGTCCTTGAGTGTCGCCATACCTTAACCCCTATATGCAAGTGTCCCACATCACCGACTATTGGATCGTATCCTTGAATTCCTCATCGTAATCCGCCAGCGCCTTTGCCATCAACTTGTCCAGCTCGTCGCTAATGACCTTCTTTTCCGCAAGCTCGGCAAAAATCTGAGGATACTTGCTTTCTATAAATGGGTACAGCCCGGCTTCGTATTTGCCCAGGACCTCCACGGGATACTTGTCCAGAAAACCCCGCGTTCCCGCATATAGAATGGTCACCTGCTTTTCCATGGTAAGGGGCGCATACTGTGGCTGCTTAAGGATCTCTACCAGACGCATGCCGCGATTCAACTGCTGCTGCGTGGCCTTATCCAGGTCGCTTCCGAACTGGGCAAAGGCTTCAAGTTCACGGAACTGGGCCAAGTCAAGACGCAGTGAACCAGCCACCTGCTTCATGGCCTTTACCTGGGCCGCGCCCCCCACGCGAGAGACAGAAAGACCCACGTTAATGGCTGGACGAACACCCGAAAAGAAAAGACCTGGCTCCAGATAGATCTGCCCGTCTGTAATGGAGATCACGTTGGTGGGGATATAGGCAGAAACGTCGCCTGCCTGCGTTTCGATAATGGGGAGAGCCGTAAGGGAACCAGCACCGAGTTCGTCATTCAATTTGGCAGCCCGTTCCAGAAGCCGGGAGTGGTTGTAAAAAATATCCCCGGGATAGGCCTCGCGTCCGGGGGGACGCCTCAAGAGGAGGGAAATTTGCCGATAAGCCGCTGCCTGTTTGGAAAGGTCATCATAAACAATCAGGGCATGCTTACCGTTATCGCGATAGTACTCACCCATGGCACAACCCGTATAAGGAGCGATATACTGAAGGGTCGCCGGATCACTGGCGCACGCAGACACGACTGTCGTGTATTCCATAGCACCGTGCTTCTTCAATACATCGACCACCTGAGCCACTGTCGATTTCTTTTGACCGCACGCCACGTAAATACACACCACATCCTGGCCCTTCTGGTTGATGATGGCGTCCACCCCAATGGCTGTCTTGCCGATCTGGCGGTCACCAATGATGAGTTCGCGCTGCCCACGGCCCACGGGTGTCATGGCATCAATGGCCTTTAGACCCGTATACATGGGCTCGTTGACCGACTGTCGCGCAATAACCCCTGGGGCAATCATCTCGACCCGGCGAAACTCTTTTGCATCAATCGGCCCCTTCCCGTCCAGGGGTTCACCGATGGGCGAAACGACCCTGCCCAAGACCGCGTCACCCACAGGCACCTGGGCGATCTTGCCGGTCCGCTTACAGATGTCACCTTCCTTTAGCTCGATGTCTTCACCCATGATCGCCACGCCCACATTGTCCTCTTCCAAGTTAAGGACGAGGCCCATAATGCCATGGGGAAATTCCAGAAGCTCCATGGCCATGGCCTTTTCCACGCCATAGACTCTGGCGATACCGTCTCCGACTGACAAGATGATGCCTGTTTCGCTCACATCCACCTTCTTGTCGTAGTCCTGAATCTGGCCCTTAATAATGTCGCTGATCTCTTCGGCTCTAATCTCCATCAGAAATTCTCACTCCTTTGCAAAGATTCTTTTAAACTCATAAGTTGAGTTCTCACGCTTCCATCCAAGACCAAATCACCAATCTTGGTCACCACGCCTCCGATCAAGGTCGGGTCGACCCTGACCTCCATCTTCACCTCTTTGCCCGTCTTTTCGGACAAGGCAGCCTGGATTTTTGCGATGCTTTCTTCCTGGATCTCCACGGCTGACACGAGATCGGCGCGAATAATGTTGGCGAGTTCATCGGTCAGTTTCTCGTATAAGGTATATATATCCTTCAAATATTGGATTCTGCCCTTGTCAAATAACAGGAACAAGAAGGACGTCATAACCTTGGAGAGCTGCAACCGCTCGACAACCGTCTGTAAGATCTTTTTCCGATTTTCAGCATCATATAAAGGGTTGGAGATAGCTTGCTCCAGTTCCCTTTGTTCCTCGAGGAGCTTTACAAAACCTCCCAACTCTTCCTTGTACGTCTCTGCCTGGCCGTCTTCCTTGCCAATGGCCAACAGCGCCTTGGCATACCTTCTAGCAATCCTGGGACTTATCACTGGGCTACCACCACCTTTGTCAAGTATTCATCAATAATGCGCTCTTGATCTTCGTCCTTGATATGCTTCTTGATCAATTCCTCTGCCATGCTCACAGCCTGTTCGGCCATCTCAGCCTTTAGCTGTTGTTTGGCCCTCTGAAATTCATGTTCAATGTTCTTCTTGGCCTGTTCCTGAAGTTTCTCGGCTGCAGACTTTGCCTCTTCAATGATTTTCGCCTTTGCGGCCTCCCCTTCCTTAATATATTCGGCTACGATTTTTTCAACTTCCTTGTCTAAACGGCTCAGTTTTTCTTTATATTCAGCGAGTTTCTTTTCTGCTTCCTGCTTCTGTCTTTCCAGGTCATCCAACTGGTCCTTGATCCCCTGGCGCCGGGATTCAAGTCCCTGAGCAAGCGGTTTCCTCAAAAGAAAAATCAGCGCACCGGCCAGCACTGCAAAGTTCATCGTACGCCATATTAAATCCTTGACTTTACCCGCATCTCCATGTCCACCGTGTCCGCCCTCAGAGGAAGCCCACACAGCCCCAAAGGCAAGGAGGACGGAAACAACCACGAAAAGGCTGATAACATAGCGTGCCTTTCCCATTCTAGTAAACGCCTTCATGACACAGCCCTCCCCAATATCTTTTCAGCAATCGCTGCGGAAAAAGCTTTTACCTCTGCCTTCAATTTACCCTTGGCAGCCTCGACATCTTTAGCAATCTGAGCGCGCACAGCCTCCAAATCTGCTTGTGCCTTCTGGTTGATTTCATTGATGAGCCGCTTTTCCTCTTCCTGGCCGGCCTCCTTCAAAGCATCTTTCTCCTGAATGCCCTTCGACTTGGCCTCACTTATCTTTGCTTTCAAGGTCTGCTCGCTTTCGGCAGCATCCTGTTCAAGGGCTTCAATACCCTTCTCGTAACTTTGGATCTTTTTCTTTCTTTCGATGAGTATATTACGGATAGGTTTATAAAGGATGGCGTTCAGGATGAAGATCAACAGGATGAAGTTTGCCATTTGGATAAACAAAGAAAAATCAACACTGATCATGATGAATGAACTCCTGTCATCTGAATTTTGAGGTTTTAGACAAATGAAGTGAGTTAAGTATATTGAATCTTTAAAGTCGCAAACAGCCTCGTTGAAAAAGCTGCCCGTCTATATCTTAATACAGCAGAATTGTCAAAGGTTTTTTTCTTTTTTGTGCATTTATGTCTGCCACTCAGCCAACTCAATGGTTTTGGTGGCAGTCGTATCCTTGGGTTGCATGGTACAATTCCCATGAAAGACCACGCCAGCATCAATGACCACTGTGGGAGCACACAGATCACCAAATACCCGCGCTGGTGCATGTAACTCAATGCAGTGTGTAGCATGAATGTTGCCACTCACCTCCCCGCTCACCCTGGCCGTGTGCACTGAGATATCCGCGTGGATAATAGCTTTTTCTCCTACCACCATCACCCCTTTTTTGCTCTCTATGGTCCCTGTAAAACGGCCATCAAGTCGCACGGCCCCCTCAAATACCAGTTTCCCCTCCAGGGTGGTATCCGGCCCTAAAAATGTCTGTATTCCCTTTTTTGATTTTTTCATATCAGGTCCATCCTCCTAAATACCAAACCATGCCAATTTCCTTGCATAATTCCCTTGCCAAAATCATCCAAGGACGTTTGCAAGGGCTCACTACCACACAAGAATCACTCCTTGAACAAAAACCTGCGCATGCTAATGTTCAATAAGATGCCTATGGCAACCATGGTAGCCAGCACCGAGGACCCCCCGTAACTGATCAGTGGCAGAGGGACACCAACCACAGGTAGCAATGCCAGCACCATTCCCATATTAATAAACGCCTGCCAAAATATCATGCTAGTAACACCAACAGCTAAAATGGTCCCAAAGGGTTCCTTTGAACGTATCGCTATACTCAGACCCCACATAACCACCAATAGATACAGTATGACGACCACAGCCGACCCCAAGAACCCCCATTCCTCGGCCAGCACTGAAAAAATGAAGTCCGTATGTTGTTCGGGAAGAAAGGAAAGGGCGTTCTGGGTCCCCTTTAAAAACCCTTTGCCAAAAAGTAATCCTGAACCAACCGCAATTTTAGACTGGATGATATGATAGCCAGCACCCAATGGATCCCTTTGAGGGTCAAGAAACGCCAGAATCCGCTGCTTCTGGTACCCTTTCAAAAAAAACCAGGCCACCAAAGACCCTGCAATACCAGCTACCGTTAAGCACAGAAGCGATCTGCGGCCAATCTTCACAAATATGGTCACAGATGCTGCTATGAGGAGAACAATGAGGCTTGTGCCCAGGTCGGGCTGTTTCACAATGAGCGCAAATGGAATCAAGGTCCAAATCAGGGGCTTCCAAAGCTCTTTAAGCGAAAAACCTTTTTCAGAAGCATGATTCGAAAAATATCGTGCCAATATGATAGCCAGGGTAATTTTCACCAGTTCTGACGGCTGGAATGAAATCGGACCCAGCACAAGCCAACGCTGGGAACCTGACACCTCTTTACCCATAAACAGCACAGCAATCAATAGCCCTATTGAACACCAGTAAATAGGCAGCGCCAACCGGTTCAGCCACCTGTAGTTGAACACAACCAAGAGAATCATCACGGCCGTACCGATTGCAAGCCAATAAGACTGTTTCAAGTAAACAAGTCCCTTCACCTCGGCTACATCCACATTGGCTGTCGCTGCACTGTAAAGCGTCAGTATACCAATGCCTCCAAGCGCGAAGGTCAGACCTAACAAGACCCAATCAAAGTGTTGCAACAATCTTCGATCAAACATGGGCAATCCACGTATCGGAATTTTTACAACTCAATCAGATAGTCCCTTTGTCACTTGTCTTAAGCACTCAAATCTTTCTCGAGTACTCGGTCTTTGGTTCTTCGCGTTCCACCATCACTCCAGCTGTGCGAGTGCCAAATCGAATTCTGCAGATGAACTTGCAAGTTCCAAGTCGTTTTTTAGATATGCCTTGATCATCTCCCTTGAAAGGGGTGCCGCTGTCCTTGAACCATGACCGCCATGTTCCACCAGCACTGTCACGGCTATTCGGGGGTCTTCGGCCGGCGCAAAGGAAATAAACCAGGAATGGTCTCTAAAATCAAGACGCTGGCTCTCGACAGATTTTTTCTCGTTATCCTCTTCCATCCCGACGACCTGGGCTGTTCCGGTCTTCCCTGCCACGTTGACACCGGGAATATGTGCATTCCATCCCGTTCCTGTAGGCTTGTTAACGGCATTCAACAAGCCTTTCATGATGATTTGGAGTGTCTTTTCCGAGGCAGGGAGCCTTCCTATGGGCACTGGTACCTGTTCCTTGACGAGCGAGCCATCTGAGGACTCAATCCGCCTGACAACCAAGGGTTTATACCGTGTTCCCCCATTGGCAACTGCAGATATCAGGCTAAGCATCTGAATAGGTGTAACCAAGTTGAACCCCTGGCCGATCGCCACAGAAAGGGTCTCTCCACCCTGCCAGAGCATTCCCAGCCGGCTCAGTTTCCACCTTGAGGTAGGCACCAGGCCTCTTGCTTCCCTGTCAAGAACGATGCCCGTGGGCGAACCCAAACCACAAGCTTTAGCATATTTCGCCAATCGATCGACACCCAATTTTTCACCCACCTGATAAAAAAAGACATCACAGGATTGGGCCAACGCATCTATAACGTTCATGAATCCGTGCCCACCCCGCTTCCAGCACCGAAAGGTGCGATCACCATACCTGTAGTATCCTGGGCAGAAGATCCTTGTCTGCTCAGTGATCACGCCTTCCTCCAGCCCAGCCATAGCCGTTACAATCTTGTAGATTGACCCCGGAGGATACTGTCCCTGAATGGCCTTGTTTTCCATCGGACGAAACTGATTGGAAGTCAGGTCATTCCACGAATCGTAAGTCATGCCCTCCACAAACGCATTGGGATCAAATGCCGGACTGCTGGCCATTGCCAAAATATGCCCATTGGAGGGATCCATGGCCACGGCCGTTCCCACCTTTCCGGCAAGTAGTGCTTCAGCCTTCCGCTGAAGCCCCACGTCCAATGTCAGATAGATATTCTTCCCGGACACCGCTTCCTCGGTCTTAAGAACCCTTGTAATTTGCCCAAGGGCGTTGACCTCGATCTGCTGTTTCCCTCGCTTTCCATGTAAATAAGGCTCATAGGCCTTTTCTACTCCGAATTTTCCAACAAAATCTCCAACTCTGTTATCAGGAAAGCACCCACTTTTCAGTTCCTCGCTACTAATCTCACTCAGGTATCCGATCAGATGTGACCCACGGCTCCCCTCGATATAATGACGCATCGGATCCACCGTGATTAGAACCCCAGGTAAATCAAGCTTGTGAGCTTCTATGATCGCTACGGCATCACGACTAACATCACGCCTCAAGAGAATAGGCTTAAAGGAAGGCACCCGTCTGGCTTCAATCAGTTTTGTAAAGAGGCTCTCAGGGGCAACACCTAAGAGCTCTGCCAGCTTGAAAACAACCCTCTTGGAATCCTTGGCCTCTCCCGGGACGATCGAAACATTAAAGCAGGGCCGGTTCTCCACCATCAAAACGCCATTGCGATCAAAGATCAAACCCCGTGCAGGAGGTATGCCTTGGAGTCTGGCGCAGTTGTTTTCAGACAGGCGTCTAAATTCGTCCCCCTCGATGATTTGCAGATAATAAAGGCGCACCAAAAGAATGAAAAAAGCCGCGAGGACACATATCAGTGCTCCGGAGGCCCTTTGCCTGTACCAGTCGCTATCAACGGTATCCAAATAGCTATCCATCACTTGGTCGCAAGATCTCCTGTTTCCTTCTTGACACTTAGTGAAGGCGGCGCAAATCGGACCTGGAGCCTTCTCAAAAACACAAGAATACCAGGGCCAGTGAGTGCGGCAAAAACAGTCTGCCACAACACAGTGCCTATCTGAGCGGTCAGCAATTGAGTCCCTTTCCAGGGGGGTGCTACTGAAATGCAAAAAACAAGGTGTTGTCCCAGCACGCACACCCCGATCAAAACCATCCGAAATGTGGTGTCATGCACATCAAAATACTTGGACAGACCCTTTACCAATAGAAATATCCAGAAGTAGATACTCAGGTAAAGGCCAAATATCCCACCAGAAAGCAGATCCATAAGAAGGCCAAGAGCGACAACCAGTGCGACACCTTTCCTCTTAGGAAAATAAAGGCTTAAAAAAACAACAATAGGAATTAACAGGTCATAGAAAACGCCATCAAATGAGGGGCGCCTTAGGATTGTCGTCTGTGCGATAATGACTGACAATCCGAGCATTAGATATATAAAAAAAATTTTCATATGCTCCTTTTTTGGGCGATATAGTGGTAAGATACTCGTCCCGTCATTCCAGAATGACCAATACTTCCTCTAATCTTGTGAAATCGACGAATGGTCGAACCTTCACCTCTTGGAAGAGCCCTGACGGGGGTTTGGAAATTTGTGAGATTGTGCCTACCCGCAGACCTTTGGGGAAAAGACCATCCAGTCCTGACGAAATCACCGTGTCCCCGATATTGATATCGGCCTTTCTAACAATGTATTTGAAGCGGCAACTCTCATTGGTCTCCCCTTCAATAATACCTCGGGTGCGGATTCGCTGAACAAATGCATCAATGGCACTACTTCGGTCAATGATCAACAGGACCTTGGCACACCCATAGGATGCCCCAATAATCTGACCCACGATTCCCTGGGAGGCTATCACAGGCATTCCCTTGCAAACCCCGTCTCTGGTTCCCCTGTCGATAATAACGGTCTTAAACCAACCAGAGGGGTCCAGCCCCACGACTTGGGCAGGGAGCGTGCGCTGGGGAACCTTGGACTTCATCTCCAGTAGCTTCCGAAAACGTTGGCAGGCCAACTCAGATTCCAAATACTGGCTCTTTTCTATCTCAGCCCTGGCAAGTGTCCTTTTAAGGCGATCGCACTCCTCCCGGACTGTCACCAGATAAAAGTAGTGATCCCACATATGGCGACAAAAGTGCATGGTCTGAGTTGCACATTTCTGCAGGGGCACGATGCCCGCCATCACCATTCTATCAACGATTGTGCACCGATAAGGATACTTGGCGCTAATGGAAAGGAGGACAATATTGATCAAGGCCAAAAGGATTACACACAGAATCCTTGCTAACCTTTTTGAAAACATGTCTCATGCATGTAGTAGGAATGGGATTTTTGTTGGGGGCCCATCATGAGATAATGGCAGGGATATTCTCCATTACTGGATCACAACCTCTCTTAAGATAGAAATGTTCTCCAGGGCCTTGCCTGAGCCCAAGACAACCGTCGAAAGCGGATCCTCGGTCACCGTGACAGGTAAACAAGTCTGCTCTCGGACTAACTTATCCATGTTCTTAAGGAGGGCACCACCACCGGTCATGACGATTCCACTGTCGACGATATCCGCTGCCAACTCGGGCGGGGTCTGCTCCAAGCCTATTTTCACGGTCTCAACAATAGAATCAATCTGTTCGGCAATCGCGATGCGGATCTCTTCCGAATCTATAGCGAGAATTTTTGGGATACCCGATACCAGGTCCCTCCCTTTGACTTCAATGGTCTCTATGTTTTCAGGATCCGGATAAGCATTGCCAATCGTGGTCTTGATCAGCTCTGCTGTTCTTTCTCCAATCAAAAGGTTATATTTTCGCTTGATATATTGAACAATGGCGTCGTCCATCTTATCCCCGCCCACCCGAATCGAGCGGCTGTAAACGATACCCGCAAGGGATATGACGGCGACCTCGGTGGTACCACCCCCGATGTCAACGACCATATTGCATGTGGGCTCTGTAATCGGGAGGCCTGCCCCTATGGCTGCAGCCATAGGCTCTTCAATCAAAAACACCTCGCGCGCACCCGCTGATTCAGCCGATTCCGTCACTGCACGTTTCTCCACTTGGGTAATCCCTGACGGAACGGCAATGATGATCCTGGGTCGTATGAGGCTTCCACGGTTATGCACCTTTCGGATAAAGTGTCGCAACATCGCCTCAGCGACCTCAAAATCGGCAATTACCCCATCTTTCATGGGTCGGATGGCAACAATATTGCCGGGTGTGCGTCCCAGCATCCGTTTGGCCTCTGCTCCAACCGCCAACACCTTGTTCCTAGGCCTGTGATCAGTACGAACCGCCACGACAGATGGTTCGCTAAGCACGATCCCCTTCCCTTTAACATATACAAGGGTATTGGCCGTGCCTAAATCAATCGCCAAGTCATTAGAAAAGACACCCAATAGGGCATTCAGCACTTTTCAGACTCCCAATACGCATTAATATCAATCACGCAGATGGTTGCGCCATGATCGATGTACCTATGAACAGCACACACTTATATCTTTATCCTGATTTTGATGTTTACCACACACAATCGTCTATTGCAAGGAAATAAATAGGTCCCAAATGACAGATTCCACCTTTAACATAATAAAACAAAATTTGTTTGAGGTTTCTGATATATTATGGTTTAAAACAACATGCCATGCCAACTGTAAGCGTTATCATCCCCACCTATAATCGCGCATGGGCTCTCAAGGAGGCGATTGGCTCTGCCTTGGCGCAGGATTTTCGCGATTTCGAAATAATTGTTGTAGACGATGGGTCAACCGACGACACCCCGAAGGTCCTCGAATCCTGCCAACCGATCTGCCTGGTAAGGCAAAGCCATCAAGGGGTTAGCGCAGCTCGAAACGCTGGTATTGAACGGGCGTCGGGGCGCCTTATCACATTTCTCGACTCTGACGACTTATGGCTCCCCGGAAAACTCTCCGCCCAGGTGGCATTTTTCAATACCCACCCAGATGCCCTGATTTGCCAGACCGAGGAGATCTGGATAAGAAAGGGCATTAGGGTCAATCCCAAAAAACGGCATAAGAAGTATTCCGGGATGATCTTTGAACATGGTCTAGAGCTGTGCATTGTAAGCCCTTCGGCCGTGATGATGAGACGCCGACTGCTCGATGAGGTAGGCGGGTTTGATGAAATGTTGCCTGTATGCGAGGATTATGATCTTTGGCTTAGGGTCGCCTGCCGATTCCCTATATATTTGCTTGAGGCACCGCTTGTGATTAAACGGGGTGGGCACCCAGACCAGCTTTCAAGAAGGTCTGGCATGGACCGGTTTCGCATCCATGCTTTAAAAAAAATCCTCGAAAGCGGCTTGCTAACTTCAAGCCAATACCGCGCAGCGGTCAGGGTCCTGAAAAAAAAGTGTGAAATCTATGCAAAAGGGTGTCTAAAGCGGGGACGTGTCAAGGAAGCAAATCACTACATGCAACTGTCGCATCGGTTCACAAGCCAGGCCGAGTGCTTGCTTCAATCAAAAGCACTGCTGCCGGAATTCCCCGAATACCACAAGGCCTCTGTACAAACGAAATGAGTATTCCTCTATATTAGATGTCGTGTTGATAGCAACATCAATGGGCTTATATTGCTCTATTTCGCCATGGACACATCAGGGCAACTTCCACTATTAAAAGCCGACAAAGCGGATGACACGGATTAAGGTTTACGCAGGCCTCATCCTGGCAAGGACAATATGTCTGGCTGCATGCAGCCCAAAGCAGATCACGGTCAGACCCCGCTTCATGGTCTGTCGAACCATCATCTCCAAACCTTCTGGGGCAGAGATATACGGAGGAAAAAGTCCGGATGAGCTCTCCTATATAGGGCAAGGCACCATTTACCTTTATAGCGGTCCAATTTCCTTTATGCTATTATCAGGTAAAAAAGTCAGGGTACAGGCAAAGCGCGATCAAGGCCATCCCTCCCACCTCAAAGGAGAATCAGGCCATTCACTTCGTGCTGAAAGAGTTAGATAACATCCTTTTTTCAAACCAGCAATTTTAGATTGTATGTAGCTGTATTATTGAGAAAATGATTGTTTTTTTATCAAGACAGTGTTAGTGACCCCAAGTCAATCATTGGTCGTAAAATGAGCCGAACCTGTTGATCTCCTTTACCGAACAGGAGGTTGCAAGTATGTCGGATGCATTCGAACCTATCACGGCGGATGTTCATCTCGGGATCGATGTGGGATCCGTTAGTGTTAATACGGTCCTGCTGGACAATCAAAAAAGGGTGGTCTGGGAGGATTATACCAGGACCAAGGGCGAACCCCTAACCACGACGGCTGCGGTGCTGTCCAGGCTTCTTGAAGGGGTTGTGCCTGTTGAGCGAATCGCCTCATGCTCTCTTACCGGCGTTGGAGCAACCCAGCTTGCCAAAGAACTGGAGGGGCCTTTCGTAAACGAGATCATCGCCCAGGCCAAGGCGATCGAGTATTTTCATCCCCACGTAAGGACCATTATTGAAATTGGTGGCGAAGACGCCAAGTTGATCCTGGTGAGCCGGGATACCTCTGGGGAGTTGGTGGTTGAAGACTTTGCCATGAATAGCCTTTGTGCGGCCGGGACCGGTTCCTTTTTAGACCAGCAGGCCCATCGCATGGGTTATACCATCGAAGAATTCAGCCGCCTGGCGCTACAGTCCAAAACGCCGCCTCGTATTGCCGGCCGATGTACTGTATTCGCCAAGACCGACATGATTCACCTCCAGCAGGGAGCCACACCAGATTTTGAGATCATTGCCGGGCTTTGTTTTGCGCTTGCCCGTAATCTGAAGAGCAATATCGGAAAAGGGAAAAAGATCCGCAGTCCTGTGGCCTTTCAAGGTGGGGTTGCAGCAAACCATGGCGTTCGGAAGGCCTTTCAAGAGGTATTGGAGTTGGGTGAAGACCAACTTATTGTTCCAGAACACTTCTTTTCAATGGGCGCTATCGGGGCCGCTCTCACAACCATGGAAGACAAGGCCTCATACCGACCATTTAAGGGAATAGAACGACTCAAGGCATATATCGCAAACCATGTAAGCGAGGCAAAGCGGCTGCCCCCCCTGGTGGACCGGGGTGTTGGTCAAAGGGTAGATGCGAGCGTTCAGCAAACAGGCGAACGGCCGAACAGGCGAACGGCCGAACAGGCGGAAGTCTATCTGGGCATTGATGTCGGATCCATCAGTACGAATGTTGTCCTGATCAACGCCCAAAAGGATCTTGTGGCCAAAGCCTACTTGATGACCGCTGGTCGGCCTCTTGAGGCTGTCAAAGAGGGCCTGAGGATCATCGGCGAACAGTGGGCAGACCGTGTCAAAGTCGTCGGGGCAGCCACCACCGGTTCGGGGAGGTATTTGACCGGAGACTTTATAGGGGCTGATATTATACGCAACGAGATCACAGCCCAGGCAACGGCTGCAGCTGATATTGATCCCAGGGTGGACACGATTTTTGAAATCGGCGGCCAGGACTCCAAGTACATTAGCCTGATGGACGGCGTGATTGTAGACTTCATGATGAATAAGGTTTGCGCTGCAGGTACGGGTTCCTTCCTTGAAGAACAGGCCGAAAAGCTCGGTCTGTCCATCAAGAAAGAGTTTGGAACGCTAGCAACCTCGGCTAAACGTCCGGTACGTTTAGGAGAGCGGTGCACGGTCTTTATGGAGTCGGACCTGGTACACTATCAGCAGCAGGGATGTGCCAAGGATGATCTGGTCGCTGGTCTCTGTTATTCCATTGTGGAAAATTATCTGAATCGGGTCGTGGAACACCGCAAAGTAGGAGACCATATCTTCTACCAGGGTGCCACAGCCCTGAACCGCGGGATCGTGGCAGCCTTTGAGAAGGTGGTGGGAAAGCCCATTACTGTGCCTCCACATTGTGACGTGACCGGGGCCATTGGGGCTGCGCTTCTTGCCATGAAGGAACGGACCTGGAAGGAAAGCAAGTTTAAGGGTTTTGAGTTAAGTAAATCTCGTTACACCATAAAATCCTTTGAGTGCAAAAAGTGCCCAAACCAGTGTGAAATCCGAAAGGTTATGCTGGAAGGGAGCAAGCCACTTTTTTACGGAAGCCGTTGCGAACGCTATGAGGTTGACCGCAAAGTGCAGGAGAAAAGCCAGCTTCCTGACCTGTTTGCCGAAAGGCAGGCATGGCTTCTGGAGGCCCCTTTTAAAGAAGTGAGACACACTGGGTCGCCAGGAAGGCGGGGCACCATAGGTATACCCAGGGCCATGTTTTTTATGGAGCTAGCCCCCTTTTTTATTACTTTTTTTGAAACACTGGGCTATAAGGTCGTTATTTCCGAACAGACACACAAGCGTCTCATCCACCAAGGTGTGGAACGCATTGTGGCAGAGACCTGTTTTCCCATCAAGGTCGCTCACGGCCATATCCTGGACCTCATTAATAAGGGGCTAAAAACCATCTTTCTTCCTCATGTTGTTGACATCAAGCGACCGTCGAACTGTGCTTTCAGTTATCTTTGTCCCTATGCCCAGACGCTGGCCTATACCGTGCATTCATCCATAAACTTTAAGGAGGCTGGCGTGCGAGTGCTCCAGCCCGTGCTGTATTTTGGACGGGGGTATTCACAACTCCTTGCCGGATTGAAACGATTTGGGAAGAGCCTGAGGATTGGATCGGGAGCCATCAAGAATGCCACTGAGGCCGCATGGCAGGCTCAAGAGCGATTTTATCACAGGCTCCTTAAGCGGGGAGACGAGATCCTTGCGCAACTGAAGCCAGATGAAAAGCTGATGGTGGTCGTCAGCAGGCCTTACAACGGATTTGACCCGGGTATTAACCTGAACCTGCCTAAGAAACTTCGCGACCTTGGAACGCTGGCCATGCCAATGGACTTTCTGCATCTTGATAATGTCGCCGTCCATAGTCCAGATGTGCAGGCTCAGTATTGGCGATTTGGGCAAAAGATCTTGAGTGCTTCTGAGATCATCAGGAGCGATCCTCGGCTTTTTGCCATCTATATCACGAACTTTGGATGCGGACCTGACTCCTTCATCTCCCACTTTTTCCAGGATCGGCTCCAAGGTAAACCATACCTTGAGATCGAAATCGACGAACACAGCGCAGATGTGGGTGCGGTGACTCGCCTGGAGGCCTTTCTTGACAGCCTGAAAAACATCAAGTCAGACACCAAAAAGGTCACCAGAGGCACCCCCATGAGAGCCAGGAAGACCGGAGGCCGGAAGGTTTTTATACCCCCAATGACCGATCAGGCCTATGCCGTGGCTGCAGCCTTCAAGGCCTGCGGGGTGCCAGCAGAAGTCCTTCCAGATTCAGACGAGGAGACCCTCACCCTTGGACGACAGCTCACTTCAGGTAAAGAGTGCTATCCATGCATTCTTACAACAGGAGACATGGTGAAATGTCTCCGCCGTCCAGATTTTGATCCCAAAAAATCAGCCTTCTTCATGCCTTCTGGGACCGGCCCCTGTCGTTATGGTCAGTACCACCGTTTTCACCGCCTTGTCTTGGATAAGCTCGGATACAGCGATGTTCCCATCTATGCCCCTGACCAGAGTGAGGTCTTTTATAAAGAACTCGGCATGGTCAATGGGCATTTTCCAAAACTGGGCTGGCAGGGGATTGTGGCAGTGGACCTCCTGGAAAAGCTGGTCCGTCAAATCCGGCCATACGAAACCGAGCCCGGCGCTTCGGATCGCGTCTACAAAAGGGCCCTTGAGGCGATCTGTAGCACGGTTCAAAACCAGGGTGACCTTATTCAAACGCTGAAAGAGATCAGGGCGTCATTTGAAGCCATACCTGTAAAAGATGTGGGAAGCAAACCCGTGGTAGGGATTGTGGGAGAGATTTATACCAGGGCCAATCGGTTTGCCAATGAAGATGCCATCCGAAAGATTGAGGCCCTTGGCGGGGAGGTCTGGATGTCTCCCGTGTCTGAGTGGGTGCTCTATATCAATTATATCGGCAAAGAGCGAAGCCTTAAGAAGCGACAGCTTAAAACATGGCTCAAAAATGTCTGGACAGACCGCGTGCAACGCAGGTACGAACACGAATATAGTGCCGTGTTCGGAGGGATGCTCAGATATCTCTGGGAGCCCCCTACTGAGGAAATCTTGGAAAACGCACGCCCTTATCTTCATCCTTGCTTCCGAGGTGAATCTGTCTTAAGCATTGGAAAAGCAATCGATTACATCAAGAGGAAAACTGCAGGCATTGTGAGCATCATGCCGTTCACCTGCATGCCGGGAACGATCGTCAGTGCCCTTTTGAAGCGGTGTAAAGAGGAACACAATAACATTCCTTATCTGAATTTGTCCTATGACGGACAAACCGAGACCAATACCTTGACCCGCCTTGAAGCCTTCATGTATCAGGTCCGGCGATATCATGAAAGTCATGGTAGCCGCCAGGCCCTATAAGGGGCGATATGCGAATTTTAGGGATTTAAAGGCCACCTAAGTTATGACCCAAAAAAAGGAACGACACAAGATCCTCATCAACGCGGTTGATCCGGAAGAATGTCGCATTGCCCTGGTAAAGGGTAACTGCCTGGAAAGCTTCCATATTGAGACCACGGCCGGACAAATCACGCGCGGAAACATTTACAAGGGGCTCGTCACACGCGTGGAACAAAGCCTGCAAGCGGTCTTTGTTGACTACGGAGCGGAAAGGCACGGCTTCTTACAGCAACATGAAATACACAGTGACTACTATTCCATCGAAAAGCCCCCGGCCGGCAAAAAGGGGACCATTGGCATACGAGATCTTATCAAGCCCGGCCAGGAGCTCCTGGTCCAGGTCACCAAGGAACCCATCCTGCACAAAGGGGCCATGCTTACCACTTTTATCTCTTTGCCAGGCCGCTATGTTGTTCTGATGCCTGGAGGGAAAAGTTCCGGCATTTCCAGAAAGATCGAAGATGAAAAAGAACGCCAGCGTCTCAAAGACATCATGGATTCCCTAAAAATTCCCGAAGGTTTTGGTACGATTCTCAGGACCGCTGCTCAAAACCAAAAAAAACAAGAAATCTCCAAAGATGTCCGCTACCTGCTTCGTCTATGGAAAAACATTAAGAAACAGGGCGTTTCCACCCCTGCCCCCTGTCTCCTTTACAAGGAACGCCACGTTGCAATTCGGGCAATCCGAGATCATTTCACATCCGAGGTAAACGAAATCCTCATAGATAACAAGGACATTTTCCAAGATGTGAAGTATTTTATTCGAATTATATCTCCAAGGCATACAAGAATCGTCAAACACTATAAGGACCCGGAGCCACTCTTCACCAGGTATGAAATCGAGGATCAGATTGGCTCTATATTTGCGAGCAGGGTCCCCTTGAAATCAGGCGGTCACATCGTGATCAATCCCACAGAGGCCTTAGTTGCTATTGATGTCAATTCTGGTAAAGCTAGACGTGAAGGTTCCATGGAAGGGACCGCATACGCGACAAATATAGAAGCTGCTGGTGAAATTGCGCGTCAACTCCGCCTGAGGGACCTGGGTGGCCTTGTTGTCATTGACTTTATTGATATGCGGGAACGCAAACACAATTTAGCTGTAGAAAGGGCGATGAAAGAGCATACCAAGCTGGACAAAGCCCGGGTTAATATAGGCAAAATCTCCAAGTTCGGCCTCATGGAGCTGGCCCGCCAAAGGATCGCTGCATCCATAGAATTTGGGAGTTTTATGCCATGCCCTCATTGTCAGGGGAAAGGGATGGTTCCATCTGCTGAGAGGCTGGCGCTCGAATTTCTGAGAAGGCTTCGCTCTGAAACCCTCAAAGAGAATATCACCCAGGTAAAAGGGATCGTACCCAGCAACGTAGCTGACTACTTATTGAACAAAAAACGCAAAGAAATCCTGGACTTGGAAATGAGACGAAACTTGACCATCACAATAGAGGGAGACCTGACCATTCAACCCGGTGAAAATCGTATTATTTGTGAATGATCCTATATAAAGCGCCCCTTAACGGGCAAGGTTCTGCTTGGCGGCAGTACCTCGCAGGCGGGAAGCATGCTGATCCACGGACCCTGCTCAGATCATGGCAATTTGAACTGCAAAAGCGTTCGCTAACCCCGCAGCTTGCTGCAGGGAGCTTCAATTTCAACCCTCCTTGCACATACATACCAGCCAGTGGAATCTGCTTGACCTCTGGTCTGTTTTCCTGGTAAAGGCCCCATTGTAACACTCTGTGGCCTTGCCCAGAGTGTTTTAACATATGTGGTCCCCTCTGTACGGATGCGGCCACAATTTCTCCAGCTATAATGGGTGAAGGAATAGGGTTATGAGTTGGAACGCATTTGTCGATATCTTATTAAATATCTTGCATACACAAACCGGGCTTTTTAATCTTCACTATAAACTCATCATCATGTGGGCTATCGGCCTATTTTTTATTTATCTGGCCATCGCAAAAAAATACGAGCCCTTGCTCCTGCTTCCTATCGGTTTTGGAATCTTCATTGTTAATTTTCCCTTAACGCCTCTCATGGGATTCGATGCCCATGGCAAACGTGAACTTTTCAATATATTTTATCATTACGGCGTGGAATGGGAGGTTATCCCGTGCCTCATATTTCTGGGGCTTGGAGCCATGACTGATTTTGGGCCCCTGATTGCCAATCCGAAAACCTTGATTGTTGGAGCCGGTGCTCAACTCGGTGTCTTTGTCACATTCCTGGGTGTCCTCCTTTTTGGGTTTACCTTAAAGGAGGCGGCATCAGTGGCGATTATTGGAGGGGCTGATGGACCTACAACGATCTATCTCACTGCTAAACTGGCGCCCAATCTCCTTGGGGCCAATGCCCTTGCCGCTTA
Organism: Deltaproteobacteria bacterium; assembly: GCA_003647275.1. Taxonomy (GTDB): domain Bacteria; phylum Desulfobacterota; class Desulfobacteria; order Desulfobacterales. The sequence continues at coordinate 26,862 of QMMN01000031.1, forward strand.
CTCCTATATGGCTATGGTCCCTTTGATTCAACCTCCGATCATGAAACTTCTAACGTCTAGGGAAGAGCGAAAGATCGTCATGAAACAGCTTAGACCTGTTTCTAAACGTGAAAAGATATTCTTTCCCCTCATCGTAGTGGGGGTCATCGCGCTTTTGATCCCTGCAGTAACCCCTTTAATGGGGATGTTCATGTTGGGAAACTTTATGCGGGAAAGTGGCGTCGTAGACAGATTGGCCGGGTCAGCACAGGGCTCTCTTATGAATATCGTGACCATATTTCTGGGCATCTCAGTAGGCGCCACCATGCAGGCTGACAAATTTCTTACGCCCAAGCCGTTGCTCATCTTTACTTTTGGCCTGATCGACTTTGCTGTTTGTACCGTGGGGGGCATCCTGACGGTAAAGATTATGAATCTTTTTTTAAAGGACAAAATGAACCCTCTCATCGGCTCAGCAGGGGTTTCCGCCGTCCCCATGGCAGCACGTGTTTCACAGACGGTCGGACAACAGGAGAATCCCAACAATTTTTTGCTCATGCACGCCATTGGCCCGAATCTGGCCGGTGTCATCGGCAGCGCATCGGCAGCCGGCATGCTCATTGCCATGTTTGGTTAACGGTAAAAGAGTGACTGAAAGAAGCGGGCGAGAGACCCTGTAATCGGACACCTAAAAGGATATTGTTATGGGAACTATCGATTGGGGCTATGCTATTTCCACATTACTTATACGCTTTGTCGGTATATTCGTTGTCCTTGGCATTCTGCAAGTAATCATGCAGATTACCGGAAGGATTTTTGCCTCCCTGGATGCCAAGAAGGATCGTCAATCCCCGGACGCCCTGGCCCCCTCAAAGGGGCTGACCCAAGAAGAAGCCGCTGCAGTGGCCATGGCCCTCCACCTATATGAAAAGAGCGATTAGTGGTGCGCGATTGAGTCGTTCATTGAATCGTCTTGTAAACCTGAAGCAGGTGATCTCTCTGAGCCAGAGGCTGAAATCCGAAATACGACATGAAGTGAAGCCTCAGCCTAAAGGGAAATCATCCTATTTCATGACGATTCCTAGAGACCTTTGCATAACTCATTTGAGCGGCAATTATGAGCTTTTTGGGGCACCCATCCGGGCGAAGCGAACGGCCCACTTTAGTGGGCAAATCCTAAACTGTTTGAGGCCCTTGGGCCGAGTTTTTGGGATTTAGTGAGCAAGCCCG
>QMMN01000032.1 GCA_003647275.1 Deltaproteobacteria bacterium
CACCGATTGGGGAAGTTATCTCTTTGGCACATCCTCTTATAGGGATTAACGCCACTGTTCCCTCAAGCGGAATGGGAAGGCTAGCCAAAGCGCCGGGGGAGCCAGAAGACCTGCCTGTAACATAAGCTGTTGCAATCCTCGGTGACAGGATTGTTAATGGAGAAGTTTGAGGATAAAAAAGGGACATCCCCAGGCTGATTCACCGGTCTGGGGATTTTTTTCTTTGTGCGAGAGGTGGGTGATCTGTAAAAGCGTCTCAGACAGTCGCAGGTATGCAGACATTATTACCAAAAAAGGAGGTATTCATGAAACAGATGCTGATTATCAGGAAAGTCGGGGTCACGGTTTTGACAGTCATCCTTTTGATGGTATTTTGGGCCACATCCTATGGGATGGGAAAAAAGGAAGGCAAAACAGCTATTGTTCTGGCCCAATTTGGCACAAGTTATCCTTCCGCGCTGGTGGCCATTACAAATATTCAAAAACAGGTTCAGGATACCTTTCCTGGGGTGAAGGTAAAACTGGCTTTTACCTCTTACATCATCAGGAATATCTGGCATGAAAGGCAGAATGATAAGAAATTCCTGGAGGAAAACAAAGATATTCCCAGAGAGATCCTGTACGTTAAAGCACCCCTTGCTACCATAGCTGATCTGCAAGATGAGGGGTATACTACAATCATTGTACAGCCTACCCATGTTTTTGAAGGTGAGGAGTATCTGGATCTAAAATCCTGTGTGGATAGCCTGGATTCTATTGCCGCAATTAGAACCAAGCATAAGCCTTTCAAGAAAATAGTTCTGGGAAGACCTTTATTTGGGAAAAAAGGGGACGAATACCTTTATCATGAAGATCTGGAAATTGCCGCAAAAGCAGTTAAAGCCGATGTGAATTTGGCCCGGAAAAATAAAGCGGCTCTGGTTTATATGGGACACGGAAATGAATGTTTATCTACTGGTGCGTACATAGAATTTCAAGAAACATTAAGAACAATGTACCCTGAGACACCTGTATATATAGGCGTGGTTGAGGGGTTCCCGGGCCCTGATTATGTTATTTCCGGATTAATTAAAGACAGGATAAGAAAAGTTGTGTTAAAACCTTTAATGATTGTTGCAGGTGACCATGCTACCAACGACATGGCCGGTGATGAGGATGATTCCTGGAAGATGACTTTCAAGTCAAAGGGAATCAAGGTTACCCCCGTGCTTGAGGGAATGGGCGAAAATTCTCACATTGCGAACATCTTTATTCAACACATAAAAGATGTCGCCAAAGACCACCGGATTGAATTGTAGATAAGGAGTAAAACATTAAAGGATTAGTCGTAGCAGGCACACACAGTGGGTCGGGGAAGACAACCATTGCTCTTGGTCTTATGGCTTCCTTTAAGAGGCGCGGCCTAAAGGTCTGTGCTTTTAAGGTGGGACCGGATTTTATCGATCCGGGATATCACAGCCAGGTTTGCGGTGCTGTCAGCAGAAACTTGGACGGGTGGATGCTCACAGAGGGTTACGACAGAGACGTTTTTCAAAAATATGCACGGGGCTTTGATATTGCCATTGTGGAAGGTGTGATGGGCCTGTTTGACGGTTACGACGGCAAGAGTGAGGCGGGCTCCACTGCCCAGATGGCCAAGTGGCTGAATTTGCCTGTGCTCCTAGTCGTGGATGCACGCTCCATGGCCCGAAGCGCAGGGGCTCTGGTGCATGGATTCGCCACTTTCGATCCAGACCTTACCCTGTTGGGGGTGGTCTTCAACCAGATTGGGAGCAAAACACATCTGAGGTATCTCAAGCAGGCCATAGATCAACTGGGAGGGGTCCGCTGTCTGGGTGGCATCCCTCGCAACGAGGCGCTCACCATACCAGAGCGGCACCTCGGTTTGGTTACCCGAGAGGAGAACCCGTTATCGTCAACCTCTCTTGAGAGCCTTATAGACTTCGTGGAAACCTCCGTTGACTTAGAAGCCCTCTTGGAGGAGCTACCGGATGTTCCCGAAAAAGAAATAAGCAAAGATCCTCCTTCGGGCAAGTTGTATCCTGTCCGCATAGGTGTGGCCAGGGATGAAGCATTTTGCTTTTACTATCAGGATAACCTTGACATACTCGAATGCTTTGGGGCTGAACTTGTCTTCTTCTCGCCGCTTCGGGATAAACGCCTGCCAGAAGGAATCAGCGGGCTCTATCTGGGTGGCGGATATCCTGAACTATTTGCCCCAAGGTTGTCGGATAATCTGTCCCTGAGAGTAGAAATCAAGAGCCTAGTAGAAAAGGGTTTTCCAGTCTATGCCGAATGTGGCGGGTTCATGTTTCTGTGTCAGGGCATTGAGGACACCGAGGGATGCTTTTACCCCATGGCGGGTGTTTATCCATTTACGGTACGCATGCTTTCACGCTTGAAGTCTTTGGGATACAGAGAGGTTACACTGGCTCTCTCGTGTCCCCTGGGTGCTGTCGGACAGACTATTCGGGGGCACGAATTCCATTACTCCGAGATAATTAAAACACCCGGAGATGTACAATTTGCCTACAGGATTGCAGATCGCAGGACCGGAGATACACATGGAGAAGGTTTTCTAGTAGAGAATGCCTTAGGGAGCTACGTGCATCTCCATTTTGGCAGTAATCCCATTGTTGCCCAGAACTTTGTTCGTCACTGCTGGAGACATAAGAATGAAACCACACGAAATTGAAAAAGAAAGTTTCAAGATTATAGACCAGGAGGCCGGTGAGCACGGATTTCCGCCAGACCAGTGGAGTATTGTCAGAAGGATGATCCACACCACAGCCGACTTTGACTATATCCATACGGTTCGATTTCATCCCGAGGCCATTCAGGCTGGCATCAAGGCGATCATGCAGGGCAAAAACATCATCACCGACACGGAAATGGGCAGGGTCGGAGTCCGCAAAGCCGATCTGGAGCCTTTTGGAACCCGGGTCATGTGCTTTATGAATGACCCAAGTGTATTCGAGCTATCAGAGCAAATGGAAATCACCCGCGCTGCAGCCGCTGTGGACCATGCCATTCCTTTCATAGAAGATGGCATTTACGTCATTGGAAATGCCCCAACAGCCCTATTCAGGGTCCTGGAGTTAATGGACCAGGGCCTTGCACGCCCTGCCTTAGTGGTCGGGCTTCCTGTGGGTTTTGTGAATGCTGCTCAGTCCAAGGCCGCTCTCATGAAAACCAGGAGGCCCTTTATTTCCAATGTCGGCCGTAAGGGTGGTTCCAATGTGGCAGCCAGCGTGGTAAACGCGCTGATCAAACTCGTTTTGGAACAAGGCGAATCATGAAGCAGAAAACAGGGAAATTCTTTGGAGTCGGGGTGGGCCCTGGTGACCCGGAACTCATATCGTTAAAGGCGGTTCGTATTCTTGGCAGCGTGCACACCATTTTTGCAGCATCTTCAAGCAAAAACAGCCACAGTGTTGCCATGAGGGCTACCCGCCCTCATCTTCCCCAAGGAACCCCGGTGATCAGGCTTTCCTTTCCTATGACCTCGGACAGGAAAGTTCTAAAAGAGTGCTGGGAACAACACGCCGCCACCATAGTAGAAGAGCTTGAAAAGGGCAAAGACGTAGCCTTCATCACGCTGGGAGACCCTTTGACCTATTCGACGTACGGCTATATCGCGCGTGAGGTGAAAAAGATTGCGCCGTATATTGAGATCGAGACTGTTCCCGGCATCGCATCTTACCAGGCTGCAGCGGCCTTAGTCCATCTCCCTTTGGCCGAGGGGGAAGAGTCTCTTCTGGTTCTTTCAGGGTCAAAAGGAGGCGAACATTTAAGAAGGCTCGGTCGTCAGGTGGACAACATTGTGATGTTAAAGGCCTACCGTCATTTTCAAGATATCTATTCGGTGCTTAAGGAGATGAATTTAGCGGAAACAACGATCGGTATAACATGCTGTGGCCAGCCTGATGAAAAAATTGTAACCGATATCAAGGAAATGGTGGACAAAAAGCCCAATTACTTTACTCTCCTTATCGTAAAGAACAAGAAAACATGAGCACAGAGGCACCTTCACGAACAAGGAGAGATATTGGAGTTGGGTTTCTGATTTTTTTCTTAACCCTCTCGGTCCTTTTTCTTTCCAATTATGATAACCCTGCCATAAGCTGGAGCATGGTATTGAAAAGGCTTGTCTGGCCTCTTGCCAGACTTATGTTTCTGATCGCCGTGGGACTTGTGGTGGGAAATATCATAGAAGGGCTGGGCTGGGTCACGAAAATTGCTACACTCTCCCGCCCTTTGCTCAGTTTTGGGCATCTGTGCGACTACAGCGGAACTGCCTTTACCACAGCCTTTTTTTCAGGTGTGGCAGCTAACACCATGTTGGCAAACTATTACGAAGATAAAAAGATCAGCAAAAAAGAACTGTTTTTGTCCAACTTTATTAATGGGCTCCCTGCCTTTTTCCTGCATCTTCCTACCACCTTTTTTATTATCCTGCCTCTCACGGGAATTGCTGGTATCCTTTACATTGTCCTTACCTTCCTGGCGGCCGTACTCCGAACATTTTGCTATTTGCTTTACGGCAGATTCGCACTGGATGCCGCGCGGTGCACTGTGGCTGTTCCCTTGCCCGAGAAAAGGGGCTGGGCTCAGGTATGGCAGGGGATAAAGGAGAAGATTCCCGGCCGTTTTTTCAAAATCGCTCTTTACGTTGTCCCGATATATGTCGTTGTCTTTATCATTAATAAGTTAGGATTTTTTCTGTGGCTGCGCCAGCTTACTGCGGGCTTTATCACCACAAAGCTCATGCCTGTTGAAGCGGTCTCTGTGGTCATATTCAGCCTGGCAGCCGAATTTACCTCAGGCTTTGCAGCGGCGGGTGCTCTTTTGCAGGCAGGGGCGCTCACCGTAAAACAGACCGTGCTGGCCCTTTTGTTCGGAAACATTATCGCCTTCCCCGTACGTGCCCTGCGGCACCAGTTGCCAAGATACGTGGGAATCTTTTCGCCCAAACTGGGGACTCAGATGCTATTAATGAGCCAGAGCTTTCGCATCTTGAGTATTTTTTTAGTCGCTTTGGTCTATTTCTTTTTTGGATAGGTCGTAAGATGAAACCTAAGAGGTATTTAAAATCGGGCTTTACCACTGGCACAGCAGCCGCTGCCAAGGCTGCGCTGATGCTGCTTATGGCAGGCCAAGCTCCCGATTCCGTCAAGGTAACACTGCCCGGTGGCGAGAAACTGAAGATTCCGGTCCATGGGTGCCGACTCGTTGGCGAAAAATTGGTATTCCACTATGCAGAAAGACTGAAAACATTGGTGTATATGAAATGCCATCTGATATGGGAACAGTAATTGAGTTGATAAATAGGCATTCTACAACCGTATTTATGAAGGTTAACAAGGGGCTGCCTGTATTAATCGAATCAGTCCGACGTCTAATGCCTGAAAGGGCATACCTGGCAAGGTGGATTGGACTCGATGATGAGGCAATCTATGATCTGCTTAAGTATAATGAGTCTCTACCAGAAACAGAATATCTTTCAACAGCCTTGATAAGGAGATAGATGAAGAAAATATATCTTATTGGAATTGGGCCTGGCAATCCTGATTATCTTACTGTCAAGGAGATAAACACAATGAAAAAAGTAGATGTATTCTTCCTTCTTGAAAAGAGGGGACAGAAGGGACATGAGGATCTCCTAAAGATAAGAAAGGAGATATTAAAAAGATATCTGGATAGAGGGACATATAGGGTTGTGACTGCGAAGATTCCTGAACGTAAAAAAAGTGGTAAGTCATATAAGGAAGGGGTTAAGACATGGCGTCAACAAAAAGCAGAAGTTATTACTGAATTGATTAAAGGCAAGATGAAAGATGGTGAAAGCGGCGCCCTTCTTGTCTGGGGCGATCCATCGCTATATGATGGACATTTAGAAATTCTACAGCATATCCTTAAAGAAGGATCAGTAAATTTTGAGTATGAGGTGATACCAGGAATAACTAGCGTTCAGGTATTAGCAGAAAAGCATAAAATCCCCTTAAACCGTATAGGGGAGACTATCGTAATTACAACGGGCAGAAGACTGAAAGAATACTCACCTACTGAGGTCATAAATATTGTAGTATTGTTAGATTCTTATTCTACCTTTAAGCATTTTAAGGATGCGGATATTGACATTTATTGGGGTGGATATCTGGGGACTGATGATGAAATCCTGCTTTCAGGGAAGCTAAAAGATATAATCGAGGATCTTAAAAAGATAAGAAAAGAGGCTAAAAAGAAAAAAGGTTGGCTTATGGATACATATATTTTGAGGCAGCCAGAAGGTTCAGAAAATAATGAATAAACTCTATGCCTGGTGAGGACAGTTGCAATGAACCCTGTACATGTGGTCGGAATCGGTCTTGGCCCTGAGGACCTGACAGAGAGACATCGCGAAATTATCCGGCAATCAGACATTTTAGTGGGAGGCCGCCGGCATTTGGCCTATTTCAAAAACCACCCGGGCAAGAAGAAGGTGATTACCGGGGATATGCGCGGCCTTATCAATCATATCAAGACCCAGATGAACCGTAAGCAGATTGTTGTCCTGGCCTCGGGAGACCCTAATTTCTTTGGGATCGGGCCCTTATTGGTTGCTTCGCTTGGGGCGGAAAATGTCGTCATCCATCCCAACATTTCCAGTGTAGCAGCAGCCTTCAGCCGGATCAAGCAATCATGGGATGATGCCAGGGTAGTAAGCCTCCATGGCAAACGACCTGAGAAGTCCTTTCTTGATGCTGTGGCAAGAAATAACAAGGTGGCCGTGCTTACAGATTCTAAGAAAACACCCGGATGGCTGGCCATGCAATTGATTGATGCCGGTCACGAAAAGGTCAGGATGTGCGTTTTAGAAAACCTGGGCACTCCTCAGGAACAGATCGCCTGGTATTCACCAGCAGAAGCTGCCAGCAAGGAGTTTGCAAAACTCAATGTTGTTATTGTGCTAAAATCGGGGATCCCTGAAACAGCCCCGGTACTTCCTCTTTATTTCAAGGATCACCCACAACTGCATCTCGGCATGCCAGAAGACTGCTATCATCATGAAGCAGGTATCATAACCAAAGCAGAGGTGAGGGCCATTTCCATCTCCAAGCTTTGCCTGTGGCCAGGCCTGGTTTTGTGGGACTTAGGCGCTGGAAGTGGATCAGTGGCCCTTGAGGCTTCGCTCTTGCTCAAGGGCGGTAAGATCATCGCTGTGGAACAAAACCCAGAACGGGTTAATCATGTTAAGCAAAACAAAAAGCAATTTAAAGTCAGGAACCTCGACATTGTTCAGACCAGACTACCCGGTGGTTTGAAGGATCTCCTCCCACCGGATCGTATCTTCATCGGAGGGGGCGGGAAAGACTTGATGCGCATTATCAAGGCGGCCGCGGGCTATCTAAAACCGGGTGGCGTCATGGTAGTAAATACCATTCTATTCAGGAGCCTGGAGGGAGCCATCGCAACCTTGCAGAGGCTCGGATTTTCAACAGAGGTGGTACAGGTACAGGTTAACCGGGGAAAGGCCATGCCATCGGGTGAGAGATTGGAAGCCTTGAACCCGGTCTGGATTATCAGTGGTTACAGATAAAAAGGAACACAAATGTGAGCCCTAATCAAAGATCAATCATCGACCAGCGGGCAACGGGCATCCGGTATCCGGTTATCTTTGTGGGCGCAGGGCCAGGGGACCCCGAGCTGATCACCGTAAAAGGGAAATACGCCCTTGAGAAGGCTGATGTGATTGTATATGCCGGTTCACTGGTGCCCCATGCAGTGTTGAAGTGGGCAGATCCGGATGTCATCACGATTGATAGCGCACCTCTAGCCTTTGATGAGATTATCGCCAGGATGTGCCAGGCCCATCAGGACGGAAAACGCCTTGTCCGTCTGCACTCAGGAGACCCAAGCCTATATGGCGCTATCCAGGAGCAAATTTCAGAACTCGAAAAGCGATCTGTGCCTTATGAGATTATCCCTGGTGTGACCGCTGCCTTTGCTGCCGCCGCAGCCATGTGTCAGGAGTATACCGTCCCGGAGATTGCCCAAACCCTGATCCTCACACGTATGACAGGGAGAACAAAGGTGCCTCAAAGCGAGTCCCTGAAAAGTCTGGCTGCCCATGAAACTTCAATGGCCATATATCTGAGCATTTCTATGATCCATGAAGTGTCGAAGAGCCTGCAGGAATCTTACGGAGACAATGCCCCGGCCGTGGTTGCCTACCGGGTAAGCCAGCCTGATGAGAAGATTATCCATACCAGGATAAAGAACCTCCCGGAAGTGGTTCAGAGGGAAGGAATCACCAGGCAAGCATTGATCATAGTGGGAAGGGTGCTTGAGGTGAGGGAAACAGGGTTAAAAGAAAGATCAAAACTTTACGACAAAGGTTTTTCTCACGGTTTCAGGAAATGACAGCCCTTGTGATAACAAAAGACAACAAAAATTGTTCGAATAAGTACGCTGTGTGGGCGATCACGCCTAACGGCGCTATCCTTGCCAGAAAAATTAAGCAAGGTCTTAAAAATACTGATTGCCATATCCCCTTGCATATGAAGGGCTACGACGATCGTTGTGTGAGATTTGAAAACCTTAAGGCCCGGGTATTATCATCCTTTTCTCATTATAAGGGCCATATATTTATCATGGCCACGCGTATCGTGGTCAGAATCATAGCACCCCTTATCAGGGATAAGACCAAGGATCCTGCTGTGGTGGTACTGGATGAAAAGGGCAATCATTGCATCAGCCTGCTGTCAGGGCACTTAGGCGGCGCAAACGAATTGGCAAGACAAGTTGCCCAAATTCTTGGGGCTGTCCCGGTTATTACCACGGCTACGGATGCCCACGACATTCCCAGTATAGACCTCATGGCCCAGGAGATGGGCCTGGCCATAGAAAATCCCGATGCCATCAAGATCGTTAACATGGCACTTCTTGAAAGAAAGCCCATAGAAGTTTTTGATCCATACAGGCTTTTGAATGATTCCTTGCCGGCAGCCACTGTCACCCCCACCCAAACCCTCCCCCTTCAAGGGGGAGCGCAGAGTGGGGGTAAAAATCAGCCCACGATCTACGTCAGTGACGAAATCAAAGAACTTCCACCAACCTGGCTGATTCTGAGACCCCGCACCCTTGTTGCGGGCATAGGGTGCAATCGCGGTACTGGCAAAGAAGAGATTAAGAATTTCTTATACAATGTTTTCCGCAAATACAGACTTTCAGTAAAGAGCTTGTGCAGGCTGGCTACCATTGATATTAAGAAGGATGAGGCGGGTTTGATTGAACTGGCTGAAGAGTTTGGGCTTCCGATCATGTTTTACTCATCAGAAGAACTCAATCGGGTCAAGGGCGTTCAAAGCCCTTCAAAACTTGTAGAGAAACATACCGGAGTTGAAAGCGTATGCGAAGGAGCAGCACTACTGGGGGCAAAGACCAGCAAACTGCTGGTACCCAAACAGGTAGCAAAAGACGTGACAGTGGCCGTGGCACGAACCGTCTATACGTAGTTAGTCTAGGGCCGGGCGATCTGGCTTACCTATCGAAAAGGTCTGTCGAAGTATTGAATTCAGTCCGGGTAGTCGTCGGATACAAGACCTACATCGAGCTAATTGATGCACTGCTTGAAGACAAGGAAGTCATTTCCACCGGGATGCGAGCTGAAATCGATCGGGTGCACGTGGCTATAGAGCATGCCATGCAGGGCCGGAATACGGCCATTGTGTCGAGCGGGGATGCAGGTATTTATGGGATGGCAGGCCTTGTGCTGGAAGTATGTCACCAAAAAAATCTTCGGGTTGCCTTGCCGGGAAAATCTTCGGCCGGCCCGCACGACATCTTGGTGGAAATAGTCCCCGGCACCCCTGCGCTCTGTGCGGCTGCTACGCTCCTTGGAGCTCCCTTGATGCACGACTTTGCATCCGTCAGCCTGAGCGACCTGCTTACACCTTGGGAGGTTATTATTGAGCGTATCACGTGCGCTGCCAAAGCCGATTTTGTCCTTGTTTTGTACAACCCAAAGAGCAAGAAACGGGACTGGCAGTTGGGGGCTGTGCAAGAAACACTGTTGAAATACCGAGACAAAGATACACCGGTAGGGATTGTAAAAAAGGCCATGCGGGCAGGTCAACAGGTGCATACGACGACCCTGTCTGAGATGCACGCGATGGAGGTGGACATGCAAACCATCGTGATTGTTGGAAACAGCAAATCATATCTCTTTCAAGGTCTCATGATTACCCCAAGAGGTTATCTGGATAAGTATTCGATAAGCGCAACACTTTAAGTCTTTGAAAAAATGCTCGCTTCAACAACGATCAATTTTGATTCGTGTAAACCCCGTTAGAATTTCACGTGGAATATTAAAATCCGCGACGAAACTGATAGCAACGGCCATATTGCTACGGTGCTTCCACAAGGATCTTTCTTACGGGGTAAAACTCGAGCCTAAGTGAGCGTAAAGAAACAACAGTAGTCATTTATTAAGTCTACCGTATTTGCTATTAGTTGAGCTTTTTACAACGCCTCCGGTAGTTCACTGTTCTTTCTAACGCTCACCAAGACTCTCAGACAGTTACCCTTCATCAAAATTGATCGTCGTTGAAGCTCGTTTGAACATGTTGTTATATAGAGCTAAAATGATACCGATAAGCAAAGGTGAAAGTAATCGATGATAACTTCCCCAGCACCCTGTTTGGCCGTTTTTGGAACCGCTTCCGAAGTGGGGAAAAGCATTACTGCAACGGCCATGTGCCGCATATTTGCCAATCTGGGTATGAGAGTTGCCCCGTTTAAAGCGCAGAACATGTCGAACAACTCGGGTGTGACGCCTGAAGGCGGAGAGATGGGCCGGGCCCAGATCGTCCAGGCAGAAGCTGCTGGCGTTTCCCCCCACGTGGACATGAACCCAATCCTGTTGAAACCATCCAGCGATATGGGTTCCCAGGTTGTTGTGCTTGGGGAGGTCCTCGGGAACCGAAACGCCAGGGCGTATTACGAAGACAGGGGATTTTTGTTCAAGACGGCCTGCCAGGCCCTTGACCGGTTGCGCCGGTCATATGACCTGATCATTATGGAAGGGGCAGGGTCCTGTGCCGAGGTAAACCTGGCGGCCCACGACATTGTAAACTTTCGTATGGCCGAATACGCCAAGGCCCCGGTAATCTTGGTGGCTGATATTCACCGCGGCGGGGTGTTCGCACAGTGTGTGGGAACGCTGGAGTGTCTCCCTGCGGAGCGGCAGGACAGGATCGTTGGATTTCTGATTAATCGGTTCCGCGGTGATCCAAATCTTTTCAAAGACGGCATTCATTGGATTGAGGCAAAGACCGGCAAGCATGTGCTGGGGCTTGTGCCTTGGCACATGGATATCCGGATCGAGGCTGAGGATTCAGTTGTGATAGAGAATCCTATTGATTCTCCTATGCCAAAAGCGGATGAACCGGCCGTAGCCATTGTCCGGCTGCCCCATATCTCCAACTTTAATGACTTCGATCCCCTGTTTCGGGTAAAAGACCTGAAGGTCTCTTTTTTAGAAAAAGTGAGGGATCTTTCTTGCTACCGTGCCGTGATTTTGCCCGGTTCCAAAAACAGCCGCTCGGATCTGAGATGGCTTGTAGATTCTGGCTGGGCAGAGGCCCTGATTTCTTATAGGGAAAACCGCGGTCGTCTTGTGGGCATCTGCGGTGGCTACCAGATACTGGGCCATCAGATAAACGACCCTGAAGGGCTGGAAGGAAAGCCCGGCAGCAGCACCGGCCTTGCATTTTTACCTGTTGAAACCACCTTGGTGACGCCCAAGACCACCACTCGTACAAAGTTTTCATGGGATGGTGCAGAAGGCGAAGGATACGAGATTCACATGGGAAAAACCACACGGATGGGCGGGCATCCCCTGTTTGAGATCCATAGCCGAAATGGCATGCCTTGCCGCGATTCGGATGGATGCGTTTCATCGGACGGCCACGTCTTTGGGACCTATGTGCATGGCCTCTTTGACAACCCCCTGATACTTCGACAATGGCTTTCCAAGATTGGCTTTGAAGGCTATGATGGGGAGGAACAATGCGGACTGGGGTTTCGGGATCAACAATATGACTTGCTGGCACAGCACTTTTTGAGACACATTGAACTTGAGTCCATCATAAAGGCTATAGGGATCAACCCGTGAAAGAAATCGTGTTCATAACAGGTGGCTGCCGCAGCGGTAAAAGCAAATTCGCCCTGGCGTTTGCTGATCGTCATTTTGAACGGAAGGTCTTCATGGCCACCTGCTGCGTCCAGGACGAGGAGATGCGACAACGCATCAAGGAACATCAAAAGGCCCGGGGTTCAGACTGGCAAACCGTAGAGGTCTCCACAGCATTGTCAGAAGCTGTGGCCTCTCACAGTCGTCATGCAGATGTGATCCTGATAGACTGCCTGACCCTTTGGGTGAGCAACCTCTTGGCGGATGGTGCATCCCAGGAGCAGATTCTGGTCCGTACAGATGCCCTTACACAAGCGATCGAGGAGGCAACGTGTTCAGTCATCCTGGTATCAAATGAGGTTGGAACAGGGATTGTGCCTGAGAATGCGTTGGCCAGGCGATTTCGAGACGTGGCCGGACTGGTGAACCAGAAGGTCGCAGCCTGTGCTGACAGCGTTGTGTGGATGGTTGCAGGGATCCCGGTTTTTGTCAAGGGCGTTCCCAATGGGCGGGAAAAGCTGTGAATTCTTATCATATAGTAAATTTATTATGGAAGTGTCTTATCTCTCACAGAGATCATGGAGACACAGAGTTCTTGAGCAGATTTCCTGAGAGGGAAAATCTGCTCAAAATGCAACGCTACGCGTGGAGGTTCCGATTACCCCTTGCGTCAGATATTTTTGCGCTTCTTTCAGGTGCCCCGCAGGGGCTGATGGTTTTGCCTGATTTTTCCCTCTCAAAAAATCAGGCAAAGTCAAAAATCATCTCTGCGGCCTCTGTGGGCTCAAGCGACTGAAAGGAGCGGGTGAGAGAATTTTATTTAGTATAAAGGAGGATATGAAAAATCAATGAACTTGGAAGAAATTGTCAGATCAATCGAGCCGGCGGATCAAAGGATGATCGAACAGGCTCGCGAGCACACATCCGGGCTGGTCATGCCGCCCCGGGCCCTGGGAGAGCTGCACGTCATCGGGGAACGGGTGTGCGGCATACAACGAACCCTGGAACCTTTGGTTAAGAACAAGGCTGTTTTGGTGATGGCCGGCGACCACGGTGTTGCGGCGCAGGGCGTGAGCGCATATCCCCAGGAGGTGACCGGCGAGATGGTCAAGACCTTTGTCCGGGGCGGGGCCGGCATCAACGTTTTGGCCCGCCAGGCAGGTGCCCGCGTTGTGGTTGTAGATATGGGCATCATTGCGGATGTCTCTGATTTTTCCGCTGACAAGACCATACAGGAGGCACAAACTTCAGGAGAAAACGTGCTGGTGGTCAAAAAGATCGCCAGGGGAACCAGGGATTTTACTCGTGGCCCCGCCATGACACGTGAGCAGGCAGAAGAATCTGTTATGTCAGGATATGCGGTAGCCGCAGACCTGTTTGAACAAGGCGTGGAACTGCTGGGCACCGGTGACATGGGCATTGGAAATACTTCGCCTTCAAGTGCCATTGGGGCCGTGATAACCGGCCAGCCCGTGGAGCGGATGACCGGCCGCGGGACTGGTGTGGATGATGATGCCTTTGCCAGGAAATGCCAAGTCATTCAAACAGGGATTGACATAAACAGACCTGATCCCAATGATCCATTAGATGTGTTGAGCAAGGTGGGCGGGTTTGAGATCGGCGGGATCGCCGGTGCGATACTCGCTGCCGCCCATTTCCAGAGACCTGTGGTCGTTGACGGCTTGATTTCTACGGCCGGGGCCTTGCTGGCCCATGCCATGTGTCCTACTGTAGCGGATTACATGTTTGCCGGCCACCGATCCGTGGAACAGGGGCACCAGCACATGCACAAGCACATGGGACTTAGGCCACTCCTGGACCTCGGGATGCGTCTTGGTGAAGGTACAGGGGCGGCCCTGGCGATGCATCTCATAGAGGCCGGGGTCCGTGTCTTTCGAGAGGTTCTCACCTTTGAACAGGCTGGGGTCAGCAAGGGTTGAGTTTGTTCTCTCACAGAGCTCGCGGAGTCACAGAGTTTTTGAGCAGATCTCCTGAGAGGGGAAATCTGCTCAAAACTCGCTATGGCTGGACGGTTGCGGGTCATATTGCCTGCTACGAATGCTCATGTCCCTCATCAATCATGGTGTGTCCTGGAGAGCACATTGCCACACAGTGGCTAAGAGTTTTGTGTGATTTTTCCTCTCAAAAAATCACACAAACTATCCATCTCCGAGATCTCTGTGCTCTCAAGCGACCGAAGGGAGCGGGCGAGAGAACTTTTCCCCAGGTTAAGGAATGACATGATCAAAAATTTCTTGGCAGCCTTACAGTTTCTGACCATCCTGCCGGTGGGCAAATCAAGAGAGGCGCCGGGGCCCCGTGTAGTGCCTTATTTCCCTCTGGTAGGGCTGATCTTAGGGCTTCTTCTCGCATTGATAGACACGGTGCTACAGCATATTTTTTCTTTAAGCATTGTCTCGTTGATAGATATTGTCTTCCTCACTGTCATGACAGGCGCGCTTCACCTTGACGGGCTGGCAGATACGGCTGATGGCCTTTTCAGCCACCGAACGCTTGAAGAGACCCTGAAGATCATGAAGGACAGCCGCATCGGGACCATGGGCCTCCTTGCCCTGATCTTTGTCCTGAGTATCAAATGGGCGGGGATTTCTTCCCTCCATGAACATCGAGCATTTTACCTCATCCTCATCCCCGCTTACGCAAGGGGGACTTTCACCATCGCGATTCACTTCCTGGACTACATTCGACCTGAAGGGGGAACCGCAGGTGCATTCTTTGGGGCCAATAGAAGGATTGCAAACCTTGGATGGTTCTTGGTGCCAGTCGCCTTGTCCTTGTTGCTCGGTTCCAGGGGCATACTCTTGAACGGTGTATTCATTGGAATCGTTGTGCTTATCACACTTTATTACAAGAGAAAGCTGGGGGGCATTACCGGTGATATGTTGGGCGCTCTGGGGGAAGTGACTGAAGCTGGATTATTTTTATTTGCAGGGGTGATAGTATAGTGTCGATTATGTATCTGACGACCGGGTTCTCTCGCCCGCTCCTTCCAGTTGCTCGAGCCCACAGAGATCCCTGAGATAGTCTTTTTGACCCGATTTTTTGAGAGGGAAAAATCGGGCCAAGCAATCAGTCCGCCTCAGACGGACATTTATAGCTCGAATCATGGTATCTTTAGCCAACACTTAACAAAAATCTTACGCGGTAGCGTGGTAGTTTAGGATGAATTGCTTTCTCAGCAATTCATTCTAAAAACTCTGAGCCTCTGTGTGCTCTGCGAGAGATAAGAATATGATAAAAGGACACGGCGGCAACATCTATGAAATGGCAGGGGCCCTTGGGTGCTCCCCCTGGGAGATCCTGGACATGAGCAGCAATGTGAGCCCCCTTGGGATGGCCCCTGGGCTCAAGGCGGTGCTTGGAAAAAGTTGGAACGAGATTATTGCTCTTCCAGAGGTGGATAGCCGGGATCTACGGGCGCACTTTGCGGTCTCAAAGGGCTTGGCAAAGGATCAGGTCCTGGCAGGAAATGGAACCACGGAGCTTATCTACATGATACCCCCGGCCCTCAAGGTTAAGAAGGCCTTGATCGTGGGGCCCACCTATTCTGACTATGAGGGCGCCTGTCAGGCATACGGTATTCAGCCCACGTTTTGCCTGGCTCGCGAAGAGGCAAACTTTCAGCCAAGCCTTGACGAGGTATCATCAAGGTTGGCTGACGTGGATACCGTATTCATCTGCAATCCAAACAATCCTACAGGACAACGCATACCCATCCAATCTCTAAGGACGCTTATTGGGGCCCATCCAGGGGTGCGTTTTGTGGTAGACGAATCCTACCTTCCTTTTGTGCCCAACTGGGAGGCCGAAAGCTTGGTTGGGGCTGCAGAGAATGTCATCGTGCTGCAATCCTTCTCAAAGATATTCGCCATACCCGGCCTCAGGCTGGGATTTTTAATCGCCGCACCAGAAGTCATCAATGCCTTTCGACCATTCAAGCAGCCGTGGAGCGTCAATCGTCTGGCCCAGGTGGCCGGCACCTTTCTGGTATCACAAGAATCATTCGTACAAGAGGTGGCGGATTTTGTCCAAAAAGAGAGAGACACCTTTCTTGGCTATCTTGAAGGCATTGGTCCTCTTTGCCCGTTTCCGAGCCATGTGCACTTTATCCTGTTCAAATTGAACGAAGACTTAAAGGCACCTGAGCTTTTCAGGCTGATGGCTGAACACAAGATCTTGATCAGGGATTGCTCCAATTTTCATGGGCTTTCTAACCGTTTCTTTCGGATCGCTCTGAAGACTCCTGAAGCCAACAAGGCATGCGCCGATATTCTCAGAAAGGTTTTGGCTTGAGATGAGCGAAGCCTCTTTTGCATGGGTGCTGCTGGCAGCGTTTTCCCTGGATCTCCTGATCGGTGATCCTGTCAGTCTGCCACACCCGGTCCGTTGGATGGGACGGTGGATAACATCCTGGGAGAAAAGGCTTCGGAAGGGGCCCCTTTCTGAGAAAATAGCAGGGCCCTTGCTGGTTATCTTCCTGGTATCAGGCACCTGGCTCATCTGCGCTGCTGCCTTGACAGGAGCCCGGGCCGTGCATCCGGTCTTTGGCCAGGGGCTCCACGTGGTGTTGATCTTTTACGCCCTGTCTGCAAAATCATTAAAGACGGAAGCGCTAAAGGTATATGCGGCCCTTAAGGGCAAAGACCTCGGTGTGGCCAGGAGGCAACTGTCGACGATTGTGGGACGGGATGTGGCGTCCCTGGATGAAACAGGCGTGACCCGAGCCGCAGTAGAGACCGTGGCCGAGAATTTAGTGGACGGGGTGATCGCACCTTTGTTTTATGCAACAATAGGCGGGGGCCCGCTCGCCATGGCATACAAGATGGTGAATACGCTCGATTCTATGATCGGGTACAAAAACGAACGCTACAGAAAATTTGGCTGGTTTGCAGCGCGACTTGACGATGCCGCCAACTTTATACCGGCCCGGATTTCGGCAATCGTGATATCTCTTGGCGCCCCCCTTGTGAAACGCTCCTGTATACGCACCATCAAGACGGCCGTGAGAGACGGCCAGAAACATCTCAGCCCCAATGCAGGTATTCCGGAAGCGGCCTTTGCCGGGGCCCTTGGTATCAGATTGGGCGGCCCGAATTTCTATGATGGGCGTCTTGTTGAAAAGCCGTATATTGGCCAGGCAATACGATCGGTTGAGATGGAAGATATCAAGGCGGCTACCCGTCTGATGACCGCCTCAGCCTTTATCTGGCTCCTTGTGTGCTGGGGGGCCATGTGGGTGATGCCACGATGGTGGCCATAGAGGCAGACCTTGAGGAACAACCCGTAGACGTCCAGCAAAAGGTATGAGATTTCAAAGGTGGTGGTTTGGATAACAGTCGTGGATAAGAAACAACTAGGTGAGGTGGCTCTCCCCCTCTGCCGGCAGAGTCTTACCGTAGGCACCTCTGTGAAGCGCTAATGCACGAGACATCACGCTTTTCACAGCACTCAAAAGGGTTTGAGTCCCAAAAGGTTTAGGGATGATGCCGTCAAATTCGTGATCTTTCAACAGCCAGGGCGTCCCTGAAATGCCTATAATTGGGGTGTAAGGTCTGTCAGAGTTGCGAATGTGTCGAACCACATCATACCCATCAACACCGGGCATACGAATATCCGTGATCACTAAATCAAACAGCCCATCATCAAACATGCAGAGAGCTTCATGCCCCCCGAGTGCAACTTCGGCATGGTAGCCGAATCGAGATAAAATCTGCTGAAGCACCTCTGAGACCATCTTTTCGTCATCAACAATCAAGATGTTATACATATCTCAACCAGATTGTCTTGGCTTCAGGAAGAAGGTAAGCACATCATTTCTAAGCTCATTTATTGACCTATTATACACGCCTTTTTTCATATGTCAACTAAATATTGTATAATTTCTTACAACAAGATACTATATGCGGTATTTTTATAGAAGCTGAGACGGAATGGAAATCGAGTTTTTTTCCCTTGTGAAGTTTGCAATAACGCTGTCTTACATTATTGTATCAAGTTTTTCATAGCTAGAGTATCCACTGGGCCCTGTCAAAGGGGATAAGAGGTAGTTACAATGTTCTTGTGAAAAAGTTCTCAACAATTTATAACGGCTTAATATTAAAAAACATCAAACACAGCTGCGCCGAAAATGCTTGCAAATAGGCACTTTCCTGGCAGTCTGATTTTTGTTAAGGACTTTAGAAGATTATACCTTGTCGCC
Organism: Deltaproteobacteria bacterium; assembly: GCA_003647275.1. Taxonomy (GTDB): domain Bacteria; phylum Desulfobacterota; class Desulfobacteria; order Desulfobacterales. The sequence goes on from QMMN01000032.1 coordinate 18,396, forward strand.
CACTTATGAACAATTTGGTCTACTTCCGAAAATCTTTTATTTCCTCCTATTTTCCTTCGTTTTTAAAAAAGCGCCAAAAAATTTGAACATATTGATATTATTGCAACTATTTATTTCGACTCAAGTTTTACCCCCTAAACTGAGCTTACAGGATGCCTATTGAAGCTCCTTGCAGCAAACCGCGGGGAATCTTCGAGATGTAAGGTTAGGGTCCCCCTAGGTTGAATGGTTTCCAAGAAAAATTATGTAAATTTTGCAAGGAGGCTCAAATTTTTTGTAGAGGTGGTTAGGGGGGATTTTCACCCATAGGCGTGGCTGAATCTTTTGGCGATGAATGTTTCAAAGAGATACCTTCATGTTTTTCTAATGTGCTACAGTTTCACCTGCTGAACCGAAAGAATATTGGGGTGGCTGCGAAGGGTGTCGAGGACTTCGGGAGGGGCCTCCTCATCTAGTCGAATGATAGCCATAGCTTTGCTACCTTCCGAAGTGCGGCTAAGGTGCATATTGGCAATGTTGACCCGGTAGTTGCCCATGGTGGAACCAATGAACCCAATGACTCCTGGGCGATCGAGATTTTGAATCAGGAGGTTGATCCCCTGGAGCTCTGCCTCCAGCCGATAGTCATTGAGGCGGATCAGGCGGGCACCTTCTCCAGGAAACACCGTACCCGCCGCAGAAGATGTTTGACCTTTCCCCATGACCCGAACCGTGATCATCCCGGTGTAGCCCCGTGGTTCCGATGTGGTGGAGGTAACCAGTTTGATTTGTCGTTCCCGCAGCAGGATAGGTGCGTTTACCAGGTTTACCTTTTCCGCCAACACAGGCTCAAGAAGCCCTTTGACCACGGTTTGGGTGATGGGCTGCAGTGGTAGTTCCTCCAATTCAGGTCCACTGTATTCGATCTCCAGACGTTCGATGGGGTTGCATAATTGCCCCTGAAGGCACCCCAGGGTTTCTGCCAGTGTCAGGTAGGGGCGCAATTTTTCGTATGTCTTGTAACTGATGGAAGGGAAGTTCACTGCATTTCGGATGATCCCGTGTTGTAGGTAGTCCACCAGTTGGGAGGCAATGGTGCGGGCCACGTTGGCCTGGGCCTGGATGTTCGATCCTCCCAGGTGAGGCGTAAAAATGACGTTTTTCAGAGAGAGAAGCGGATTCTGCGTCGGGGGTTCCGATGAGAACACATCCAGGGCCGCGCCTGCGATATGGCCGCTCTTGAGCGCTTCATACAGGGCCTCCTCATCCACGAGTCCCCCTCGAGCGCAATTAATAATGCAGGTCCCAGGTTGCATCTTGGCAAGCGTTGAACGATTAATGATGTGCTTGGTTTCCTGGGTGAGGGGGGTGTGAAGCGTAATGAAATGGCTGCGGGCAAAGAGCTCATCCAGCCCGACCCATTGTACGCCCTGAATACCTGCTGCCTCCGGGGTGATGTAGGGATCATGGGCAAGAACCTCCATGTGCATTCCAATGGCCCTGTCGGCTACAATGGAACCGATCCTGCCCAAGCCGATGATGCCCAGGGTTTGCTGGTGGAGTTCCGTTCCTATGAAACGTTTCTTTTCCCACCGCCCTTCACGCATGGATTGAGTGGCCTGAGGGATGTGACGCGCGAGGGCAAGCATAAGAGCCAGAGTGTGTTCTGCGGCAGCCATGGCGTTGGCACCAGGGGTGTTCATCACCAGGATCCCTCGAGCACTGGCAGATTGGATGTCGATGTTGTCCACCCCTGTTCCTGCCCGTCCGATCACCTTGAGTCGAACAGCGCTTTCCAACATCTCCACGGTGACCTTAGTGCGGCTGCGCACCACCATGGCGTCGTATTCTGGAAGCTGCGCCTTGATTTGTTCCATGCTCCACTGGTCCGGGGCATCTACGTGTATGCCTTCCGTGGATCGGAGCAATTCCAGGCCGCTCTGATGCAATCCATCACAGACCAAGATTCTCATGATACCTCTATTCTTCTGTCGTCATGAAGGGACCCAAAAGGACGATCATGCTGAGTTGCGCACCGTCCATTACGACCGGAGCGCATATTCAACAGCAGCTAGAGCGTGAATCTTTGTGGTATCAAACAATGGGACTTGGCTATCTTTACCTTGAACCAACAGGCTTATCTCTGTACACCCTAAAATGATGCCCTCGGCCCCATGCTTGACAAGATGATCCATGATGCTGACATACTGCTCTTTTGAAGACTTTTTTCTCTCACCCATACATAACTCATTAAAAATTACCCGATGAACAATCTCTCTCTCCTCTGCAGTCGGGATAACGACCTCTAATCCATGTTTTTCGGTGAGTCTGCCCTTGTAAAAATCTTCTTCCATCGTCATCTTGGTTCCAAGAAGCCCAATCTTCCTCAAGCCCCGGGCCTTGATTTTTTCAGCTGTTGCATCTGCAATATGCAATAGCGGTATTTGAATATGCATTTGGACCTCATCTGCCATCATGTGCATGGTATTGGTGCAAATAATGACAAAATCCGCCCCGCCGTTTTTTACGTGTTGGGCCGCATCAATCATCAGTTCAGTGGCTTCATCCCATTTCCCCTGACGTTGAAGGGCCTCAACTTCGGCAAAATCAACAGAGTACATAATGCTTTTGGCGGAATGCAGTCCACCAAGTTTGGCTCTCACGGCTTCGTTTATGATCCGGTAGTATTCGATGGAGGACTCCCAGCTCATGCCACCGATAAGACCAATTGTTTTCATGGCTTTCCCCTTAGCTTTACTTGATGATCGGCCCTTTGGCTAATGTCCCCTCTCCACCCTGATCAGCTTTTCAGACATCCTTTTCTTCAGCCTTGTGGCATCACCAATGATCCTGCCAATCATATTGACCGCACTGGCCGGCCTGATTTCGCCCTGGTTGCTTATCGGGGTTGGGCCGAAAAAGATACAAAAAGCATTGCCAGATGGCCAATACCCCAAATCTCCTGATTCAACCAGTTCTTGGGCATCACTTTCAAGCGCCATTGTCACAGGAATCGAAAAATAGATTTCGTCACCCCATGTGCTGAATGAAGTCTCTATGGGTAAAGCTTCCCATACCTTTTGGGCGGTTGGGCTGTCATTTAGGTGGGCATCTAACACCAGATCCCCCAGAATAATCCTGATCTGTTTCATGGCTCTTCCTTTCGAGATCGGGGACATCCTCCTTTTTTCGTCAGACTTGTAAGTATTCTTGCCACAGCCGTCCCCGGAGATCTTCCAGCATCCTGATTTTTTCAGACATCATCTCCGGCAGCTCCGGGTCTTGCCGGGCCATCTCCTCTTTCAGGTTTGAACATAAATATCGATGGCAGACAAAGGGCCGGGCTTTAGGGGTTAGAATGCAGCCGGTTGGCGAGAGAAACGGACAACCTCTCCCCTTGTGCTTCCTTCTTGGCACACCATTTCGGCGAAGTACCTTGGCAAAGATCAAATCCTTTTCATCAAAAAGGTACTGCACCCTTTTGCAACAAGGGGCTTCACACGCAGAACATATTCTTACCACAGAATCCCGCTGAAGAAAGATGACTTCAGATAACAGATGATCGATCTTTCTTGCAACCTTCAGCAGGTGTGTCTTTAACGTGATGTGAGGCTCCGGGTGCATCCAGTCTTGGCTGTCTCCGCATAAACAAAAACGCTATCTCTTAGGACCTTTTTTCAAGTTATTCATGAGAGCATCTAATCGTTTACCTCTAGACAGGCTGTTGCCCAAATAGCTGAACGGCCTACTTTTGGAGGGCCGTCAGGGGAGATCTTTTTTTGAGATCAGGTCACTGATATGACCTGACAGGCCCCACAACGGCACCATATTCGGCATACGGTCCGGACCCATTTACAAATCGGCTAGGTAGCTTGTATGCCACATGGACGTGTGCCTGGTTCATGACGATCGATGCCATTTGCCACCAACAAGCAGGATGACCAGGCTTAACATATTCATAAATGTTACCAAAAAGCCCTTCAAAGGTTTTTCCTTGCTCACGTACCCTGGCATCACTGGAACTTCAGCGCGGTTTCCACCTTTGAGTCGTTGTTAACCCTCTTTACCACATTGCCGGATGCATCTGCAACAACTCGTAAGGAGCCTACCTGATCGTAAGTATAACCATAATTGGAAATAGTACCGCGAGCCATTTCTGTCTTAGACATAATCCTGCCCGCATTGTCACGAGTCAGGTTCCATGAGGTGGAGACCGCGCAGTTCTTTTGAAACGGCTGGAATACATCGTAAATCGAGCGCTACGAAAAAAACATGAAAAAATATGTTGTCATTTCTACAAAAGTCGTTATGATAGTTGCTTGACTGCTTAACGCCATGGCGGGACTTTCCTGAGCACAGGCTTTGACACATCCTGCCATTGAGTTTTCATCGATCACTGACCCTCCCTTGCTCTCAGCAATCCCCTGAAATTGCAGTAGCACGACTGGTTGGCGACGACGATATGTTTAGCTGGTCTTATCGGTGTTGCTGCCGTAAATCGTAATCAGGGCATATGTTTGCCCTGCGGCTTGCACCTTGACCCCCAACCCGGATATTTCACGAGCCGAGGTTGCCGCAGCCGCAAGGCGTGAAGCATGAAGCTGTGGTTATTAGTACGTCGCAATGACGAAAGATGAAGCGCAACGCCGCAGATGGACTTTTTACGAAGCCGTCATTGTTGAATTGCGGAAACCACACCCGTCTCAGAACCGGAAATTGAAAGGAAACGATTATGTCTTTTGAAAATTTACAGCTAGCTTCGCCTATCCTGAAGGCCGTTGACGAATGCGGTTATACCGCTCCGACGCCCATCCAGGTCCAGTCTATCCCAAAGGTTCTGGCCGGGCAGGATCTGATCGCCTCTGCCCAGACCGGCACCGGCAAGACCGCAGCCTTCGTACTGCCGAGTCTGCAGCGCCTGAGCACTCCTTGTCCGGGCCGAAAACGCAGTCTGCGAGCACTCGTGTTGACGCCTACCCGCGAGTTAGCTGAGCAGATCACGCAATCAGCTCGCGTCTATGGCAAATACTTGCGTGTTAAAAGCACGACCATTGTCGGTGGCATGCCGTACCATAAGCAGCTCATGGCATTGTCGCAGTCACCCGATCTGGTTATCGCAACACCGGGGCGATTGCTTGATCACCTGGAGCGCGGACGCATCAATCTCTCAGGTCTGGAACTATTGGTGCTGGATGAGGCCGACCGTATGCTCGATATGGGATTTATCCAAGATGTGGAGAAAATTGCACACAGTGCGCCACCGCAACGCCAGACGCTTTTGTTTGCGGCAACACTGAACAACACCATCATCAAACTGGCGCGGCGTATCCTGAAGCATCCAGAGCGTGTTGAAATTGCAGCCCAAAAAACCACCCATGAACATATCGAACAGCGTCTGCACGTGGCCGATAACCTGAAGCATAAACACCGGATGCTGAAGCACCTCATCGCTGACCCTGACATGACCAAGGCAATTATCTTCTCAGCCACGAAAAGGGACGCTGATAACCTGGCCCGCGAACTTTACGCCCAGGGCCATGCCGCAGCAGCACTGCACGGCGATATGAACCAGAGTGCTCGAAATCGCACTATGAGCAACATGCGGCGGGGAAAGATCAGGCTGTTGGTTGCAACGGATGTTGCCGCACGCGGTATTGACGTCGCCGGTATCAGCCACATCATTAATTTTGATCTGCCCAAATGCGCTGAAGATTACGTCCACCGCATAGGCCGCACCGGCAGGGCCGGCGCCTCAGGTATCGCCATCTCTTTTGCGTCGTCTAAGGAATTTGATGAGCTTTGCCGGATTGAACGCTATATAGGCGAGACTCTACCCAAGCACGTAATCCCGGGGCTTGAACCCACGCGTTCGCTACAGCACATAACGGCGACAAAGAAAGGGGAGTGGCAGCCACGAGCCCAAGGGAACAGGCGAAATACCGTGACTGCAGGGTATTCCAGAGACAAAAAAAGGGGATCAACAAAAAAGGGGAAGAAACTCATCGTAGAGTACCGCAACAGTAAAAGCCGGCAGGTGAACGGGTTGAGCTATGGACCAGAAGTTGATTAGAAACATAGCGATTATCGCTCATGTCGATCACGGCAAGACCACCCTTGTCGACCAGTTTTTTAAGCAGAGCGGCATGTTCCGCGACAACCAGGCCATGACCGAACGGCTCATGGACTCCATGACAGTGTTTCCATGGTGCCGCTTTTTGAAAAAATCATCGCTCATATCCCGCCGCCAGCCGGTGACCCGCAGGCCGTACTCCAGCTCCAGGTGAATACCATTGATTACTCCCCTTATCTGGGCAAGCTCGGCATCGGCATATTTTCCAAATCTACCGCCCATGGACACTTCCTTGAAAATCTCCACATCAGACTTGTTCAACATCGTGAACAACGTCCCTAAGGTTACCAGGAGCAATCTTAAGTCCTTGAACAGGGGACGTATAAGAGTTTCATTAAAATAGTTAGTTTCAGCATATGCTGAAACCATATTTTTTAGTGAAAAAACTTGACATGGGCCAAATTTCATTGTAATAAGCTGTTTCAGCATATGTTGAAATAGATTATTACAATGAAAACGATATCTATAGATCAAGAAAAAAATGCAGAAGCAGCCCTGCGTTCCTGTTTGGGAAAGGTGCCTTTCATAACCATTGCATCGATCGAACAGGCCCCTGTGCTGGGCAAAATAGCCGCGGATTTTCTGGTCAAGCTCGGACTGCCTGGGGGCGAACAGTCTCTCGTGGTCGAGGTGAAAAGTAACGGCCAACCGCGCCTGGCTCGCGAGGCGGTTAATTTACTCCTGCGCTACCAGAACGCTAATCTGGGGATCTACGGAGTCTTTATGGCGCCATATATTTCCCCGAGGTCGGCAGAGATCTGCTCGAAAGAGGGAATTGGATATATCGATCTGGCCGGGAACTGTCGTCTGTGTTTCGGGCAGGTGTACATCGAGCAACAAGGCAGGCCTAATCCTTTTGCAAAAAGGCGGGATTTGCGTTCGCTTTATTCTCCCAAGGCGGCAAGGGTATTGCGAGTGCTACTGGCCGCCCCCCAGGAGACCTGGAAAATAAAGGATTTGGCCAAGGAAGCAGACGTCAGTCTGGGACAAGCTTCGAACGTTAAAAAGCTCCTGGAGGACCGCGAGTGGATTTGCACCGGGCCGGATGGGGTTGCGTTGAGTGAGCCGGAGCAACTTCTTGCGGAATGGGCCGAAAACTACACCTATCGAAAGAATCAGGTTCGGGAATTCTATTCGCTCAAGAGCATTACGGAGATTGAAGCGGATATAGCTCAAGTTTGCCGTCAAAAGGACTTGAAATATGCCCTGACCGGCTTCTCGGGCGCGGCACGACTGGCGCCCGCCGTACGCTATCAAAGGGTCACCGCTTATGTGGAGAAAACCGAAGAAGATTTGGCTTCGTTGTTGAATCTTAAAGAAGTCCCGAGCGGAGCGAATGTCAGTCTGCTGATCCCATATGACGAGGGGATCTTCTATAGTGTGCGGGAAATCGAGGGCATCCGGATCGCATGCCCCGTTCAGGTTTATCTTGACCTTTTGGGATTCAGGGGCCGAGGCGAGGAAGCCGCCAACGCTGTTCTTGAAAGAGTGATCCGGCCACAATGGTAACCCAGAGAGATTATACGGCTGAGGCGGTCGAGGCTGCACGATCTGTACTGATTGAGCTTGTTCACTTATTGGGCGAATACCGGGCCCAAATTTGTGGCTGACTTTGAAGAAGTTGTGGATCCGGAGGAACGGGAATTTCTGCAAAGGGATGCCTACGAACGGGTAAACTATCTTCTGGTAAAACTGGGAATTCAATGAACCTTAAACTCAAAAAGGTCAAATAGAATATCCAAATGTCACGGATGTCCGCCAACTCCCCGTCCGTTCGTCTTAAGCTGGCGACAACAAAAAGGTTAAGAAAAAAGTTGACGCATGTCCAGATTTGTGATTTAATTATTTTTAATCCGTTCTATGCGGAGGTGGAAGGCCGGATATGGCCTTCGAGGCCCGAAAGGGCCTTTTTTTATGCCCTTAGGGAAGCCATTTTCTCCCCCAGCCGTCAATCCTTCCCGTGGGGCTCTGATAATATTTCCCCTTTTCCAGAAGACGCGCAATTTTGCCACCGAAATTTGAAGGAAGGCCTTGCTTATTCTTCCTTGCTAAAGTTGCTTTGTGACTTGGGTGGGCCACTAGGTCTGCAATTTGCAAGCCTGCAATATTATTGCTTTTTTGTTTTACTTTCAGTTCTCGGCTTGTCAGATATTCTCCAAACTTTTCAGCCAGTACATATTCAGTTCCCTCGTTGCAAACTCTTCTGTATGAGGTCTTTAGACGCATATCTTCTTTCCCACCCCGGGATTCGGCCATGGCGTCACCCGTCGTATTGGCCGCCTGCAAAAAAAGAACATATCTTTCTAACAGGATCCTAAGGCTATAATGATAGGGATCCTGCTGCCACACCCGATAGCGCATTTTGTGTTCCAGCTTATCAATAACAACTGTAATCACAGTAAAATCCAGCGTATTCAACAAATGAAGTAAATCATTGTCGAATGCTTTTCTCACTTCTTCGTTCTGAAGTGACTGAAAAGGATATCTTCGATTAACCAGTTCCTTTCTGTGAAAAATCACTGGCTCATCCACATGGGAATGGAAATACTTTTTCTTTAAACCCTCCAATTCAGGAAAGACGGTCTCATTCACATAATCCAGTTCCATGATAACGCCAGTAAGACTGAGATATCGATATCGTGGATCTTTTGCTGATTGAAGACCAGGATCTCCTACTTCATCAATGTACAAGCGGAATTTCACGATCTACCGTGTCTTAGCCAGCACAGAATTACTATTCCAGCCCATGTACAATCGCATAGGACTTGTTCGTTTTGTATTTTTCCGGCGAGTGGTCCAACCAATCATAATCGCCCCGTTCAAGCACCGCCTAGGCCTTCTTGGGTCCCTTTGCTACGAGGGAATAAGCTGCAGGAAAAGAGCCATATTTCCGCCAACTCAGCTTCAATGAGCTTGCGTGGGATAGATCTGCTAGAATTTGATTTCAGGTCAGACTAAACCATCTTTCCTGCCATCTCTTGGCATCTCACCCTACTTTTTTCTTAAAAGGATGATTTTAGTGATGAGCGACAATTAGAACTCCCGATTGACGACAATTAAAATTCCCGGTTAGCGGAGAGTTTTGATAGGCTGTCCAAGCATCTTATCTACAGGGGGGCTTGGATGGTCAGTGATAAGCAAGTGAGGAGGTTATTCAAATAGCTAGCAATGGGAAAGACTCTGAGGGTCGCTGCAGTTAGGGCCGATATGGATGAGAAAACAGCACGAAGATACAGGAGAGTAGGGAGGTTACCCAGCGAGGTTAAGCCGGACCGTACATGGCGAACCAGGCCGGATTCATTTGCCTCTGTGTGGGAAGAGGTAAAGGAGAAGCTGGAGGTCAACCCTGGTCTGGAAGCAAAGACGTTGTTTCAATATCTGCAGCGTAAATACCCTGGCCAATTTGCCGATGGTCAGCTAC
>QMMN01000033.1 GCA_003647275.1 Deltaproteobacteria bacterium
AGCAGCTTATAGTCAAGTATAATCAACACCTTATCCTAGTTTTTTTAGAGTTTTTTCTCTATGGAAAGAAAAAAACAACTATCTGATGAGAAATTTATCGGGAGTTATGCAAAGCTCTCGAAAACGGGGCCCCTTGATAACTGTTTAGTGGGTTGAAGTAACCGCTCAACATCATTGAAAATGTAAAATACAAAGTGAAAGTTTCACAACGATGTTGATTACTTTCATCATCTTGCATTGATTTTGCACTATTTATAATGGGTAGCTGTCTTTTCAGATAGCGAAGTTGTTACACCTTTGAAAGATGTGATTTAAGGTTGTTGGTGTGTTGGATTTGCAGGCATTTTTTAAAAGCATTAGGTGCTATTGGAACATTATAGCGATTTTCATGTTGACAAAAAAAATTCATATCAATTAATAAATCGATCAAAAAATTAAAGTTTTCTTTGAAATCTGCCGATATGTACGATGAAGGACTAAAAGATAGAGCTGTCGAAGGGCAAACCTCTCGTGAGGGTGGGACGCAAAGCTACCGGTCCGTATCAGGGTGGACAGCGGAGCTGCCAGACAGAAATGGTGAAGATGCCCGTCTCACATATGGAGAGCGGGCTTTTTTATTGAAGACGTGAGATGAAAAAGATGGTACTCTCTATACATAGCAGCTTTTCGGCTGGAGCGGGCTTCATCCTTTTTATCATGGTGGCAGTAACCGCCTTGATTGCTCTTTTTTCCGCTGCAGGAAGTGCCAAAGTGAAAACGGATTCTTGCGCGGACTGTCACACTGTCCATGCGATGCAAGACGAAAATGGTAAAAATTCCAGGGGACTGTATGCGTCTCGCCTGACAGAAGCCTGTGAAAGTTGCCACGCGGATGCTAACAGCCATACGCTTGCAAAGATTGGAAAGAATATGGTGCCCATTGTAAAAAATGGACAAGAACCAGAAGCACCCCTGGCCGGTGGCAATTTTTACTACGGTTCAGGCCAATTGCATTTTATAAAGGCCGGCGGCTCCTGTACCGCATGCCACAGAGATGTCAGGCATCATTCGGACAAACATGGATACCGTTTTCTGGGGTCCGATATTGGCGGGGTTGGCGATCCGCAATACGAATACGGCAATGGCCATAACATATACAAAAGCGGTGATCTTTATTGTTCAGCATGCCACGGCGAGTTTTGCGGCCTTGCCAACCAGAAAAACAATGGCTTCTGGGTACGCCACCCCACAAATACGCCGATTCCGCGGAAGGGAGAATATGCTGGTTATATACACAGGAAAGATGTCCCGGTGAGTTATCCTGACCCTGATAACCCGGACAGGAATTCAGCGCGGGTGATGTGTCTGTCCTGTCATCGCCCTCACGGCACACCCAATCCCTATTTGCTCAGGTGGGATTACAGCACCATGGTGGCCGGAGGCGGCCGCAATAATTCTGGGTGCTTTGCCTGCCATAGCCATAAGGATGAACCCAAAGGGGGGGTGTAAAAGTGTTTTTTTCTGTACTTTTTGGCATGTAATATGCATCTGTTTATGTATGTATTGGTGTTTTCATTCAACAAGACCAAACACAATTTATCAATATATGAGTAACATGAACGGGTAACCAAGGGAGGTGAACAATTTGAAACATGAAACACGGACAGGTTTTTTTCAAGATAAGGGGGTGAAACAAATGAAAAGGGCAATGTTTCTATTCACTGGGGTCCTGGCAGCCGCAGCCTTGGTCGTTGCTTTTTCCGGCCCGGCAACAGCAGCGGTCACCGGCGTGTGTAGCAACTGCCACACCATGCACAGCAGCCAGAGCCCGGCACCTTCAGCATGGACGGACAAAGGCTGGTCGGCCGATCAATCTCCCAATGTCGCCTTGCTGGTCACCGGTTGTGTGGGGTGTCACACCGCACCTTCTGCCACGCAAAATACGGGGAGCAACACCACCCCGTATGTGCACCAGACCCAGGATCCTACGTATGGAGATTACGGTGTTGCCGGCAATACGCTGGCCGGTGGGACCTTCTACTATATGAAGGCTGACGAAGGAACCCAGGCCGGGGATGCCAAGGCGCATAACGTGCTCGGTATCAGCTCTGTTGCTGATTCTCAGCTTACGAACACCCCTCCGGGTTATGACGCCACCTTAGGGCAGAGCCTTGGGCTCCCTGCCACATGGGGGTCAAATCGTTTGCGCTGTGCGGGTACCTATGGCTGCCACGGGGACCACGGCCAGAGTGACCAGTTTGCTGCAATTTCTGGAGCTCACCACGGCGATGATACCACGATTGACGGGTCCACCGTTGCCAAAAGTTACCGTTTCCTGAAAGGTATTGTCGGAAAAGAGTGGAACACGTCCGGGGGCACCGGCGGAAAGTGGGAGTACAAACCAACGGCTACGGCACACAATCAGTACAAGGGCAAAGATCGGACTGACGATATTTATACCGGCGGAACAGATACCATCAGCTACCTTTGCGCTGAATGCCACGGCTTTTTCCACAGCTCTGACAACGCTGGCGGCGACACGGCTACAGGTGGTATTGATGATGGCACCTGGGGTAACTGGGTCAGGCACCCCACGGATTATGACATGGGCAATACAGCCGTCGGCTCAGAGTACAGGACATATAATGGGGATGGGTCAACTTACAGCGTGGTTGCCCCTGTGGCAAGCGTGGATGTCGGCACGGTGGTAAGCAGCGTGACATACTCTGACGATACGATCGTGACCTGTCTCTCCTGCCATCGGGCTCACGGGAGCGATTATGCTGATCTGCTGAGGTGGGATTATTCCGGTATGGTCGCTGGTACAACCGGTACCACTGCAGGTACAGGCTGCTTCCTATGTCATACCGCCAAGGACGGCGCATAATTAAAGGGCCTCATTAACTTGGCCTATGTGGTTGCACTTCCCCTTCCCCTGCCTCTGGATTCAGAGGCAGGGGGAAAAGGGGAAAATTTCATTTTATTAAAGTCGGTCTCTTCGCGTTTTTGATTATTTTAGAGGCGATCTCCAGGTTATACCGTGCATTCGCATGGTCAGGCCTGATCTTAATCGCCTCCTGGAATTCGCTCAGGGCCTGATTGACCCGCCCTATGGTAAAATAGCACACCCCTAAATTGTTGTGTAGCTCGCCAAAATAAAACCTCAAACGCGTTTCATCTCCGGGCAGACATTGATGTGCGGCCAGGACTTTCTGATACGCGAGTACAGCCCTGTTGTATAATCCTATGCCCTGATAGGCAATCCCCAGATTGTAATGGGCTTCTACAAAGGTTGGCTTAAGGTCCAAGGCCTTTAAAAATTGGCGTATGGCCTGTCCGTGTGCCTTATTTCGCAGATGCGCAAGCCCCAGATTGTTATGGGGTCTGGCCTTGTCAGGGGATTTCCCAACCACATCTGACCAAAGGCGAAACTCGTCTCTCCATATAAGATTCCGCTGGTATGTTGCGACCCCAAGCGCTGCCACAAAAGAGATCAATATGATGAGTTCGATATATGTTTTCCTTTGTTTTATGATGGGTTGCATCGCCTGAGTCCGGATAGCCAGGCATTGAAAGCGAGGGCTTCGCCCAAACCCTTTATGCCTTCAACAATCTGCTTTTCTATTGGTTTATTGAACGAAGCTCCTTGGCCTTACGCATCTCCCTGAAGGCCAGATCATATTTCTCCTTTGAGCCATAGGCCACCCCCAGATTATAATGCGCATCAGCGTGATTCGGGTCGATCCTGATAGCCATTTCAAATTGTTCTATGGCCCTATCTGTCCATCCTTTTTCAAAGTAACACACACCCAGATCACTTCGAGCAGAGGCATCGTTCGGGTTTAAGTCAACGACCTTTCTATACTGTACAATGGCCGCATCCACCAGGCCCTTTTCTCTCAAGATAAGACCAAGGTGGATATAGGCCTGCAGATAATAGGGATCATAGGGCTTTAGTTCAACAGCCCTCCTATAATGTGCCAGCGCCTCATCTATTAACCCCTTATCCTCGTAAACAATGCCAAGGTTGACATGAGCCTTGGCATAATCTGGCTTTAGCTGAATAGCGTTTTTAAATTCAACAATCGCCTTATCAAGTAAGCCTTTTTTATAATAGGATAACCCCAGGTTATTATAGGCCCAGGGATAATGGGGATTTAACCTGATGGCCTCTTTCAGTTCAGGTATGCCCTTATCATATAATCCCAGTTTGCCGTATAACATGCCAAGGTTATTGTGTGGCCTGGCCTTGGTGGGGGATTTTGCCACCACATCCGACCAGAGGGAAAGATCTGTTTTCCAGACAGAATGACGCTGATGGGTCGCAACACTGAATACCACCAACAGGCTTGTTACGACCAGGAGCTCAACACATAGATTCGGTTTCACAAGTTTCATATACACACAGCATTGAAGCTCCCTGCAGCCCGCGAAGCACTGCCGTCAGGCAGAACCTGCAGGGAAATGCGCCCGGCTATGCACCTACCCCTTGGCTTTCAGCCTGCGGAGCCCCTCCCCGGCCCTGATATTGTCAGGATCAAGCATGCGAACCTTCTGGTATGTCTGAATAGCCTTAACCCTCAGCGCCTTGCGGCTCGCCTTTTGCGCGTTCTGCCTTGCCAATTGCTCATATGCAAAAGCCAGGTTAAGCATGGATACAGGATCATCGGGTTTGAAATCCAAGGCCCTTTCAAACAGCTCTACGGCCTGATCCAGCTGCCCCTGTTTGGCATAGATCACCCCGAGGTTGGACAGGGCTTCAGGATAATCCGGCTTTAATCTCAATGCCTTTTTGTAGTAGGTGACGGCTCGATCTAATAACCCCTTCTTATCATAAGCTAAACCGATATTGTAATGAGCCTTGACATGGTCCGGGGCGATACGGAGGACTGTTTGATATTCACGGATGGCCATATCAACAAGACCCATCTCATCATAAACATATCCCAAACTACATCGGGCCTTAATATAGTCTGGCCTTATCCCCAGCGCCTTTTTAAAACTAGAGATGGCCATCTGGTATAATCCCTTTTTCAAATAGCAAGACCCAAGGTTAAGCAATGTCTCACTCGCACGCGGCTGTAACTCAAGGGCCTTCTTATATTCGGCCATTGCCTGATCTATTTGGTCCCTGGCCAAATAAATATTCCCCAGATTATTATGAGCCTTATCTGCTCGCGGATTCAGTACCAATGTATATTTCAATTCAGCCATGGCCCGATCGTATTGCTCCAATTTTACATAGACATTTCCAAGGTTGTTATGGTCCCGAAACTTCCCTGGTGATTTTTCAACCACATCAGACCAGAGGGAAAGATCATCTTTCCAGGCATGGTTTCGTTGATAGGTCGCAAAACCGAATACCGCCACCAGTCCTATGAGCACCAGGAATTCAATATATCTCAACAAATTCATTTCATAATCATTCCATCATCTTGGGGCGGAGGCCCTAAGTTTCGCTCTGGTTAAATAATAGCGCGCACCAGTATGATCGGGTCGTAACATCAAAACGGCTTTGAATTCCATCAATGCTTGCTTAAAGCGTCCCTTGCTCAAGTAGGCAATGCCCAGATTGTAGTGGGCATCGGCATTTTTAGGTTTTAGCCTCACACTCACCTTATATTCAACAATTGCCTCATCGACTCGTCCTTTTTTGTGAAGGGCCGTTGCATAATTATAACGAGCCTCTCCATCCTCGGGATTCAGTTCTAAAGACTTTCTGTATTCATCAATGGCTTTATCCACAAACCCAATCTCATAATAAGTAGCTCCAAGGTTATTGTAAGCTTTTGCATAATCAGGGGCTAAGGTGATTGCCCGCTTGTATTCACAGATTGCCTTGTGGATGAATCCCGCCCTATAGTAAGCATTTCCCAGATTATTACATGGGCGAGGTTTACCAGGAGATTTTTGAGTACAATCGCGCCACAGAACAAGAGGGTTCTTCCAGACAAAATTGCGCTGATAGGTAGCAAGGCTGTATGTCGCCAGCAAGCTTATCACCAGCACGAACTCAATATATTTTACCTTAATTGGACAATAATCGATCATTTATGACCTTTAGGGGGTATTCTCGTCCTCTATAGGATAGATAGATTTCCACCTGCTCGGCCTAACGCATTGAACACATTATCGAAAAAGCGATTGTTTTCAAAAAATCGAAAGCTCAGATCGTGTTGTGAATAGCCAGGTCGATAAGATTGAATTTCTTGGGATGCACCTGTTTCTGACTGACTCTGAATACATCTTAACGAAAAATCCAAAAAAGAGGTCTTCCACGCCCTGAACCTTAATCCAGATCAATTCCCAGCCATTTGCCCAAACCTCAATTGGGATATCCTGCTGATGATAAGGGCCATGAACAGGGCAAATCCTACGGAGGGCAGGTAAAGCCGGTGTTCAAAGATCACATCATAGATGACGATAAAGCTTGAGGTGACCGAAAGGGTGACAAAAAACCAGATAATCCCAAAAGAAAGAAGTCTTGCCCGCCTGTATACCCAGATGGCAAAGACCACGATGGCTGCAAGGAGGATAAAAAAGAGGGCAGTTGAAAGGTCAATACTTCGGGTAATCGGCCAGTCATAGTCAAGATTGAGATTGGTGGGAATAAAAAGGAGCTTGATGTAATAGGGGATGACATGAAGCTGTGTCAAAAAGTATTGCCAGGAAGTGACCGGTTCACCAACCAGCATTGGAACCCCCTTAGCATAATCAAAGGAAACAAACTTTTGGAGTCCGGATGCACTCAGGTAGACAGCAACACTTATGGTGGAGAACATAGCCAGATGGACCTTATAGTGGTCTTTCAGGGCCCTCCAATCCCCGTTAGAGATAAAGTAGAAATCGTAGATCAGAAGGGTCAAAGGAAGGGTGGCTGCGATCTGCTTGCTCCCCATACCGAGGCAGGAGGCAAAAAAGGCACCAATCAGATATAGCGTCAAAGGCTTGAAGCGGATAATTTCCTGCTCCTGGCCCTCTGCGCTCTGCCCTTTGCCCTTTGCCCTAAAGGCCTGGATGAACAAGAGAAGAGTCAACAGATAGAACGTTGTCGCCAGAACTGACGACCGGCTGATAATGTATGTGACAGCCTGCGTTTGAATCGGATGTGCAACAAAGATCAAAGAGGCATAAATGGCTATCCTGTACGACCTATCCTGATATTCTTCTTTCATGGATGGAAGACTGGCTGTCCAAAGAAGGATAAAATAAAGCATAATACCGTTTGAGATATGGAGAAGCAGGTTAACCAGGTGGTAGCCAAAGACATCAAGCTTGCCAAAATAGTAATTGATCGCCAATGTAAGGTCTAATATGGGACGGGGTGAGGAAGAAAAAATTTGCTTTAAATCAAATCTGTGGATGGCATAGTTCTCTACAATCGCATGCTGATCATCAAAGTGAAATGAACAGTCAAAGCTGTTTGAATAGATAGCCGTGGCCACAATGCTTATTAAAAGGATGGCCAAAAGATGTTTCTTTGCGCCCGATAGTGCCACGTTTTTTGTCTGGTTCATTGTTTTACACAACTCCTTAATACAGGTTCAAGAATCTCTCGCCCGTTCCTTGCAGTCACTCGAGCCCCCAGAGATCACTGAGATAATTTTTCCTTGGCCTGATTTTTTGAGAGGGAAAAATCAGGCCAAACATCAGTCCGCCGAAGGCGGAGTATTGATAATCCTGCTAATGCCATTTTTGAGTAAAGGCTCATTGAAATTAATCAACAAACCAAGCGGCTTCTTAGCTAAGCGTAAATAAGTCAAAAGCTGCTTTTTGTGCACCGGCCGAACTTCTTCCACTGACTTTAGCTCAACAATAATGGTATCCTCAACCAACAGATCCAGTCGAAGCCCCTCCTCATGGACCTTTTGCCCGCGATAAAAAATCGGTAGGTGCACCTCAGATTCAACCCTTATGCCCATATTTCTCAGTTCAATAACCATACAGGACTGGTAGACAGACTCTAACAACCCCGGCCCAAGTTTCTTATGCACGATGATTGCGGCTTTAATTATCTGAGACGACAGTTGATTCAGCTCCATAAGAATTTCCAGCGTTCGCCTTGTAAACATATCCCGCGGTAGCGGGACGGCACATTGAGCTGAATTCCCCTCTCAGGAATTCAGCTCAAAAACTTTGCGCCCCTGCGGGCTCTGTGAGAGATGAAAAAACTTTTCCTTCATTGAGACCGTTCACATAGTTGGGCTTCAGCTTTCTTTCCGTTGCTTGCGCTCGTCCTCCTCTGCTTTCAGGATGGCCAGTTCCTGGGCCAGCTTTCTTACCTGATCGGTCATGGCCGATATCTTAATCGAGTAATGAAGAGCGATCAACATTAAAAAAATCATGCCAAAGAGGAAGAGTGTGGTTGTGGGCAACACCGCGCCGATGAGTTCGGTGATAAGGACAAGAAGATCATACCAGATCACAAGCACAATGATGCCACATCCCGTTAGGAGCCATAGCCAGGAATATTCTTCCCGGAGTTTTCTTCTGCGGACCATTTCAAGAATAAAAAGGAAGATGGCTATGCCTATTGCCAAGGCAAATACCTTCTGTCTGATCGGCATCATTTCCCTCCTGAATGGCTAACGAGGTAGCTAAGATACGCACCCACCCTCCAGGCACAGCACGCCTTCTCAGGCGGGTGCGTTAAAAGCAACCCTCTTATTGTTTGACGCCCGGGAATCGGATATTGTATATAAGTAATATTATTATCGCAGAAAAGGGAAGAATTCAAAAGAAAAAATAGCATGAAAGATAAAACTGTTGTCATCATTCCTGCCTATAACGAAGAAAAAAACATCGCAGGCGTAATAAAGGAAATAAAAAAAGCAGTTCCTGATGTTTATATTCTGGTCATCAATGACGGGGGACAGGATCGGACAGAAGAAATCGTACGGCTACTCGGTGAGCGGGTAGTCAATCTACCTTACAATATGGGTTATGGAGCAGCATTGCAGGCCGGTTTCAAGTATGCCCTGAAGCATGGGTATGAATATGCGGTGCAGATAGACGCAGATGGCCAGCATGATCCAAAGGATATCCCAAAGCTGCTAAAGGTGGTCTTGGATGGAGAGGCAGACGTTGCCATGGGATCGAGGTTTTTGGATGGGGGAAGATATAAGGCGCCTCTTATCCGCAAGGCCGGGATGCTCATCTTTGCTTGGCTTGCTTCTGTCATCATTGGTCAGAAAATCACTGACCCGACATCCGGATATCAGGCCTTAAATAGCAGCGCCATCCGCTTCTATGCCAGCGATTATTATCCCACAGATTTTCCGGATGCTGACGTCATCATCATGCTCCATCGTGCAGGCCTGACAATCAAAGAAATCCCTGTGACCATGTATCCAAATCCTCAAAAGTCCATGCACGCCGGCCTAAAGCCAGTTTATTACATATTTAAGATGTTTCTCTCCATTTTTCTGACTTTACTGAGAAAAGATCCATTTCAAGGTGAGTCCTAACGGGTGACCTCTTCAGATTCAGGCTTGCTCGCACGGGCTTGCTGCAGGGAATGCGCTCGCTGTGCATCTTCAACAGCACTACCCATAGGCTCTTTGTCTCAAAACAGGAAGTGAAGTCCCGTAGGCGGGTGGATTCCATATAAGGCCTGGAAACGAGTCGAGAATCAGTGCTCACACCAAAGAAATATTTTATAATATACAGCTACAATTGTTGACTGATCTGTCACCAAGCAATCCGGTGATTACGGGACCGGAGAAGATGGGCTAATTTTCTGGAGGTTGCCGGCCAGTACAAATCAAAAGCAAGCTTTTCCGAAAATAGGCGTTTTGCTTCATCAGAGTGTTTTTGGTAGCAGGAAATTACCTTCGACAATGCTTCTGGCATCTCATCAAAAGAATTCAAGCTAATCCCAAAATGGTATTCTTTCAGTAACTCATGGTATGTTCCTCCACCTGCAGCTATAACGGGTAGCCCATATTTCATGTAATAAGAAAATTTACCTGATGAGAATCCAATCGTCTCAATATTCTTTTGCAGGGATTTGAACACGGGTCTCTTCTTGTAAAGAACAAGTCCAATATCTGCTGAGGCGACCATTTGTTCATATGCTTGCCTATATAGAGGCTCTGTAGAAAGGATGATGTTTTCAAAATTATTTTCTTGGATTCTACTAATGTATTTATGCTTTTTTACTGGACTATATCGAGTATGTATTACCAAAACAACTTTTTCAGGCCATTTTGGGACACTATCGATCAACTCTTCAGCATATGTCCAGTCTTCAAAACTTCCTGAGTGGAGAACAACAATTTTCCCATTTGGAATATTAAATCTTTTTCTCAAATAGTTTGTTCTCTGAATAGTACTGGATGACCTTGGGGAAACCGGCAAATAAATAAATTGTTGCTCATCAAGATTATTTTCATCCGCAAGTAATTTTGCTCTCCATTTATCTTGGATAATCACCATATCTGCACGTTGGCTTGCTTTTATCTCGCTATCCTTCTCTTTGTAGTCAGACCTTCTCAGGAGTTCATCCCTGAAAATAATTTCATAGCAAATGTATACAATAGGAACCCTATTTCTTGAGGCGTACTGATAGGCTGCAATAATCCCTTCACTATCGATGCCAAAAACCAAGTCATACTTTTTTTCTTTCAAAATTCTTTCTGCTTTCCATGAAGAATGAACGAAATACCATTTCCAGTTACTCAAGGTTTTTCCAACTTCCCCAGCCCAAAATTCTAATTTTCGCGGGAACGGATATTGTGATATGTTTCCTTCTAATGGCGGATATCTCCCGCACCCTCGCATATACAAACCTGGCATATACACGTCAACATGAGCATTATGCTTGATGAACTCTTCCGTCAAGCAAAGCAAACTTGGATTGGTTGCAAAGTCCTGGCGTGGATTAAAAAAAGCAATATTCTTGTTATTAAAGATGCTGTTTGGCATTGCCCCCAAAGACATATAAATATTATCTGCAATATTCCCCTAAAGTGTTCCCATTGTTCGTCTGGCTACGCAATACACACTCCAGCTTGCAAAACCTGGCTTATTGCCTGTCATCCATTCCCCGACTTCACACAATTCAAGCCCAGCATCAGCAAGTAGAGCCTTTATCTCTGGCAAAAAAAGGTAACGCATGGAATGGGTTTCTTGGATATCCTGCACGGCATCTGTATTTTTATTTCTCATGACCACAGTATAATTTACGTCCACAATATTTTCATTCGCATGTATAACAGGCTCGGCAATACGGATAACTTTGCACTCGTTGTCTTCCATTCGTTTGACACGAACAACTGGCCGATTTGTAAGCACTGCTGGTCCGTACCAAAAATCAAAAATAAAGATACCTCCTGGCGCTAAATGGCCTTTAGCTGTCATGAAAGCCGCCTTGAGATCCTCATTCGTCGTCTGGTAGCTCATCACGTGGAAAAGGGAAATGACCGAGCCGAACTGCTGACCTAGGCGGATAGTCCGTATGTCTCCCTGCAAAAAGTTAAGAGCTGACGCTTGAAGCTCAAGAGAGGCAAGAGAAGACCGAGCTAGGGCGAGCATGTCCTCGGAAAAATCCACCCCCGTCACAGAATAGCCCTTCTGGGCGAGAAAAACATCGTGTCTTCCGGTGCCACAGCCGAGATCTAGAATAGATTTGGAATCTGGAGCATATTCCTGAATAAGCGAATCTACGAAATCCGCTTCTGATTGATAGTCCTTATCCATATATAAAAGATCGTAGTATTTCGAATACGCAACAAATACGGACATTGTCATACCTGGCATTTAGATGGTAAGCACAAGGTGAAGCCTCCCCGCCCTCCCGGGCGAGGATTCTGCCTTACGGCAGCACTTCGCGTCCGGGAAGCAGGCCGGTCAATCCATTATAATTAATCTTCTGACCATCTTCTCTTAAAGCGACATATTTCTTCCTCAGAATAGAAAGTTCTTGCATACTTTGAAGAATAAATCTTGTCCAAACTATCCCTTGGAATACGTATAGAAGATTCAACCTTGGCATATAATTGCTTATACGCTTTATTTGCTCCAACATTGGAACGAATTAACGCCACATCCGGGATATTCAGAAAATCAGCCATTGCTGCTTTAAGGCATTTTGACAGATCCTCAAGGCGGATTAAAAGTGTATCGGCATTCGTCCCTTGATATATTTGATACCCTTTCTGCTTATCAAAGGGGTGATCATAAACATCTATTTTGAAAACATCCTTAAGTTCCAGGTCAAACCAGGTACAGGCATAATCCTTAGATTCATCAAAGTTTTTCAACGTATTTAATAGCGTATTAGTCGCCAGCTCAATGTTGGCAGTCGTTTTAGAAACCCTCAAATCAGGGACTACGACTTTCAGGTTCTGAAACAAGTCAGAAATCTCCCTCGCAACAGGATCTCTTACTAATGTAACCACCTTCCATCTGTGTTTTTTCATGTTTCTGTGAATGTAATGGCTGACTCTTTTGCATTTCTCAATATGGTCTGGCACTTCTTGGGATGGAAGTGACAGGAAATACTGTTCGACATTACGTATATTTTCTCTTGACAGGAAATGACAATGAATTATCGGATTCCTGATTTTAGCTGCCTTGAGTGATCTGTATACAGTAATAGAGCCGACTTTACCCATCTGATAAACCAAAATAGGGGTTATGTTATTCTTGGCCAGACCAAGAATATCGTAAATATACAGTCTGCTGATAGCCATATCTAGAAATGGTAAAGCCTTTTTCCTAAGAATATTAAAAGCTTCTTTATACATCTTTGCACAACCTCAAATGACACTTATGATGGCAAAACATACAAAGCATAATACTACCCATGAAATTTCCAATAATTACGGAAATAGTGTCGGCAACTAGAAACAAGAAATAAATATCGTCCACATTAATAACAACTGGTTTCAAAGCCTCTTTTCAAGCCAAGTTTGACCATTTTGTAAGAAGTTCTTAGCGAAGTAGAGTGTAAAAAATTGTAACTGTTTGAGAGTGTTAGCCCGAGTTAGCGCATGGGTTGCGGCTGACGCCTTGGACAGAGGCACTACGTGCTACAATTTTAGCGAAGCGAGCTAAGAACTTCTCAAAATAGTTGAACAAGCGAGCGGAAGGTTTTGAAACCGCTTCTAATCTCTGTTTATGAGCATTTTTACCTTAATATTCGTATTGCTATTTCCGCCACCCTTTTCATTTGCTCATCGGTCAATCCCACCCCGCTCGGGATGTAAAATCCTCGACGGGCAATACGCTCCGCCACAGGGCAGGAAACATCTTCAAATAATCCCATCTTCCTGAATACAGGCTGTTCGTGGATGGGCCAGAAAAACGGCCGTGTGCCAATTTGATGTTGTGCGAACCGTTTCATAGCCTCTTTCGCATCAAAGGGTATTTCATCACCTAACACAATCCCATAAACCCAATATATGTTTTCTGCATACTTCGTTTCATGCAGGGGAAGTCGGATTCCTGGAATTCCAGACAAAAGTTCCATATAATGTTTTCCCATGCGCTTCTTTCGGACAACAAACTCATCCAATCGTTCCAACTGAGCAACCCCCAAAGCCGCCTGCACATTGCTCATGCGGAAGTTCCAGCCAAGCTCCTCGTGAACGAACCGCCTTTTTGCCTGAAAACAGAGATTACGCAATGAACGGCAGCGCGCTGCAAGATCATCGTCATCGGTCAGGACCATTCCCCCTTCGCCGGTTGTAACCAGCTTATTGGGATAAAAGCTGAACGTGCTGATATCCCCGAAACTGCCGCAGGACTTGCCCTTGTAATACAAACCATGAGCCTCAGCAGCGTCTTCAATAATTTTCAGCCCATATTTTAGAGATAGGGCGACGATCGGCTCCATATCCACAGGCAACCCGTAAATGTGCACCACCATAATCGCTTTTGTCTTGGAAGTGATCTTGGCTTCGATCTCCCTTACTTCCATATTCCATGTTTGAAGATCACAGTCCACGACAACCGGAATAGCACCTGCTCTAACAATCGCGGCCGCACATGAAATAATAGTAAAGGTTGGCAAGATAACTTCATCTCCCGGCCCAACGCCTAAAGCTGCAACAGCCGCGTCCAGGGCCGCCGAGCCGTTGCACACTGCAATGCCATGCTTCCTGCCAACCCGTGCGGCAAACAGTTCCTCAAATTTCCTTACAAAAGGGCCTTCTGATGAAATCCAGCCCGTGTCAAGACATTCATTCAGATATTTCCTTTCGTTACCATCTAACCACGGTTCGTTAACGGGAATGAATGTTGTCATTCTTGACTGTCCTTGATCATCGCCCGTTCTTTCTCAATTCCAACAAAGCGCGTCTTGTCCCCATCCCCAACGTACGGCCCCTGCTTCACCTCGATCATTTCTACTTCTTCCAGCACTTCAAAACCATGTCCACCCGCCACAAGCAGGATGACATCGCCCGCCTCCAAACTTCGGCTTTCCAGATAATTTTGCTGGTCATCATAAAAATCTATCCGAACCTTGCCGCGCTTAATGAATAATACTTCCTGCGTATAGTACACCTCCCGAGGCACCGGGTTATGTATGTGAGGCTGGATCACCTTCCCTTTTGGATGCCGCATATAAGCCAGTTGCTGCGAAAAATCATCTGGCGTAAAGAAATGAATGTCTGGCTCAGAAAAATTTCTGGGAATAATAATCCCTAAAATTTGCCCGTTGTGAATGATTTTTTGGACCATTGGGGTAAATCCATTTACTCAATCTTTGTGTTCATGAAACGGCGAACTGACTTCCCTTCATTAGGATAGACACCCTCTAGCGGTTCTAACCAATCTTTCTTTACCACCAATTCACGAAAATTTTTATCATGAAAAAGACGAATAAGATAGCGCAAACGAGCCAGGTTGTAAGACAGCTCCGTCCGGGCTTTAAGTGCGGTAAACCGATCATGCCTAATCATACGTGCTAAACTCATCATCCCCGGTCGTATCATTAGCGCGAATTTAATGCGCACTAGGCGGGAAAATAACCCAAACGGTCCGGGAATCCTTCTATGAAATCGGGCATATTCGGTGCATGCGCCTTCGTTGGCCATTCGATGGCATAAGTATTGTACACTCATCCGTGATGCAGGGATATGATGATACACCAATGCCCCAGGAACATACCCTATCAACATCCCTCGATCCCAGAGCTTGCGATTCAGACCCGTCTCACCATCACCTAACCAAACATCCCCAAAAGATTCTGGATTGAAACCACCTACATCAAAGAGTATATCGCGCCGGATTGCCATATTGACTCCATAAAAAACGCCTTTCGGTTCCAAACGAAATTCATAATAAGGTTCCATCAAGCTCAGATGGCCGAACGCTTTGGCCTCACCAATGAAATCCAGAAGCCATTTAGGAGGAGGCACCTCCCAGATAGGACGTACCGGACCACCTGCTGCTGCCATCTCCGGGTATTCGGTAAAGGCTTTTGCATAGGACTGAAGCCAGCCAGGATCAAAGGTTGCATCGTCATCAGTAAAGACCAAAATATCACCTTTGGCGGCATGTGCACCGGCATGGCGGGCATTGTGCAGGCCAAGTCGTGGTTCCGGTATATACTCGGCTCTAATTCGAGCAGTACGGTTAAACGCCTTAACCATCTTTTGAAGGTCATTTTGAGCTGCATTATCTACAACGATAACCTCGAAATCAGCAAAACGTCCGTCCTGCAAGCTATTCAAAGCTCTTAACAAATCTCGCGATCGTTTGTAAGTAGGAATTATCAAGCTAATATTCAACATGGGTCCCTATATCCGGCAAGATGACACAATTTCTGGTAAAGAGACAATGTGTGTTGAGGAACCGCATTTGATGTCGTTGAACGTTTCAACCTGGGGTCTACGAAATTACGATCCACTTCAACGCCAAGGGTTTTTTCTAATATTTCGAAAGCCGAGCCGTCTAAAAACTGATTATAATGCACAAATATCCAATCCCCTCCCTGTGGATAGTGGATCTCTAGAGCATGCGTATACATTAATTCCCAAACTTGAAGGGCCTTATTGAAGCTCATAGACAGATTGCGAAGATACCGCTCTCTTTTACACTCTTTGAGAATGCTCGTAGCGGTAACTCCGGGGTGGCGAAAAACACAGATGTATACAGTATTTCTGAGAAAAGGACGCCACACAGACAAGGTGTAGCAGAATCGAGGGTCTTTAAAACAAAAGGGCCCACGCGCAATTAGGGCCTTGATCCGCTCTGCTATACGAGGTGGACAGGGGATAGAAATCCCTAGTTGCACTCTCGCAAGCCATCGCTGTCCATGTACTGGGCGTGTCCGGAATATAAAGTTACTCAAAATGCGTGGTCTATTAGGGACAACCTGCGCCAGCAAGTCTTCATTGATATCGTTAACCGCCTTGCCCTCGAAATAGCCCTTAGGGTTGCCTTCATCACCGGGATATAATTTTTCACCCATAAAATATCCAGCCTTGGCCAAAACTCCAGCAGCCATGCTGGTGCCACTTCGTCCTGAGCCGAGGATTATACAGTTACTTATCATTTGATACCTTTTCAAATAATGAAAGCATATCAACTTGCCCACGGTAATAGACCTTTTTGGCTGCTATGATTTCTTCGATTACTGCCTTTACTCCCTCGGCATAGTTATCATGAAAGGCGATAATCCCGCTGTTTGCAACAAAAGGATACCAATTCTCGAAATCATCACATACCGCTTCGTATCGATGGTCTCCATCTATTAATAACAATCCTATATTTTCTTCAGACCAAGCCCTTGCAGCATTTACAGAAGGCAAACAGATAACGGCAACAATTTCTCCAATTTTCAGCCGAGTGAGGTTTGCATATAAAATAGCTTGATCTGATAGTCCGTATTGCTTTCCAAATACCCCCTGGAACTCGACGTGAGGATCAATAGCATAAACCCGATTTTTGGAACCCATAAGAGATCCAAAAGCAAGAGCAGCTGTTGAACGACCACGATATGTACCGATTTCAACAATTACTTTGCTAGGTTTGACAGAATGCGCCAATTCAATAAGCATGCGAGCCTCAGAGCGAGTGATATCTTCTTGAATAGACATAATTTAGAAACCAAGCTTGACCATTCATGTTTTTGGATTTTAACCAATCCTTTTAGAAAAATTACAAAAACACCAAATCTCATAATCCATAACCTAATATCTATCATCACTCTCCAGTATAATGTTTCATGATGCCCCTACCCAAAAAACCAAGATGGTTTCGGTAATCTCCGACTACGCCCTTTCCCAAAAAACGTATCTCGCACTCTTTTCCGCTTTTACGTATCCTGATAAACGCTCAAATGAGAAAAATCCACATTTTCTGCCAAATTTAAAAAATTGGCCAAGCATGGTGAGGTAATCTCTGTTTCGGGACCGACTAAATTCGCAGATTCATTTGCAGTCACTTACCCTTCACATATCCATTCATGCTCTAGCATGACAGGGCCCAATCTCAGGCCTGGCTTGATAGCTCCACAGCCAAAATAATCACCGTCATCAACGAGAAAGCTCACAGCATGCCTTTCAAGAAACACTAGCGAGCCGTGATGATATGCACTCACCGTGACAAAATATCTCCCTGAAGTAAATGGTAGTTTTTTGAAAATACATTTGATTCGACCGCTTGTCGATGAGCTGATCTCCATATTCTGATCCATCATTGAGACATGAGATACTCGAGATCCATAAATGTCGAAGATACCCATAGCTACAGAAAAGCCATCTATATTGCTTACTGATTGATACTCGATAACAAAACGAGTGTAACTCCCTGTTGAACCAGACTTAAGTATGTTTCCATCCTCGTCTTCAATCCAGAACCGAGTAAACCGAAACGGTCCTTCTGAATTCCTTATGTACTGGATAGATCCCCTTTCTATGTCAAGAAACAGGTAGACCCCTATCACGGATTCAGGGGTACCGGAGCTTTCAATCTGACCTTCATTCAACAGCAAACACCTCGAACATAGTGACTTGATTGCCGCCATATTGTGACTTACAAACAACACAGTTCTCCCTTCCTTTGCCACTTCGCCCATCTTCCCCAAGCACTTCTTCTGGAATGTGGCATCACCCACGGCCAGCACCTCGTCCACCAGCAAGATCTCCGGCTCAAGGTGGGCAGCGACAGCAAAGGCCAGGCGCACATACATGCCGCTGGAGTAACGTTTGACCGGCGTATCAAGAAACTTCTCTATCTCGGCAAAGGCGACGATTTCATCAAACTTGCGGTTAATCTCTGCCTTCTTCATCCCCAGGATGGCGCCGTTCACATAAATGTTCTCTCTCCCCGTCAGCTCCGGATGAAAGCCGGTGCCCACCTCCAGCAAAGACCCCACCCGCCCGTGGATCTCCGCGTAACCTGAAGTCGGCTCGGTGATACGGGAAAGAATCTTGAGCAGCGTGGTTTTTCCCGCCCCGTTTCGACCAATGATGCCAATGACTTCGCCTCGTTTGACTTCGAAGGACACATCTTTGAGTGCCCAGATGTGGTTGTTTGGCACCTGAGCGCCGACAGCTGATCGCCGACCTTTCAGACGAGAGCTCACAGCGCGAAATGGCGCATACATCGCATTGGTCAGTGTGTCCCGCAAAGCTTTGTAGGGCTCCCGCTCCCCAATGCGGTACCGCTTGCTCAGGTTTTCTATACGAATCGCAACATGGCTCATAACGATTTTCGATCCAGTTCACCCTAAATTTGATCCGCCAGAGTCCGTTCCATGCGGCGGAAATAGATCAATCCGCCCACAAAGAGCAAGGCGATTGCCACACCAGAAACAAGAATCATCAGCGGATCAGGAGGCGTGGATCCTAACAATGCCCAGCGGAATCCCTCGATCACCCCTGCCATTGGATTTAATGCATATAAAGCACGCCAGGCTTCGGGAACCATAGTACTCGGGTAGACCACCGGCGAGGCAAAGAGCCACAGCTGAGTTAAAAATGGGAGTATATAGCGCACATCTCGGTATTCCACATCCAAGGCCGAAAGCCAGTAGCTCACCCCGAGGGCTGTCATTACCGCCAGCAACACAAACAATGGAATGGTCAGAACAGCCCAAGAGGGCACGATCCCATAGAAAATCATCATCACCAGCAAAATCGAAAAAGCGATCCCAAAATCCAAAAGGCCAGCCAGAACAACGGCCGTAGGAACCAATAGCCTAGGGAAGTAGACTTTGGTAATCACCCGTTCATTGACTACCAGGCTGGTGCTCGCCTCCGTAAGCGCCTTCACAAAAAACTGCCATGGTAACAAGGCTGCATAAGAAAAAATCGGGTACGGCAGGCCTTCCGAGGGTATCCTGGCCAGTCTGCCGAAAAATAAACTAAAAACGACCATGGTGAAAAAGGGTTGAATCACTGCCCAGGCTATCCCAATGGCAGTTTGTTTGTAGCGAACCTTGATATCTCGCCATGTGAGGATGTAAAGTAGCTCTCGATATTCCCACAGCTCACGCCAATTAAACGCAACCCAGCCTCGAGATGGCCGGACCACAAAGACAGGAATATTTTCCTCCGTGCGATTGTTGAATACCCTCGTAGCCATGATCCTCTTTATGCTCGGTATATTCTCATCCTATAACGTCAAGCGACCTAGGAGCGGTTTCAAAACCAGTTGTAACCACATATTCACTTCACAACTTACGGTAACAGGAAAGCCTTCAAAACTGTAAGTTAATCTACAACTTGTACAACGGTCACTGCCTTAATCCGTTGACCAGTACAAACCTGGTACTTCTCGTCTGAAATGGATAGATCCGAGAGTTGTTGAGCCAACTCATAGCAATGGTCAATGTCGCCAATGATGATAAAATCATAGGGAATTTTATTCTTGAGCGAGCTGACCTTCATCACAGGAAAATTGAGCCACTTTTGACCAGCCCTTGAATCGTCAACAACCCCTACCACTCTGAGACCAGCTTCAATGGTTGCGAGATAGAAGATTTCCGCGGCGTCTGAAACACCACAGATGGCAATATTCAATTTGTTCTCCTGCTTTAATTTCTGGCAGACGACCCTTACCCTGTCTCTGATGTTCTGATACTTTGCTAGAGACCATTTCATGTATTCCAGGGTCATTTTTGCCTTTTCGGCCATTCCCACCGGCGTGAGATTATACCAGAGGCGCCGCCCGGGCATGTCCCTTACCGAGACATACCCTTTGCGAATTAGCCCTTTCAGGTAGATGTTCAGATAGGAGAGCGTGAGCCCGGAGCGTCGTGCAAGTTCACGCTGGGTACAATGACCATCAGAATCGATTTCCTGAAGAATATTCAGCTCTGCAATGTTCTGTTTATCCATGACGACTCAAGCCTTGTTGTTCAAATGTTTAAACTTGAAACATCATTTTTATTCTTTATAAAATTGCTCCATGTTTTAATGTTCTAATTTAGAACATACTATACAAAAAAAAGACATGTCAAGAAAAATCTTGGTTCCTTTGAACAAGGGCTCAATAGCTCTTATAAAGATCACCCCATCGAATACCCAGCTTTTTCAGGTCCTTAAGATTGACTGCCTTTATATCTGGGTATCGTATCCCTTTATTGAGCTGAAAGTACTTCACAACGGAACACAGAAGGCCTAAGGCTATAGCCAATATTCTAAATTCTTTTAAGGGCTGCGGAAGCTTAGCTTCTACAAGGTGATAGCAATAACCATATACCCTGTTTGCCGGAGCCCAATTGTAATGCTTCAGTGCTGTGTCTAAACCTTCTTTGTGGTTGCGCAATGCGTGGTCGTACGCCACGGTTTTTGATGCCATATGAAACCTATAACTTGATAGGAACTCGGCAAGATACTTAACCTGGAACTTTTGAGCTATCCTGATCCACAGGTCGTAATCTATCGCATAGTGTAATCCCAAGTTTACCCCCCCGACATCACAAAAGGCATCCCTCTTGAAAAAGGCCGATGGCTGGCAGATAAAGTTGAACATGGCTAATCGCTCGAAATTAAAGGGTTCGGTTGGATATCTCCCCACGATTTTTCCTGCAGTGTCAATGAAATACGCCTTGCCATATATCATCTCAACGTCGGGGTGCTGGTGAAAACAATTCACCACTTTCTGTATTGCTCCCGGCAAATAGACATCGTCTGAGTTGAGCCATGCAACAATTTCCCCGTTGGTCATCAGGATTCCTTTGTTGATCGCATCCGCCTGTCCTCTATCTTTTTCAGATAGCCACTTTAGCTTTGTGTCATATTTTTTCAAAACATCTAATGTATTATCTGTTGATCCTCCATCCACCACAATGTATTCCACATTCGGATAATCTTGATCAAGGACACTCTTAATCGTCTCCTCAATATATGCCCCTTGGTTAAAGGAAGGGGTTATGATGGATACCAAAGGTTTCATACTGAGTCCCTTAGTCGTGAAATTCGTGCTTTTTGTGGCAGAAAATCTTTAGCGAGATCCAGAACGAATGTTTGGTCCTGATCGATTACATCATCATCATCGACTTCGGCTCTTTGTAATACATTTTTTCGATGAAACATCCTGCTCATTTCTTTAAAATAAAAAAGGCCTTTTTTCTCATTTATGAAGACATCACAGGCATCATTAAAGCGTGCTCTCCTTCAAAGAGCAGATATCCGAAGCGATGATTTTTCTGAATGCCCCCATAACATCATCTACCGAGATCTGATCCATACACCAGCCATCTTTGTATCTGCAACTCCTCTGCGAACAGGGATGATAAGGGCAATCGGTTTTCATGAGCAGGATGTTTTTGTTGCCAGTATACCCGAACTTTTCCGGCTCCCCAGGGCCGAAAAGCTGAATCATGGGTGTCTTTACGGCAGCTGCTATGTGGATTAAGCCGCTGTCATTCCCAATGAACATGGCTGATCGGCTGATCAACGCTGCTACCTGACTTAGGGTTAGATCGCCAGCGCAATTTATGGCTTTGGAGCCAGCTAAGTCATTAATTTTCTCTAAAATGTCTCTGTCTCCTCTACTCCCTATCAGAATCACCTTGATGTCGTACTCTTTGGCTATCAAGGAGACAACCTGGGCAAATCGTTCTGGCCGCCACGATCGCCAATGATATAATGCACAAGGGGCGATCGTAATGAGAAGATCGGATTGCTTTATCCCCTTTTCAATCAAATATCTTTCTACATGCTCTATATCCTTTTGGGGGATGCTTAACTCAGCCTCTCTATTTCTTATTGGCACTCCGAGTGCTTCCACGAGCTGAAGCGCCTTGTCCTTTTCATGCCTAATCATACCTTTGTTCCAGTGGACAATGTGCGTCAACAAAAATCCTCCACCCCTCGTATCTTTTGCAAACCGGAATCTTGCGCCTGATAAAAACAGCGGAATGATGCTGAGCAAATCTCCTCTCAGATCAATACCCAGGTCGTATTTATTTTGTCTTAATTCCCTTATGAAGTTCAGCTCCTTCCTGAAATGTATCCTCCGGCTTCCCCGAAAAAAGCTAAACAGAAAAGAATCATGAACAACAAGTCGATCATAGAAAGGAATGCATTTTACGATATCCCTGGTCCATGGCCCAACAACCAACGTGATCTCTGCCTGAGGGAACCCTTTCCTGATTTCTCTGAGCGCAGCACTTGAAAGGACGACATCGCCCAGGCCGTCCAGTCTGAGAATGAGAATGTTTTTTACCTTCTTGGGATCGTATTTTAAGTGTCTACGAGACAGGATTCTGAATGGGGAAAAAAAGATATTTCCAAGAATGTCTACCAGGAAAAGAAATATCCTGATTTTTAATTCCACAGATTCGTATCGAATAGATAAAAGTGTTTTCTTTATCCCCATCTTCAATTTTTTCTCAGTGTCAGTATCTCGCCGCTCCCACTTCAAAGGGCCAAGCCTGACCGGAAGGTTCGGGTTAATAGCCTGCAAACTCTGTAATCCGGGCTGCCCCGAGAGGCAAACTTAAAGAGCAATTCCTCCCGGATCGTACCTATTCCTCTGAAATTGCATCCTTCCAATCTCCGTGGTACTTTTACTAAGCGGACTAGGGGTGGTTCGTATAAGAAAGAAAATCCTGATAAAGATAATAAGCAGGTTTTCGCAGGCCTTCCAGGGCAGGGCTCTGAAGACCTCTCTCTATCTTGTCCTTAAGCGCCTGACGATACAGTGAAGGTCGTGGAACGGTAACTTCGTTGACCCTCGGTAATCGGTCTTGCCAGAAGGTTATCAATTCAATTCGCTCAAAGCATTTTTTCACGTTTTCTGGCGTATGTTCAAATTCCCGGTAATTGGTGCCAAACTTGCGATTCATCTTGCGAATCACCAAACCGAAATCCTGAGTCACTTCCTCGAACGATGCTACGACATAGTGCTCTCGGTAGGGCTTGATCCGCTTATAGAACCTCACATATTCTCTTAAAGCCTGCCTGATGCCAGTCTTGAGGAAACCAACAGTTAATGACAGCACAGCCTCATCAGGGTCTCGAATGAGAACAAGGCATGGCAGGTTTCTTTTTGCCGCCAAAACAACATTAAGAGGAAGGTGCAGGTGATGCGCAATGCTGACAGGTCTGCCCTGAGCCAACTCGAACGCCACCACAGCAAAGGTGTTTGCAGACCTTGGATAGCCTTCGATAACCAGCTCTGTGTCATTTGAAACCAAGATGTGGGGCATCTTGAACTTTTGCTTTTGAAGTATGAGAAACAAACGAACCATCGGCATGAATAAGACAGGAAAACGAGATAGAAAGGCGCTCATTTCCCGCTGCATATAAAGAAGAAGTGGGTATTTGCGACCCAACTCGGCATAAGAATTCAGGGTCATCTCGGGTCTCTTTTATAATCGCTCAGTTAATGGCATGTAATTAGCCTCAAACACGCCCGGCCTATTGTTTGCCAAGAAACGAAAGTTGGTATTATAGAAACCTGTATACTAGGCTCAACATTCTATAATGAAGATAATGTCGAAGTATAAGGTATTTATCTTGAGTGGTGGCATGCCTTTTTGCGGTAAGGTATGTTTCATAAGCCGCTTTTTTGTAGTTTGTGCTATTTTTTGATTCGCCATGCCATCTAAAATTAGCCAAAAACTTGTTTATGTAATGGGGATTGTATTTTTTGGCTATTCTGAGCCAATAGTCGTAATCCATTGAATATTGACAATTGATGTCCAGGGGACCGATTTCTCGGTATATATCTTTTGTGAAAAATACAGCGGGTTGAGAAATAAAGTCTTTTGAGAGGAGCCGTCTATAGGAATATCTTTTGCTTTCGGCTATTTTATACCTGGTTATCAGCCTCCGTATTTCCTGGTCGTCCTCATTAATGTTCCGGCAATTGCCGAAACACCACTTGAATCTGTATTCTCTGTATCTTTCTACCACCTCACTTAGGGCGTTTTCTTCGTAAGTATCATCTGCATTCAACCAGGCAAAGAGGTCTCCTGTTGCCATGTTAAACCCCTTGTTAATTGCATCTGATTGTCCTCGATCTGTTTCCGAAATCCATGTCAAGCTATCCTGGTATTTCTTAATAAGATCTAAGGTATTGTCTGTTGAGCCGCCGTCAATGATAATATATTCTAGCTCAAAACTTCCCCGTTGATTTATAACGCTGAGGATGGTTCGTTCTATATATTTGCCCTGATTGAAGGAGGGGGTGATGACGGATATCTTCATTATAGATCCTTCCCTGACCAAACCCCACCTTGAGCCCTAAATCTAAAAATATGCTCCAGAAAGCCGAAGAAAGCCTTAAACATGCTAAAAATATTCAATGGATTTGTGATAAGCCTTCCAACATAGTTTCTTATGATTCGAGGCCGCAAATAGAATTCCTTCATAAAACGTCTCTGGTAATGCAATAGCTTTTCTTTGGACAAACCCTTTGGGATGTAAACCACATCGAGCACATTCATTTTCTCAAAGTCTTTTTCCATCGTTCCATGTTGATCTGCAATCTCATACATCTCTGAGCCAGGGAAAGGGGTTAGCATAAAGACGCTGATATCGGTTAACGGAATACGTTTCGCAAAACGAATGGTATTTGCCATGGTTTTTTCGGTTTCATGCGGCAGGCCAAACATAAAATATCCCTTGCTCAAAATGCCCGCTTCATGGGTTAAGCGAACCGCCTTGTCAATCTGATCGACCGTAATCGCCTTTTTGGCAAAGTCGAGGATTTTCTGGCTGGCCGACTCTATGCCATAACTGATCTGCCAGCAGCCTGAGCGTTTCATCAATTTGAGCAGCGCAAGATCGTTCACGGAATTGACCCTGCCACTGCAGCACCAGGAAATACCCCATTTGGCCCTCAATAGCCCTTCACATATCTTTGCCACCCTTTCCTTTTTTATCAGAAATTGGTCATCCTCAAAAATGATCTCCTTTATGTTGAAATCTCTTACCAGGTAACCCACCATCTCAAGCACATACGCCGGGCTGTGAAACCTGATCCGACGACTGAAGACAGAGGTATCACAGAAGATACATTGATTGGGACAGCCCCTGGCAGATATAATGTGTGTCGAAGGAAGTCTCTTGTATTTAAACAGTGCCGGATGATATTGGTCAGGAAAACCATCCAACAGATCCCAGGCAGGAAACGGAAGGGCGTCCAGGTCCTTAATGGGCGCACGGGGGGGAGCAAAATGGATGTTCCCGTTTTGCCGAAAGGCCACGCCGGGCACATCAGATGGGATTCTGCCAGCGGACAAGGCTTCAACCAAATCGATGACAGTCTCTTCGCCCTCACCCACAACGCCATAGTCAAAAACAGGGTAGTCCATGAGTGTTTGCTCAGGAACGGCCGTGAAATGAGGACCACCGATGACAATGGGTATGGATGGATAGATATCTTTTATCCTGGAGGCCAGTCTTGCGGTTTTAATAATTGCAGGGGTAACGGCTGTCAGGGCGATGATGTCCGGTCGAAACCGTTTTGTTTCTTCAATCGTTTCGTCATAGTCTAAGCCCTGCGCAGAGGTATCCACGATGCGAACGCGATGGCCTGCTTTGCGCAAAACAGCCCCCAGCATCAGGAGGCCCAGGCTGGGCAACGTGGCACCGATGGAAGCCAGTTTCCCGTACCTTTCCTCTAAGAAATAGGGCGCATTAGCCAAAAAAATGGCAGCCATGATGATTCAACGCCTCACGAATTTGCCAAACGGTTGATCAGGGCTGCAACATAGCCTGCCCCAAATCCATTGTCGATGTTCACCACGCTTACGTTAGAAGCGCAACTGTTCAGCATCCCCAGAAGCGCTGTAATCCCGCCAAAGCTCGCCCCGTAGCCGACGCTGGTTGGAACGGCAATCACCGGTTTGTCGACAAGGCCCCCCACGACACTTGGAAGCGCCCCTTCCATACCGGCCACCACGATAAAGACCGTGGCCTCAGTCCAGAATTCACCATGATCCACGAGACGATGGATACCAGATACCCCTACGTCGTAAAGGGTTTTCACGCGGTGGCCCATGGTCGTTGCTGTAACCACCGCCTCTTCGGCCACAGGAATATCCGAGGTGCCAGCTGCAATCACCATGATAAGCCCCTTCGTGGCAGGCTTGGTGGGCCGAGATGTATGCACCAGCATCCGGGCCTCACAATGATAGATCGTATTGGGAAATTGCGCAGTGATAGCCTTGGCCTTTTTTGGGGAAAGGCGGGTGACCATGACCGTGTCTCCCTGCTCAACCATGGCCTTCATGATGCCCAAAATCTGCGCCTCTGACTTGCCTTCCCCAAAAATCACTTCCGGGAACCCCTTCCTCAAGGATCGATGATGGTCCACACGTGCATAGGCGAGGTCTTCAAAAGGGAGGCGCTTTAACCTGGAAACGACTTCATCCACGGTCATCCGGCCAGAAGCAAGTGATTCTAAAAGTTGTCTTAAGGCATTGACATCCATTGTGATTGTTGATTTTCTAACACTCGGCCCCTGCGGAGTCAATCATAATCGGGTCCTCGCCCAAACTGTCTGTAAAGCCGGTTTGAGGAGAACGGTCAAAGGGGACATACGGCTTGATTTACAAATCAGATGTGCTATTTAGGCTGGGGTGGATAGATGGTTGGTTGACAATGCTGGCCGAGACAACCGACACGTAAAGATCCGGGCCCAGAGGACCCGGCCTTGGCTCAGCCTCCTCGAAGGGGGCCACAGTGACCAAGCCAAGAGTGCCTAAAGTGAACTAAGGTGCCTAAAATGCCTAAAGTTAAGGAGGCGCTTTCAGCGCACACAGATTTAATAACAACACAATTCCTCAAC
>QMMN01000034.1 GCA_003647275.1 Deltaproteobacteria bacterium
ATGCTGAAATTACCCGTCATTATAGTCCCTTTAAGGGTCCTTTCTATCTCGATCAACCCAAAGATTTTGGGTTGATCGCAATGCCCTAAATGAATAAGTGGTTGATTATAAAGGTATTTCGCACTCCACGAATTTTACGGTTCTTAAATTGCCTCCATATCTCATATACCCTTTTTGCACATACCACTGAAATAATATCAAAAAACATATCAAGGAAAAGGGTTTTGAAATAGCTTGTAGTTGGCTCTCCTGAGCTGGTCTCCTTTCTTTTGCACCAAAGAGTGCGATGATTTGATATTGAGGGTGAACATATCACACCTCCTGGAGACCAGCCCTCTCATATTATCTATGTTGAATAACTTTTTTTTCATCGCCCACTCGCTTTGTTCATGGGGCATGGAGTATAAGGTCCAAAGTCCGGGGAAACTTGGTGACCTTTAGTTTTCGATAATTTTGCGAACAGCGGCGGCAAGTTTCGGAATATGGTTCTTGCAGATATCGAAGATAATCTCATAATCTACAATATCATTGTGAAATGATATCTCGCAGCCTCATGATTTTATTCCATGGTATCTCCGGATACTTTTCAAACAAGGAGGGAACAAGTTTTTCGGTGTTCTTCAACAATTCACCAATAACCTGGAGCCTCATGGCAATAGCATCGAGGACAAGAACACCCTCTGGAGTCGAAATGAAGTCATCAACACGGGTTATCTCTGAAAAACGACCCTTGATCAGCTCAATTGACTCGAGCACGCTTTGGAGATTATCTTTGACGATATTATCAAGCATAGATTGCGTCCTTCTCAACTCTTTCGAAAAAACGACTTCTGAGCAGACTGCTTTTCCGAATTAATTCGACTCTTCGTCCCAGTTTTTCCTCCAGGTAAATACTTAGGCCAGCAAGCCATTCAAAGCGTGGCTCTTTCAGCTCGACTAGAATATCGACATCGCTATCAGCATTCTGGCTTCCTTTTGCATAAGAACCGAAAAGACCAATATTGACCACACCAAATTCTTTACTAAGATAGGCCTTGTCGGTTCTCAGAAAGTCAATTATGTCCGCACGCGATAGGTTTTTCTTCATAATAGGGTTCGCCACCTAAAAAACCCGTAACTATTTGAAATATCGCACAGATGTTCGGTTTTGTCAAGCGCGTTGCGCATTGACTGAGGGGACGTTCGTGCTAAGCGTGCATAACTCTTTTTTCTTACAGACAAATACTGCATCTAAAATCATCTTGTAGGAAGTGGAAGACGTCCATTTGAAAATCAGTAACGCATTCTGGGATGTTGAAAAGTTGAAGATGTTGTTTGCTATGTTGACTTCAGAGAATGTTGAGAGAATGTTGGGGGCATTTTGACTAAGTTGACTTACTTGGCAAATCGCAGAGCGCAGAGAATGGTACAGCCTAATCCTTTATCATCTCAATGAGTTTGTCTTTTGTCACTTGGTTCCAGATAGAAACCCTTGTTAGAATATCATTGAGCGTACCTTTTGCGATAGGATTGTGATTAGGAATCGTTATCTTATGGACACCGGCCTTGGTCGATTTCTCAAGTCTGATATGACTGCCGCGCTGACGCACGATATGATAACCCAATGAGATTAAACCGGAAACGAGCTCCTTACCAGATACTACAGGCAGCTTTTTAGACATGGATTTCTCCCAAATCTATCATAGTAAAGAGTGACGGATTTGGCACGAAATCCATCTGGCTTTCCGGATCATCTTCAAAGTGTAATTGAATGGCTTCCTTAAGATTATGAGCAAGTTCATCCAGTGTCTTGCCTTGAGTGAACACGTCAAAATCAAGGCACCTTCCGCAGTAATATTCTCCATCGTAATAAATCTCTGCTTTGATCATTTTTTTCATCCTAATTCCTCCCATGCAAAATGAATGCGTGAATGTTGGGGACATTCTTGAACCGCAATAGCGAGCGTATCTAAAAAAGTTAGACTGCCTTACGGTCGGTGCGAAGCGCTGCCCTCAGGCAGAACATTCCCCGCAGCCTGCCCCGTAGAATCGTTACTGTGGAATCAACATGATGATACAACCCGATTAAGGAACTTGAGATTAGTTGCTTATCACTTTGGAGACGTTGTTGACTCGGTTGACTCCCTTGGGAACGTTTGGCTCGTTGAGATCGTTGAGAACAAAGATAGCGAAGAAGGCCGTGTGTGTGGTGTAAATTCCGTTAAAGGTCAAACTCCTTTTTGATCTTGGATTTAATTTCTTTGAGCAGTAAATGTTTTATGTACAAAGTGCTCTTCAACGGTATCTCAGAAAGAATACGGTCCACTTCTTCAGGTTCCCTTTGCCCACGGCGCACGGATCTAATAAGGATACCGATTGTCCCGTGGACTCTGAAGCCCATTTCTTCAGCAACCAAACGGGCAGAGGCATCATCAGTAAGAAACATGGCCTGTGGATTCTTCTTCATAAGTGTCAGCGCCTCAATTTCACCTCGATCGAGCGAAAAAATACGGCATATGGCTAGAAGCGGTTCATCAGGAAAAATGTGCTGATCCAATATCGTAAACGACACGTCATGTCCTTTCAGGGCTGATGGCCGATACCTTCTTATTTCTTCACACACCATACGTGGGACGACAATCTCTTGAAAATCAGTAAGAAGATCAAGGCAGTTGAGTTCGTCAAGATGTATGATGGGGCCAGCGTCACATACTGCCTTCGTTATCACTTTAATCATTACCGTGGAGGCCCCATTCAATGTCGTCACGAACGAACTTTTCCATCAGCTCAGATTGATGGGTGGTTAGGAATCGGCGTATCGCCTCAGAAAAAACATCCTTTTCGTCCCGAAACCACCCTTCCTGAACCAAAGCTTTAGCCTTTTTATAAAGCTGCTCCGGCACCTCGGTTTCAATCGTTTTCATAAATCGCCCTCCAAATTAAAGACTTTCAAAAACATTATCACAACATTTCGAGCTTGTCATCTTTCCAGTCAAACTATGTAAAAATGGGGACGCCTATTTGTAAATCAGTAACGCATTCTGGGATGTTGAAAAATTGAAGATGTTGTTTGCTATGTTGACTTCCGTTATTTTGCATAGCGCAGAGGGCCCCGGTGGAATAGCAAGGATTCCACCCCAGTACGATCACTCTGACCTACGGGGCGGGCGCGGTAAACATGAAGCATAAGGCATACTTCGTGGTTAGACATACCAAAGAAAGGTTGTAGGATGGCATTCCCTGTGAAATGGTTGCTCCAACTCGGGGGCCTTTTTTAATCTTCTTGGCCCTAGAGCCAATTTTCAACTTTCAACCCCTTAACCCTTTTAAACTCCTTATCATTATTCGTAACCACCACGAAGTTATGGGCAAGACCAATTGAAGCAATGAGAAGATCCATAGGCCCTATGGGAATTCCTGATCTTTCAAGCTTACATCGAACCTTAGCATAGGTAATACAGGCTTTTTCGTCAAAAGGAACAATTTCGAAGGTGGAGACAAATCGCTTGACCCTTTCCCGGTTTCTTGATTTTGACTTGCTTTTTTCTGCACCATAATACAATTCTGCCACTGTGATCGAAGGCAGTCTTATTTGAGAAGGTGACAGCTGTTTGAATCGCCTGATTATTCTTTCTGATCCCAGATTCAAGAAATAGATGCAGGTGTTGGTATCTAATAATCGAATCAAGATGATAAATCCTCTCTGCTTTCCGGTTGCTCTAAGCCCTTTCGTATCTTGGACATAATCTGCTCGGGAGTCTCCTCTCCTGCCCAGCTGCCGGCCAGTTCGAAAAACCGT
Source organism: Deltaproteobacteria bacterium (assembly GCA_003647275.1). Taxonomy (GTDB): domain Bacteria; phylum Desulfobacterota; class Desulfobacteria; order Desulfobacterales. The sequence continues at coordinate 3,779 of QMMN01000034.1, forward strand.
TCGGGCCACTCATCTTCGAGTTTTTCCGTGATCAAATCCGCCACCCATCTGGATCTTGATTTTCCAGAAGCCTTTATCGCTTTATTTAGTTTCTTTGACAGGTCATCATCAATGTAAATGGCCAACTGCGGCATAATGATCACCTCCTTGCCAATATATTTACAAATATATTTTATCATTGTCAAGTGTGATTGGGGGGCATCCGTGAAATTTTGACATTCCGAAGCGCAGAGCGCATAGGGCATAGAGCAAAGCGCAGGCAGAAAACGCTGGTTTAGTGTAAGGGCTCGCATCGGTGGAGCAAGGCGTCTAGTAAATGGGGAACTTTGGGGAGGTTGTTGACCAAGTTGACTTCCCTGTGTGGGCAAAGAGCAGAGCGCAGAAGGCAAAGCCTGAAAGCGCAAAAGTACATGGGTGTTGTGCGTTTCGAGTTGCGAGTTTGGGATCCGCTTGCTTTGATTAGGGCTTCTGGGTTGATTTTATTGCTGGGTTTGTTAGGTCGTAATTGGTGCTAATCCATTGGATCGAAATTTTGTGCTCAAGTTTCTTGAATTCCGGATCGCCAGTAACAACCGGGGCTTTCAGCCTTAGAGAAAGAGCAGCAGCAAAACAATCAGCATATGCTATTTTGTACTTGCCCTTTAATTTTGCAGCTTCATATGTTAGCGCCTGGTCAGCTTCAATGAGCTGAATTGGATACTTGTTGAACTGTGTTATTACATCTTCAGCTTCCTCAATCCCCTGCACTCTCATTATATTGTAGTAGATCTCCCCCCAATTGATTACAGACATAAATGCTTTAGCTTTCTGATTTATCAATACGTGCAGGATTTCGGCTATCTTATCTGCTCCTGGTTCGTCTTCAAAAAAAGCAATCATTGCGAAACTATCCATTACGTATTTTTTCACAGTTTCGCTTCCTTTTTCCTGTCTGCCATTAAAGCCTTCAAAATACGCCCCCGTGTCTTTAGCATACCCCTTCCTGCCTTAATCGGGTCATCTGGAAGGGGTTCCACAATGATCCTGTTCCCGTCCTCGTAGACATTGACACGTGTCCCCTTTTTAATCTTAAACTTCCCTCTGATATCAGCAGGGATGACGATTTGGCCTTTTACTGTAGATGTGACAATGGCCACCTAGGCTCCCTCCCCGTATTACGGAATTTATGAATTATGTAATACACTCCATCTGTATTGTCAACCTAAAAAGACACAATGTGATTTTGGGAGACGTCCTATACTCCTTTGGTGAAGCCTCCCCGTGCTTCCGAACGGGGAGGCTTCACTTCCCTGTGTGGGCAAAGAGCAGAGCGCAGAGAGCATGGCGCATAGGGTATCAAAGCGCAGGCAGAAATCGCTGGTTTAGTGTAAAGGCTCGCATCGGTGGAGCAAGGCGTCTAGTAAATGTGCTGCCTCCAGATCGAGGTCTTTGAATTGTATACCACACTGCCTCATCCGGATAGAGGTAATCATTGAGTGGTTGGGCACTACCTGACTGTCACGGATAATCTTACAAGGGATCTTGGATAAATAAAAACTATCTCTGGAAATGAAAATATCTATTTCCAATTCGCTCTCAACAGGATTTCTATAATTTTCATCGGCCATATATTCAAAGAGCAGGCCTCCTTTGCTGATATTCTTAACCTGTCCGAGTCTCTCATAAATCTGATGTAAAGACTGCAAAGGAAGCCTCTGGTGCTGAATATCGTTTGAATTGCCGGCGCTCGGTTCTTGTCATTTTAGTTAGTCCTCCGAAGCGGAAAGCGCAAACACAGCTCCGCCCCTTCGATTACATCGAGTGATAGCAGAATATATCTAATCATTATAGATAGTTATATTATGCGAGACCCTTGCCAATGGTCAGTTGTCCCGAGATGATCAGGCACCTGGCTGACACATGAAAATTGCCATGATTATTGGTGCCATAAAAGAGCATAGCGCAATGCAACAGAAAAGAAAAATATGCTATGCGCTAAGCGTCATGCTCTCTGCGGAGCAACGCGATAGCCTTTGCCGCCATGTCAATATTGCGACGGAAGGCTTTATGTCCTGGTTTCAAATGAGCGGCCAACTGCCAGGTTTCCATGGCTTCTTTGTAATGCTTCATCCGGTAAAGTATCCAGGCCTTGCGATCCAGATACCAGGGATTTTTGTTATGAGATGCCTGAACCGCTGCATCGGCCTCTTTGAGGGCCTCGGCAAAGCGCCATGCTTTATATAAAAGACCAGCATAAAAGTGGCGGTACGGGGCGGTTTCCGGCGCCCACTTGATTGCCTGTTTAATATAGGTTTCGGCCCTGTAAGGTTTTTCCAATTTTGCACAGGTCATGGCCATCCAGTAATTGGCCTCTGCGGTCTCTTTTCCTTTTAAAAAACAATTAAGATGGGACAGGGCACCCTGGTAATCCTTTTTTTCGTATAACAACTGCGCCCAATAGAGGTCAATTTCGGCCACTTCTGGATGTTGGTTTTTGAGTTCATCAAGCAGGGCAAAGAGTGCATCAAACTTTCCGGCTTTTTTATAATCTCCTGTAAAACGTCTGATCACCGCAGCCCGGTCAGGTGCTGCACCAACCCCGCGCAAAAAATAGGCTGCGGCTTCTTTTTCTTTGCCTCCACGCAGCAAATACCGCCCCATCCTGAGATCATAGGTGCTCCGGTCGGCAAAGACCCCTTCGGGCATGGTCTGATGATAGACAGATGCGGCCTCCAGCCACTTCTGCTTTTCAGCCATTCGGGAGGCCAGTATGCTGGCAGCATGGTTGCGGGTAAAGCGATTCTTCAGGGCCTGCCGAAGGCCATTTTCTGCGGCTTTGTCAATGCCGGGTAACTGCCAGAAGGGATTGCGGCGTATATATCTGTCTGTATGCGGATTGAGCGTGATCATGGTTTCGAGTTGTCTCAACGCCTTGTCAGGTTTTCCCGCTCTCTTGTAATACCTGGCAAGAAGATAGCGATATTGGCTGCTGTTGGGATAAAGGGAGAGCGCGTGCTTGTAGTACAGTTCTGTTGAACTGGTTTGTTTGGTTACATTGGTTGAGTTGGTTGGGTTTATGAGCATAGCGTTCGCTTTGGCTGAGGACAGATGCGACATGGCCCCAGTTGAATACCTAACAGATTCAACGGGGTAAACCTCCGAGGTCTGTGCCAGGGCCAGATAAATGCAGGCATCCCTGGGAGACCTTTTTTTTGCTGCCTCAAGCTCATGCCATGCTCTCTCAAACAACATCTGTTTGAGTGCCCTGTCATTGGCTGCCTTTGCAAACCTTAGATAGAATTCTCCGAACAAAAGGTGATACCCGGGGTTGCCGGGCGCATATTCGATGGCCTTGCGATAGGCACCGATGGCGGTGTTCCAGTCTTTTCCCTTCTCGATCTCTTTTGCCTGCGTGATATAGTAGTCACCCATGAACATCCGGTAGAGGGAGTAACTGCCGGTTGCAAAAAAGAGTAGTATGCAAAAAGAAAGAAGGGCCCTGGTATTGAGCATTGTTGTCCCTTACTTGTTATTTGTTATTCGTTTCAAATGATCGGAAGCTACCATAAGCCTATCAGCTCAATAGCTTATCAGCCTTTGCGCTATGCGCTTGGCGATTGTTTGACATCAAAAGCCCTGCCAAGACCGTAAACAGGATGGCATTGGCCATGATGTGGAGATTAAAATCCGCCACACTATGCACTGCGATGGCTGCAATGCCGGTAAGTGAGCCAAGGGTTATGCCCAGGATCAACCGGCTGTTGGTGGCCCTGATCTTCTGGATGCCGGACCAAAAGGTGGCAACCATGAGCCACACAATGATCCCGATGGTTAAAACGCCGGTCTCTGATATAAAATGGAGATAATCGTTGTGGGTGTGAACAAATCTCGCATTCACACCTGGTGGCCGGTAAGGCGTAAACGCAGTGGCAAAGGTCCCCGGCCCGGTCCCAAGAAGCGGATGATCACGAATGAGCTCAAGGGTCCCTGCCCAGACGGCCGTGCGGGTCTGCCAGTTGGGTACATCCTGGCCGTGGGTTAATGTCTCCAGCTTCTCTATCACCGATGTGCTGGCGAGCCCGGCCAGAACCACAACCGTTGTTACTGAAACCGCCGTAACTATCAGGCCTTTGTGTCTTTTCTTTGTCCTAAGGAGATAAAGCACAAGCATAAAACCAAGGGCAAAGAGTCCGGACATCCACCCGCCACGGGAGAGCGTCAGTGTCAGGGCAATACACAACAAAAAAAGCGAAAAACCGCACAACGCCTTTGCCCACCCTTTTCTTGCTGCCATCAGGAGGCCGATCGTCAGGGGAATGGCCATCTCCATGTATCCGGCCAGGTGGTTCTTGCAGCCGAACGTTGCCACCATTCCTTTATATTTTACGTCATAGTCCCACCAGGGCGGAGACATTTCACCCAGGTATTTGATCATGCCGAACAGGGCCAGAAAGCCCCCCACACCCATGATGGTATAGGCCACGCGCCGCACCTGGTCCCGTTGCCTTATGGTATGAACAATGATGAAATAGAGAACAATATAATTAGCAAGTTTCATAAGGGCCTGAAGGCTGGCATACCCTTCAATGGAAGAAAAGGACGAGATAACGGCCAGGACAAAAAGGGCGATCAGGGGAAAATCCAGGGGTGTCCTTACCCATTGTCGCTGCCCATTAAAGATCACCCGAAGGAGATAGGCGGTAAGCATGATCAGGGTGATAAAATGGGCGACCGACACCGCCCATACCTGGACTGTTCCTCGGGCAAGGGGCGTGAAGACAAGCAGGGCGATAAGAGATACTTCGATTATACGGTTTGTAGTTCTTGGTATATCCACGTGTGTACAGTAGGCAGTAGGGAGTAAGCAGTAAGCAGTAAGCAGTAAGCAGTAAGCAGTAGGGAGTAGGGAGAATGTTTTGGGGTTCAAACTGTGCGTGCCATTTATAGTGAATGTTATTTGTCACTTGTAAATGACACCAAAAGTCAGAGAATTCCTTGTTTAAACAAATGACTAATGACTAATGACTAATGACTAATGACCTTGCCTATACCCTGAAATCTTTTTCTAAAAGTCTATGGAACCGTGCTTACTGCCTACTGCCTACTCCTTACTGCTTTTCTTCCCTTTATAATAATAGTCTCTGTACTTGTAATAGTACCTGTAGTAGTATCTCTCTTCCTTTGGATTCATCCGGTTTAAGACGAATCCTAAGATGGGTGCGTTGGCTTGCTTCAACTGGTCTACTGCCTTATGGATGATGGCGCGGTTGACTCCTCCGGCACCGACGACCATAATCACACCATCTGAAAGGGCCGAAAGGATCGAGGCATCGCTCACAGAGGTGACCGGGGGTGAATCGATAATCAAAACGTCATAGTTGAATGCATCCTTGAGCATGCTCATCAATGCAGCCATGCGCCTTGAACCAAGCATCTCGGACGGATTCGGGGGTGTGGGGCCGCCGGGCAAAACATGGAGATTCTTGATATCCGTCTCAATGGTCGAAGCGGCGATCTGATCGTAAAGGAAGGGGCGTATGCGAAGCCCTGGCACCTCATCCGTCAGGATATCTCTGAATCCGATGGGGTCGATGAGGTTCCGTTCGTACATCACGTGCGAACTTGTCTCAAAATGGTACCTGGCCTCTGAAAGGTTGAAGGCTCGACTCAGGGTGTCCATGATTTGAAGCCGGATGGGGCCCCTTAAATGGTCAGGACTCACAATACCCATGTTGACCAGGATAAAACCGAGCCGCTGCCCGGTCTCGGCCGCCCTGTTCAGGGCTTCTCCGGCCTGTTCTTCAGTGATCCTGCCGCTGCTGATGAGCACGGCGGCAAGGCGCTTGTCTTTGGGGCGGTTTTTCCAGACCGATGCAACCAACTTCCCCCTCTCAAAGGAAAATTGATAAGCATCGCTATGGTTGGCGATCGTCAGGGTGCCGGTCTTTTCCTGAAGGTCGATCAGGGTCATGAGATCGCCCATGCTGAGCCTGCCAAGGTCTCCCTTTTCAACAGGGGTATCAAAGGTTTCAGAGATGAGGCTTGAGAGCCCTTTTTTCGGATCAGAGGGAAACAGGTCTTTAAAAGTCAAAAGCCTCAGGTCACACTCGACCAGGAGGACCTTCTGGCCGGAAAAGGCATAGGACTCAGCAAGGTTTACCGCCACGGTGGTCTTTCCCTCACGTGGGGCAGCCCCTGTGACCAGGAGGACCTTTATCGGGGTATCGAGCTTGGCAAACCGGATGTTTGTCCTGAGCATGTTGAAGGCCTCTGCAAAATGGGATATGAGGCTGAAATCCGCATGACGGGGCATGGGTGAGCGGTTGGCCCTTTTAGATCTAGAGAACGTTTTTTCAGAGAAGAAAGGAATTTTCATGGGCGACGCATATCTTCTGAGACATTGCGGACGACGGCCAGTACAGGGAGTTTAAAATGACGCTCAATGTCTTCTGGATTCTGCACTGTCTGATCCAGGTATTCTAAAAAGAAGGCAAAGCCCACACCGGTCAGAAGACCGAATATGATGCCGAGGAAGATATTCAGTTTCTTCCTGGGCTTAAACGGGTAAACCGGCCTTGATGCCGGTTCCACCAGACGGATGTTCGCCGTCTCGATCCCCTGGGATATCATGGACTCCTTCAGCTTGGTGGACATTATGTTGTAGAGTTCTTTGTTGGTGTTGACCTCTCTTTCCAGGATGGCGTACTGGGCCTCCTTTTTATTGGTCTCTAAGGCATCTTTTTCATATTGTTCCAATGCCTCCTCAAGGGCCTTTTCCCTGGCCACCAGGACCGAATACTCTGAGCGCAGGCTCAACAGCACCTTTTGAAGCTCTGTACGAAACCGATTTTTGATCTGTTCCAACTTGGTGGTGATCTGAATCATCTTGGGATGTTTGCTCTTATAGACCTCCTGGTTTTTCTTCAGTTCAATGGCCAGGAGGGCCTGTTCCTGGTAAAGTGAGGTCAACAACTCGCTCCTGGCAAATGCGGGCGGAAATTTGTCGACTTCGTCACCAGCAAGTATTTTTTCCATCTCTGCTATCTTGGCTGCCACGTCCATTCGGTTGGCCCTCGTATTGATGTAGGAGGCGTTTATCTCCTGGATTTTCTGGCTGTGTACCTTCTGCTTGCCCGTAATGGAAAATATCTTTTCTTGCTCCTTGAAAGCCAGGAATCTGGCTTCTGATTCCTCCAGTTTTTGTTTCATTTTTCCCATCTGGTCGGCCAACCAGGACAGGGTCCGTTGTGTTGCCTTGAGGTGGACATCCATGTTGTATTCGATATAGGCCTTGCACAGGGTGTTGGCGATGGCCTGGGCCATTGCAGGGTCCTTATCCTGCACGCTAACGGTCAACAAACGGGTGTCTGGCACCTGTTCGATGTCAATCTTGGGACCAAGTATGGCGACCGGATCAATCGGCCCGGGTTCCCCTCTGGGGTGAGATGATTCACCCCGGAAAATAAGCGTTAGCTTTTTGATGTTTTTGCGAATATTACCGATCAGCACGGCCAGCATCCCCGGGGGAGAGGCATCCTCATGCATCCTGTGTTCCAGGTCAAGAACCTCATAGACCCTGGAGAGGACCGGACGGCTCTTGATCAGCTTAAAATGTGTCTGGAAGGTGAGATTTTCGGACAGGTAGGACTCATAATCGAGCCGCTCTCCGGTTAGGGGGGATTTTTTGACCTCCTTGTCAATCACCATCCTGGCCGTGGCCTTGTAAACAGGGGTCATGGTAAAGCTGAATACGGTGACCAGGCCAACCAGGATGAAAAGGGATGCCAGGATGACCCCCTGGTGCTTCCTGATTATGTAAAGGTAGTCAGAAAGATGGATGTTTGTCTGGTTTGCAGGGTTCATTGGGTTCATTGAGTTTGTTGGGTTCAGCACTCTACCCTTTACGCTATGCGCTCTGCGCCATTCATAACCACGACTTGGGCACATAGACCCGGTCGCCGGGCTTTAGGGTAATGTCGTCGGCCTTGCCATCTTTCACGTCGTTTAAATCAATCTTGATAATCGTCTTTTTCCCGTTCTCAAAACGGGTGATCGTGGCCCGGTTGGGGGCAGCAAACTTGGCAAAACCCCCGGCAAGGAGACAGGCATTGAGGGCCGTGATCCCATCCTGGAAATCATAGATACCGGGTTTGTTCACGTGTCCCATCACGTATATCTTGGACTGGGCAATGTCTACAAACGCCCTGGGGGGGATATACACCACGTCATCCGGCCGCAGTTCTACGTTAGCGGTGAGATCTCCCTGTTCCAGCAGTCTCTGCAGGTCCACAACAATCGGCTCTTTTTTCTGAACCAGTTCGTTGATCTTGCCCCCGGAGGCAATATCCTCGTAGGCCCCTCGGAGCACAAAGGCCTTCTTGCCCCTCTTTTCTGTGGCCCCGCCAGCCATGGATATCAATTCAATCAGGCTGGTATTCTCACGCTCCATGCCATAAGAACCGGGGTTTTTTACCTCGCCCAGGATATAGACCCTTTTACTGCGGTAATCCACGACCGATAGGATAACCTGAGGATCAACAAAATAATCCGCCTTTAAACGCGCGGTGATTTCACGGGTTAGTTGGTCAATGGTCAAGCCATCGGCCCTGACCCTGCCCAGAAAAGGGAGGGTGATGGTCCCATCCTCGGAAACGGTCAGCGTGATCGGTTTACCACCCTCAAGCTGCATCTCTCCGCCCGCATAAAGAAGAAAGGAAAGCCTATCCCCAATACCCAAAACGTATTTTCCCTTTTGCGCAAATGCCGCTGCCGGCCAGGAGAGCAAAATGAGCGTTAACACCAGGATGACGATCTTGGTTGGTGTATCTCGCATATCTAAACCTGTCGTGCTTGGTAAGCAGTACTGAGTAAGCAGTAGGCAGCAGGCAAACTCCCCGATCCTTGGTGCTTACTGCTTACTCATTACTGTTTACTGCCTTTGCAATCCCCCAATCCCATCCACAGATCTTCGCAGATTAACAACTATACGCAAAGATCACTATATCATTATATCATTTCAAATCTGTGTAATCTGTGGATCTGCCGACTATTTCCTTTTGGCACTACTATATTCAAATTTTATGTTCCCATAAACCTTTTTTTCCAAATAGCTTTGCCCTGTGATGTTGGAATCTCTGTCCGAGTATGCATAGTAGATCCCAGCAGACAGCCAGTCAGCCATCCTGTATTTTATGCCAACAGAACCATCCCAGATCTCGTCTTCACGCAGCTCTGTGGTCCCTGCGGCTGTGGTGCCCGTGGTGGTCTCATAATCGTTTTTCTGATAATAACCACCCAAACTGCACATGAGCTTCTCAAGGAAGGTGTGTTCCACATTCACCGTAACCCTGTGGGCGTCGAAGTATGCGGTTCCTTTTGAAAAATCATTCAGGTTCCTCCGGTAACTCAGAAAGAGCCTGCTAACGTCTGATTCCCCTGTCAGCGCCAGGCGGTAAACAAAACCGTCAAAGTCCTGGACCCCGGCCCTGCCTGATTCAAATGTTCGGTTGTGATAACCACCCCCGATCTCGCACTTGAGAAAATCGCTGAGTTCCCGCCTGAATATAAGCTTGGTCTGGCTGGAATCATAGTCCGGATTGGTGGGATATCGCCTTCCCCAGTACTGCTCTTCCACTTCAAGGGAGTTTCGATCATCAAGATGATACCGGAGCGTAAAGTACCCTCGGTGCTCGTAAGAGTTCTCAGAATCCTCGTAATTATAGACCTCATACTGATAGCCCAGGATGACCGTAAACTTTTCCGCAAAATCATAGGTCATAAAGGGACTGACCTGATTAATCCTATATCTCTCCCTGTCTGCTGCGCTTTCACGCAATACGTCGTAAGCACCGGGCTCTCTGGTCTCCTGAAACCTGTCGGTGAGATTTAATTTAAGCCGCTCAAACAATGTGGTTTCTGCCATAAAAGCCAACTCGTGCCCGACAAAATCATCCTTAGAGACATCGACCATGTCGCTGTCGTCGCTGTAGTAGTTAAAGGTAGGTGAATAAGCAAAGAGGACAGAACTCCGGTCCGTCCATGCCCTGGTCGTGATCCCGGGTTTGATGATGGTCGTGTAAACCTTTATCTTCTCTGTTTCGCTCCTGTAAAAGTTATCGCTGAATCGCTCTTGTGCATCGAGTGAAAGCGTAATATCACTTTCAGCGGCCGTAAAAGAGACAGGAAAAAATAGAAACAGGAGCAAAAGAGGGAGGCCAAGGCAAAAATATTTGAATGAATCCCTTGCACTGATAGCAGTAGTATGTCTGCCAATGTCTCTCATGAGCACCCCCTTTTGTAAGCGGTACTTTCCGTGCATGATCGACTCCGTGTCTGCCACGTGACGCGCTGCCTTAAATCAGAACCCCCGTCCCTGAAGGGTGCGGGGGGTAAGGGTTTCAATAAAATTGTTTCTTTATCCGGCAAGCAAACCCAAAAACAAAAGAGGGCGGGCGTGTTTGCAACCCAAGTGAAATACTCCTGCGAAGTCCTCTCTCTGCTCCCTGGCGCTACCCTTTCTCCGAACCTCAGAGACCGTACAGGCCGGAAGCTAAAGGATGCCCCTTACTTTCCCGTTTGAGCGGGGCAGAGGCAAGCGCCCCTGCTTCTCTACACCGGGCTTGCTGTTGGATCGGGCATCGGCTCCATTGGGTCATGTTCAGGAGCGGGCATAGCCGGAGCTTCCGGGGCTCCTCGTGCAGGCGCCATCTCCGGAGGCGAGTAAGCCTCTGGTGGTGTGGTATCCGTTTGTCCGGCAGCCGCAGCAGCAACCATGATGCCAGAATCGAGTCCATGGGCTTGTGCTGTGGATGATGCAGCGGTTTCAATTCCACTCGCAATAGCAGAGGCATCCTGGCCAGTGGCTGTGGCTGCCGCATTTGCCCCCTGGGCAGAGCCATAAACCACTCTGGCTGTCTCCTCTGGGCTCAACCCGGACGCGGCCGCCCCGCTTACCGCACCACTCACAGCAGCAGAGGCAGCAAGCACACTATCCTGGTTGTGCTGGACCGCCGCATTCACAGAGCCGCCAACAGCCGCCTGTGCCGCCATCTGCGCATCTGCGCCTGCCGCTACAGCAGCGCTTATAGAACCCTGACAGGCACCTTCAATGGCAGCATTTATATCCTGGCCCGCTGCGATCGCCCCGCTGGCAGCCCCCATCACGGCACCCTGGATCGTAGCATTGATATCTAGTCTCAAGGTCACAGCGGCTTCCACCGCGCCCTTTGTGGCCGCGGAGGCCGCGTCTTTTGCTGACATCCCTTCTGCAATGGCAGAGGCAACTGCTGATTTAACAGCATCTTCAGCTGTTGCGCCAGTGCCCATGGCTTCTTTGACTTGATTTGCGATATCTTCCGCTGTAAGGGCGGCAGATGCCTGAGATGTCACAAAAAAGATTACCAAGATAAAGAGCAAACAAAACAGAGATAGGTTTCTGTTGTTTGTATGCATTGTTCCCCCTCATTTAGATATTTTTGAAAGTCTTATCCCGAGAGAAATTTACAAAAAAAGCAATCCAAAAGTCAAGGAATTTTATTGAAGCTCCCTGGAGCTTGCTGCAGGGAATGCGCTCGCTTTTTCGGTTCAAGTTTCACCCCTCTTTTGGTGTTTGTCGGCCGTCACGGGGCATCTCTTTGTGAAGTCAGGTCACTGATATCTTCAAATGTATGTTGACATGGATCTGCGGAAGGCGTTAATTGAGTCCACGGGGTCTTTATACATACGCTTTGAGGAGGGTCTTATGAAAAGGCTGGATAAAAAGATCGGCTTTATTGGCGCGGGAAACATGGGGGAGGCCATGATCAACGGTCTCATTAGAGCGGGCCTGTGTGAACCGGCAAAGATCTGGGCCAGTGATGTACGCGAGGCGCGGCTCCGTCAACTTAAGGATACCTATAAGGTGAACATCACCGGGGAGAATAGAGAACTTTTTGACCAGGTGGATATTGTGATCCTGGCAGTCAAGCCCCAGCATATGGATGAGGTCCTGCAGGACCTTGCCAGCACTTTTCCCCACACAATAAAGGGGAGCAAGCTCGTCATCTCCATTGCCGCTGGTTTTCCCATAAAAAGGGTGGAGGGGCACCTATATGCACCGCTGGATGAAACCTCAAAGGGACTTCTGCCCATCGTCCGTGTCATGCCCAACACGCCGGCCCTGGTGCTGGCCGGTATGGCCGGCATGAGCGGCAACCGCTATGCAAATGCCTCTGATCTAAGTCAGGCCCGCGCAATCTTGGAGGCGATCGGTAAGGTGATCGAATTTGAAGAAAACGACCTGGATGCAGTAACCGCCCTCAGCGGTTCAGGACCTGCTTACGTCTTTTACTTCATCGAGTCGCTGGTGGAAGCCGGGGCCAGCCTTGGGCTCAGGCCCTCGCACGCCCTGATGCTGACCCTTGAGACCATCAAGGGATCAGTAAGGCTCTTGGAAGAGACCGGTGAGACCGAGGCCTCGCTTCGAAAAAAGGTCACCTCCAAAGGCGGGACCACTGAAGCCGCACTCAGTGTACTGGAAAGCCACCGGGTGAAGGCGCATCTCATGGAAGCTGTTCGAGCTGCGGCCCGGCGGTCAAGGGAGTTGAGTGAAAGCTCTGCGAGCGCATAGGGCATAGCGCACGGCGCATAGCGAAAAAGCACAGTTGAGCTTTCTTAGCCTTTGAGCTTTCATCCTTCAGCGACTTTCATGCTGATGTCCACGGCCCTCGCCGAGTGGGTCAAAGCGCCTATGGAAATGATGTCGACCCCGGTATTGGCGACTTCAGCCAGCGTGTCCAGCGTCATGCCTCCTGAGACCTCGACCAGGGCCCTGCCATCAATCAGACGGACAGCTTTGCGTATATCGTCTAGGTCCATGTTATCAAGCATGATGACATCTACGCCGTTTTCAAGCGCTTCTTTGACCTGGTTCAGGTCAGAGACTTCCACCTCGATTCGCAAAAGGTGCGGACGATGATTCCGAACTCTGGCTACTGCCTCGCTGATCCCACCGCACGCCGCAATGTGATTGTCCTTGATTAAGATGCCGTCATAAAGTCCAAAACGATGGTTGTGGGCCCCTCCGATCTTGACCGCATACTTTTCCAGCCTGCGCCACCCTGGGAGGGTCTTACGGGTATCGGTCAGTCGCACATGAGATCCTGCGACCTGATCTACGTATTGCCGGGTCAAGGTTGCAATCCCTGAAAGCCGCTGGAGGAAATTGAGGGCTGTGCGTTCTCCGGTGAGGAGGGCATGAAGTTTGCCAGAAGCTTTCAGGATCGTATCTCCAGTCCCTATGCGATCACCATCTTGAAAGAAGGTCTCAAAACGCATGGCAGGGTCGAGGGTGGTAAAGACCTCTTGGGCCACCTGTAGCCCGGCCAAGACGAGGGACTCTTTGGCAAAAATTACCGCACGTGCCACACGGTCCGGCTCGATCAGGGCATCTGTCGTGACATCTCCGGGCCCAATGTCTTCTGCAAGGGCCAGACGGATCAGTTTTTCGTTATTGAACATGGGTTTCTGATTGTCGATTGTTGATTGATAATTGATGATTGTTGATTGTTGATTGTAATTTTAGGCACTTTAGTTCATTCTAGGCATTTTAGGCACTTTAGGCACTTTAGTTCATTCTAGGCACTTTAGTCCACTCCAGCTCGCCGGCCAGTTGGCTCACGGTACGCAGCTGGCCTTCTAGTTTGTTTTTCTTTTCCACAAGCCTTTCTTGTTTTGCCCGTACCCCTTCGACAACCGCCTGGGGGGCCTTTGTCAAGAAATCTTCATTGCTTAATTTTTTCCCAACCCCCTCCAATTCTTTGATGATTTTGCCAATCTCCTTGTTAAGGCGTGCCTGTTCGGCCTTAAAATCGATGATGTCCTTCAAAGAAACGAATATGGTGCTGTTGCCAAAGACGGACGTCGCACATGATGGTGGTCTCTTGCCCGGCGGGGTCACATTTAAGGTCTCCAACCTGGCCAAATTGATGACAATATCCTGATGCGCTTCAAGGATCTCGCGCGCCTCACGGTCCGCAGACTGAACCGTGGCCGTTACCCGCATGGATGGCGGAACGTTCATCTCACCCCTGATGTTTCGTATGCCGCCTGTGATGCCCATAAGCAGATTCATAATCGCTTCTGCTTCAGGGTCATGGCGTTCCTGGGTAACCGCGGGGAATTCCGCTTTCATGATGGAGCCTTCGGTGCCAGGGAGCTTATTCCAGATCTCCTCGGTAACAAACGGGATAAATGGATGGAGCAGACGCAGCACTTCGTTAAGGACCGACCAGAGAACAAACCGGGTCGTCTCATTGTGAGCAGGTTTGGAAACCTCGGATCCGTCGCGAGAAGATACTGTCGACCCGTAGAGTACAGGCTTGATGATCTCTAGGTACCAGTCACAGAATTCATGCCATACAAACTGGTAAAGGGTCATTGCGGCTTCGTTAAATTTATACTCGTCAAGGCCCTTTGTCACCATTTCCACCACGCCATTGAGCCGGCTTAGAATCCACCTGTCTGCCAGCGAAAGCTGGCGGGCATCCTGCGTGGACACATCAGGCTGAAAATCCGACAGGTGCATGAGGGAAAAGCGAGCCGCATTCCAGAGTTTGTTGATGAAGTGACGGTAGCCTTCTATGCGATCTTCAGAGAGCTTTATGTCACGTCCTTGAGCAGCAAGGGCAGCCAAGGTGAACCTAAAGGCATCTGCACCAAATGCATCAATCACATACAGAGGATCAATCACATTCCCCTTTGACTTGCTCATTTTCTTGCCATCAGCATCCCGGACCAAGGCATGGATGTAAACATCCCTGAAAGGGACCTCCTTCATGAAATGGAGCCCCATCATCATCATTCGGGCAACCCAAAAAAACAGGATATCAAAACCAGTCACCAGCACCGAGGTGGGGTAAAAGGTCTTGAGAGTCTGGGTATCATCAGGCCAGCCCATGGTGGAAAAGGGCCACAGCGCAGAACTAAACCAGGTATCCAGAACATCGGTTTCCTGAACAAGGGTGCTACCCTTACAGGCAGGACATGCCGTGGGTGGTTCCATGGCTACGATCAGCTCACCGCAGGTCTCGCATGTCCAGGCCGGGATACGATGCCCCCACCAGATTTGCCGGGAGATGCACCAATCCTTAATATTGTTCATCCACTCAAAATATGTTTTGGTCCAGGTATCTGGTATGATCCGGGTGGCACCTGTCTGGACTGCGGCAATGGCCTTTTCTGCAAGGGGTTTGACCTTAACAAACCACTGCTGGGACAAATAAGGCTCTACGGTTGTTCGACACCGATAGCAATGTCCCACGCTGTGCTGGTAGGGTTCTACCTTCTCCAGGAGACCTTCCTCCCTGAGGGCCTCAACCACTGCCTCTCGACATTCAAAGCGGTCTTTTCCTTGAAAGCGGCCTGCTTGTTCATTCATGCGGCCATCGCTCCCTATCACCTTGATGGCGTCAAGGTCGTGGCGCTGGCCTATGTCAAAGTCGTGGGGGTCATGGGCAGGCGTAATCTTTAAGGCACCCGTCCCAAACTTCATATCCACATATTCGTCAAAGATGATGGGAATTCTTCGGTTCATTAGGGGCAGGATCACGGCTTTGCCTTTCAGGGCCTGATACCGTTCGTCGTTGGGATTGACCGCGACAGCCGTATCCCCGAGCATGGTTTCAGGACGCGTGGTGGCTACAATAATCCCGCCTTTTCCGTCTTCAAGCGGATACCTGACGTAATACAGATGTCCGTTGTGGTCTTCATGCTCCACTTCCAAGTCTGACAGGGCGGTTTGACAACGAGGACACCAGTTGATGATGTAGTGACCCCGATAAATTAGGCCCTGTTGATAGAGCTGCACAAACACAGTCCTCACGGCCTCAGACAGCCCCTCGTCCATGGTAAAGCGCTCCCGATCCCAATCGCACGAAGCCCCCAGGCGTTTCAACTGTTTGATGATCAGGCCACCGTATTCCTCCCGCCACTGCCACACCCGCTTGATAAATTCTTCACGCCCCAGGCTGTGCCGGTCTTTCCCTTCTTTGGCCAGCACCTTTTCCACCACATTCTGGGTCGCAATGCCGGCATGGTCCGTACCCGGCATCCACAGCACATTATCGCCCCGCATGCGACGGTAACGACAGAGGATATCCTGCAGGGTGTTGTTATGGGCGTGACCCATGTGAAGGACGCCAGTCACATTGGGTGGCGGAATGACGATCGAGAAGGGTTTTTTGTCACTCACGTCCTCGGCCGCAAAAAGGCCTTCCTTTTCCCAATATGCGTACCAACGTCTTTCCACCTCTCCGGATTCATAACCCTTCCTGAGTAAGTGTGAACTCATGTAAGTTGCCCTCAAAATTGATGAACTCGTAAAAAGTCTTTTGTAAATGATATTGAGTGAACAAAATGGAACTTTTTACGAAACCGTCAAAATTGAAAAGGGGATTAATTCCTTAACCCCCATTGTGGTTGAAAAAATTTAGTCTGATGTTGTTCGGTCGTTAAAGGGCTTGTTTGAGCCGCTCTATCTCCCTGGCAATCGCTGCCTCAGCAGCTTCAAGGAGTATACGCTCAGCTTTTTCCTCAATGGTTTGTTTGACGACCCTTGTGAGGATCTCCTCCAACTTTTCTTCGGAAAGTTTTTCAAGCACTGCCTGTTCCAATGCCTCGCCCAGGGGTTCTGCAGCACCCCTGGAAACAGGCGTCTCTTGACCAATGTCAACAGACAATTCAGGTGCTTCTAATCCTGGTTCAGCCTCCAGTTGGGGTTCGCCGGTATCGGCCAGCCATTGCCCTGTCTCTTCATCTGTGTCCCCCTGCTCTTCTATAGATGCCTCAGGGCCTTCTTCAGATATCTCTATACCGAGAGCATCTACCAGGCTATCCTCCTCGGCTTCAAATATGCTCGTCTCGGCTTCCGACAATTCGCTTGCCTCAGCATCAAAATCCAGATCCTCGACAAAATCGCCCGGTTCAATACCTGCTTCCTGTTCTTCTTCGAAATCGACCTCAGGGGCGACTTCGTCTGAGCGTTCAACAGACCCTTCCTCTTCAGGAGACCCTTCCTCTTCAGGCCCCTCTTCCCCCGCGGGCTCGGAACTCTCCTCTGCTCCCCCCTCAAGGGCTGTGTCGCCAATCTGGGGCTCCGAGGCGCTTTCCTCAACGAGATCCGTCAACTCAATCGGCTCTTCGTCGTCTTCTACTGTGTTGGATTCAATCTCCGGGGCCTGTTCCGGTCGACTGCCGTCATCATCTGGCGGGACCTCATCCACAACAAGATCAATGATCTCTTCCATCTCTGGGGGTTGCCCACCAGAGGCATCCCCAGCAGATGCCTGATCATTTGTGGCTTCCTCGTCGGTATTCATAACGAGACTCCTTTTCGAGGGTTTGTTCCGAGCGGTCCAGTTGCCTAGCCTAAGTAGAAATCGTTGTTAATTTTTATATTTTATTAAAATTATCACGTTCTTTTTAAATATGTCAAGATCTTTGTGAAGCCGCCTCTGCACGAAACGCCTTAGTAAACCATCCATGGTTTCGGCATAAATATCTTTTCATACAAATGCAAGGCATACCGATCTGTCATGCCAGCAATAAAATCGCACACGGTTTGCTCCTTAGAGACGCCCGCCGGAATGTCTCCGATCTGCTGCTGGAAGACTGCTTCGTCTTCCAGCAGCCGGTCGTAAAGTTCGTAGATAATCTTTTTGGCCCGCACAAAATCGTCATGAACCGTGTGAATCTCATAGACGCGTTCATAAAGAAAGTCCCGCAGCGTGACCAATGCCTCATAAGTGGTATGATGCATTCGAAGCTCCAGTGCCGACCCCTCCAGCGTGGCAAAAATGAGGTCTTTTACCATGGTATCAATGCGCCTGACATGAGAATCTCCCAGGACCTCAAGGCAAATCCTTGGAATATCCCCGTCAACGATAATGCCACCACGAATGGCATCGTCAACATCATGATTTACATAGGCGATGATGTCGCAGACCCTTACCACCCTCGCCTCAAGCGTGGCAGGCAATGATGCGGGGTCACCAGGAAGAATTTCCTCCTTGCCCTTGGAATGCTTTAAGATGCCGTCTCTCACTTCGGCCGTAAGATTTAGACCACGGCCGTTTTTCTCGAGGACATCGACCACTCTCAGGCTCTGTTTATGATGAGAAAAGCCGGCCGGGAAAATCTCGTTTAACACCGCTTCGCCCGCGTGGCCAAAAGGTGTATGACCAAGGTCATGGCCCAATGCAATGGCCTCGGTGAGCACTTCATTGAGTTGCAGGGCCTTGGCCACGGTTCGGGCGATTTGTGCAACCTCCAGGGTATGGGTGAGGCGGGTTCGGTAATGGTCCCCCGTGGGCGAGAGAAAGACCTGTGTCTTGTGCTTCAGGCGCCGAAAGGACTTTGAGTGTATAATCCGGTCCCGGTCCCGCTGGAAAGCGGTTCTAATATCGCACGGTTCCTCCGGTATAAGCCGACCTTTGGTCTCGGCACTCAGTGCAGCAAAGGGAGAAAGTGTTCTTTTCTCCTCCTGTTCAAGGCGCTCCCGAATCTTCATAAGTGAATCTTATAGCAAAAAAAAGAAATTTACAAAACGATTTCTTCTGTTGTAACTATTTAGCAGTTTGATATAACTACTAAACATAATTGCAAAAGGGTAACACAAGATGAGACGTTTTTTCCTTGACAGGGAGAAGATCCTATCTGACAGGCCGACCCTGGCAGGGCCCGATGTAAAGCATATTCGAACGGTACTGCGGTTAAAGCCTGGTGACGAGATTTTTCTTTTCGACGGCGAGGGCCTGGAATATCGGGCCCGAATTACGGATAGCACACCTGACGCCATTATCCTCTCTGTCATGGAACAATCTCCTTCGATCACAGAATCTCCTGTACAAATCACCATCGGACAGGCCCTGCTAAAGGCCCGAAGTATGGATCGTATTGTGCGGCAGGTGACGGAACTGGGCATATATGCCTTTATCCCTGTTTGTGCCGAACGGAGCGTGCCAAGACCTGAACCAGGACGATGGGCCGAAAAGGAGAAACGCTGGGAAAGGATTGCACGGGAGTCCCTAAAACAGTGCGGCCGATCTCAAATACCTCGACTTGGGCCACCCGTCTCTTTTAAAACGTTGGTTGGTACGTCCAAAGCCTATGACCTGAGGATCATCTTCCATCACGGTAAGGCCGGGCTCAAATCCCGGCCTTACCCGTGGGATACAGGAGATATGCGCAGGGTATTGGCCCTCATAGGCCCGGAAGGCGGCTTCACGCCCGAGGAGGTCAAGCTGGCACTGGAGTGGGGTTTTGCTCGTGTTTCCCTTGGGCCAAGAATCCTGAAGGCAGACACCGCGGCCGTTGCAGCATGTGCCATTCTCCAGTACGCCTTTGGAGACGTGGGGATTCCCCAAAAAAAACTTGACAAGGGCTATAGTGTCTAATAGATGTTCATCGTCACATTTGCCGAGATAGCTCAGTCGGTAGAGCAGCGGACTGAAAATCCGCGTGTCCCCAGTTCGATTCTGGGTCTCGGCACCAAAAAGCAGTAAGAAAAAAGGGGTAGCCATCCTGCTGGTTAGCCCTTTTTTTCTTTGAACTCGTGGGCTGTGCCATATTGGCCCTACACACTTTGCCCTTGATTTTCCTAGAGATAATGATATAATGAAAAAATAGACAGATTTTACTGTCTATCAGTGTCTCATCCTTAGCCTCTGGGGTAAACCCTTACCCCAGAGGCTTTTCTCTTTCTTGACCATGCTATGTTTCGTGCTTATCTTTTAGTAGCGGGAGAAATCTGGGGCCGGCGGCGACATTTTGTCTCACCGCACCTATATTGAAAACAATAGGATGAGACACTGACCCCGGCTCCGGACCAACCGCTTCTTTCCAAGAATTTCGCTTTTTTCATTTACCCTATCTTACAGGTCACCTTTACTCAGGCTGTCGTCCAAAAAAATTCCTTTGCGTGGTCATTAAAAGGTTTTTTTGCTAGAAGCTATTTCAAAACCTTTTGACGACTCATTTTGGCCATTTTTGCGAAAAGTTCTTAGCAAAGCGAAGCGTCAAAAAATTGTAACTGTTTGAGGGCGTTAGCCCGAGTCTTACAATTTTAGCGAAGCGAGCTTAGAACTTTCAAAAATGGCTGAACAGACCAAGGAAAAGGGGTTTGAAATAGCTTGTAATAAATCTTGGCGAAGCGGAAGATTAGCGATCTCAACTGTTTGAACCCGAAGGGTGAATTTAGCGCAAAGGTTGCACCTGACGGCTTAAACAGAGGCACGACGTGCGGGATCGCCTGGAGCGAGTCTTAGATTTATCAAAAAACGTTTTAGACAAGCAAAAAGGGATTTGGGCAACAGCCTGTACTGAAGCAACTAAAAAGCAGACCCCTCCGGACGGATTCTGGTAAGTATATCTTCCAGCCTCCAACCCGCGTCTGAATAGACTTAATGTCCTCTCCTGGTTTGGCCAAAAGCTTTGGATCGGTGTTCCGTAAATGGTCGAATGAAATACACCAAGTCACACAGCCAACCCAGAGATTGGAAAAGAGCGGTCCGTTACCAGCTAATGGGGCAAAGAGTCTATTTGACACAACCAAGCTTTATCGGTAAAAAGATAAGCACATGGGAATTCCATTACTCCAGTACTCCGTTGCTCCAATACTCCATCCAGGGCGTAGGCCCCTGCGGGCTGGAGGCCAATTGGGGCAAGACTCCTAAGTTTAAGGAAACTCATGCTGGGTATCTCCACATGCTGGTGGCACAATAGAGCGGACCGGGCCGATCATATCCTGGATGAAATCCTTGCATTGGGACTCCAGGGGGTGGAGTTGGAATACCGGATCACACACAGCATGTATCGGGAGATGCAACCTCGATTGAAAAAGGCCCTACCGGTTTTTAGCATCCACAATTTCTTCCCCGTACCAGAGGGCCTCGGATTTGAGGCAGGCAGCGGCGACCTGTTTCTTTTATCCAGCACCGACCCTGAGGAACGCGCAAGGGCGGTTAAATACACCATTCGGACCATTGAGTATGCGCATGAGTTAGAGGCCCGGGCCGTGGTGCTCCACCTAGGCCGAGTGGACATGCCGAATCCGGTGGAAGGGTTTTTAAGGCTATATACCAGCGGCAAAGTACAGGAAAAGGCAGGACTGGTTTTCATGGAGGAGCAAAGGTCCACCCGACAGGCCATCGCCCAGAAAAATCTGGATGCGGTCCTTCTTAGTCTGGAAGAGCTGAACAAAGAGGCCGAAAAAAAGGGGGTTTTCCTGGGTATTGAAAACCGGTATCATTTTCACGAAATGCCCGATTTTGAGGAAATAGGGTTTATCCTTAAGACATTCCAGGGTGGCCATATTCGCTACTGGCACGATGTGGGCCATGCCCGGGTCCAGGAAAATTTGGGCATCCTCCGCCACAATGACCTGCTGAAATCTTATTCGGAGCAGACCATAGGCATCCACCTCCATGATGTCAGGGGGCTTAAAGACCACCTTGCCCCGGGGCAAGGTG
>QMMN01000035.1 GCA_003647275.1 Deltaproteobacteria bacterium
CACAACTTTAGGCATTTTAGGCACTTTAGTTCACTTTAGGCACTTATAAGTCTTCAACCCATCTAAGGTTAACACCTAATATATATTAAATACGTGACCGTATTTACGAATTAGAGCACTAAGCTTGACGCTTTCGTAAAAACCCCATCTACAGCGTTGCCCTGCATCTGAAGCTTTTACGAAAGCGTCGCCAATCAAGGGTTTTTACGAATCCATCAAGCTTTGTTATCCGTGATATGCCATTCGTGAATTGGAATACGTTCCATACCACAATCAAAGTCCTTTTAAAACCCGATTTTCGGGATTTTTTGGGTTTGGCTGCACCCGTATGAAAAATGTTTGACAACCATTAAAAAAGGTTATAGATTGAATAAATCAAAGCGGGCATAGCTCAGCTGGTAGAGTACAAGCTTCCCAAGCTTGGTGTCGCGGGTTCGAGCCCCGTTGCCCGCTCCATTTTTGCTGGAAACTTCGCCCTTTTCCCTTTTTGAGGCGATGCCTTATCGGCCAAATATGAGGCATCTGCTTCGATGAGTGGATTGTTGTGATAATTTTTGCCGTTGGTTTTTTCTCACAAAAATCAATAAGAAACTTATCGAGATAGACCGTGGCATGGGAAACGGGCAAAAGCCCGTTTTTTTTTGGTAAATTGAGATCCCCACAGGGCCAGAAATCGTGAACCAGATCCAAAGCCACGTCTTTGGCCAAAACGATTTGTAAATAACGAATTAAGCCATGAATCTCCGGATACAGGAAATTATTTCTGATGTTGAGGCCCTAGCAGAACCGCTCCTCAATTTTGAGGGAATGAGGTTGATCGACGTGGAATATCAAAGAGAACGCAAGGGCTGGGTCTTGCGGCTCTTCATCGACAAACAAGGAGGGGTCACCCTGGGAGATTGTGCGATTATCAGCAGTCAACTGGGAGACCTGCTGGACGCAAAAATGGCCTGGGAGGAGCCTTATCACTTGGAGATCTCCTCGCCAGGCCTTGACCGGCCATTAACAAAGCCAAAACATTTTATCTATTTTAAAGGCCGGCCAGCCATTATCAAGACCAATCGCCTGGTGGAAGGGAAAAAGTATCTCAAGGGTGTACTCGCTGGATTTTCAGAAGGCGTGGTCACACTTCTGGTAGATGACCAGCCAGTGGCTATTCCCTATGAAACTATTGTGAAGGCACATCTCGACTGGGGGCCTCCATAGGACAAGGGTTTGAACTTAGCGCCCTTCGGGCGGACCAGATGCTGGATACTGGATTCCTGATACTGGATTGTGTATATTAGTGACGCCTCCCGGGCGGGGGTTCTGCCTTACGGCAGCGCTTCGCGGCCGGGGAGCAGGCCGGTCACATCTGGGCAATTTTGAAATATCAAAAAACCAGCATCCAGTATCAAGTATCGTTAATTCAACATCCGGACCCTTTTCAAGGTATGAGCCGCAAATTTAAAATCCGAAATACTATATATAATAAGGTGTAGAAAATGCTAATGTCGGAAGTCCAAAGAGTGATTGAACAGGTGAGTCGTGACCGGGGCATTGATAGAGAAGTTCTCATCAAGACGCTTGAAGAAGCACTCAGGTCCGCTGCCAGGAAAAAATTTGGAACCAAGGTGGATCTCGAAGTCCGTTATAATGAAGAGCTGGGCGAAATTGAGGTCTTCCAGTTCAAAAATGTGGTTGAAAAGGTCACCGAACCAGACCTTGAAATAGACTTGGAAGAGGGGCGCAAACTCGACCCAGAATGTGAAGTGGGAGACAGTCTGGGGGCTAAGATGGACACAACGACCTTTGGAAGAATTGCGGCACAGTCTGCTAAGCAGGTGATCATACAGAAGATGAAGGATGCCGAACGGAATGTCGTCTACGAAAGTTTTATTAATAGAAAAGGGGAAATCATTAACGGAATTGTCCAAAGAATAGACAAAGGGGACATCATCGTCAATCTGGGCCGGACCGAAGCGATTCTTCCTGTACGTGAGCAGGTTCCCAAGGAAAACTATCGTCGTGGGGATAGGATTCGGGCCTACATATTAGACGTACTGCAGGAGAGCCGCGGTCCCCAAATCATCCTGTCTCGAAGCCATCCGCGGTTTCTAGTTGCCCTCTTTAAGACCGAGGTGCCAGAAATTAGTGAAGGAATCGTCAATATTATGGCAGCAGCCCGTGAACCAGGGATTCGTGCAAAGATTGCCGTGGCATCCAATGATTTGGACATTGATCCTGTAGGCGCGTGTGTTGGAATGAAAGGGACGCGGGTTCAAAGTGTGGTCCATGAATTGAAAGGAGAAAAGATCGATATCATTCCTTGGCACAGTGATCCGGCAAAGTTTGTGTGTAATGCACTCGCACCAGCTGAGATTTCCCGGGTTGTGATTGACGAAGCCAATCGGTCTATGGAAGTGATTGTCCCGGACGAATATTTGTCAGTAGCCATTGGGAAACGAGGACAAAACGTGCGCCTTGCTTGTAAGCTGACAGGCTGGAATATCGATGTACAGAGTGAAACCAACTATGGCGAGGCCATGCGGATTGGCTATGACTCCTTGATGAGTCTTCCAGGCGTCGGGCCCAGCATAGCCGATGCGCTTTATGAACACGGGCTTTACTCAATTGAAGAAATCGCCAATGCCTCTCTCGAGGAATTGATTCAGATTAAGGGAATCAGCGAACAAAAGGCGCAAGCCCTGCTGGAGACAATCCGGCAGATCCTCAAGAAAACGGGTAAAAACGAGCACAATCAAAATGATTCAGAGGGGTCCGATACAACGGCTCCACAGGCCAGTCCTGAGGAGGCTGCAGGTGGTTCAGAAGATGCTGATGACGTCACTGGGTCTCAGGAGCAAATATAGGTCGCTTCGTTCACAACTGGCGCCCAGCCTGGAGGAATAGATGGAAAACCCGAAGGCCAAAAAACTTATGCATTTGAGATGTTCAGCAAAATCCAAATTTAATATACCCAGACACCACAGCAGGGGGAAATGAATGGCAAAAATCCGAGTTTATGAACTTGCCAAACAGCTTAATATGACCAACAAGGTGCTTATCGAAAAGCTAAAAGAGATGAATATCTCTGTGAAAAGCCATATGAGCGTCGTAGATGAAGAAACAGTGGCTGTCGTCAAAAAAGCCCTTTTTGGGGACAAATCAGAGGTTGTGGTTGAGAAACGGATTAAAAGCACGGTTATCAGACGACGCAGAAAAGTCATCGAGCAGAAAGAGGAGGAGCCAAGAGTCACTCCCATCGCCAAGGCGGAGGCCGAGCCTGCCAAGGTCAAGGAAGAAAAACGAGCCGAAAAGGCTGAGGTCAAACCAGCCCCAAGTCCTCCTCTTACATCCCATGAAGCTCCCGAAGAAACAGTAGCTGAGGTTGTTAAACCTGACGAGCTTGCAGCCAAACCCGAGGAGGAAAAACCTAAAAAGGCTGTCTCTGAACCCGCGGATGTAGAGACCAAGCCTAAAAAGAAAGCGAAGATAAAGAAGAAACCCAGGCTAAAAAAGGAACAACCAGCTAAGATCATTAAGATGCCAGAGGTAAAGCCGGATGCGGATCGTGCTGCCGAAGTCCCCCTCAAAAAGAAGCCGGCTGCACCAGCCAAGGGCAAGGCAAAACATACCGTACACATAGAACCTGTTCCAGAAAAAGAAAGGCCGGCTGCACCGGCCAAGGGCAAGGCCAAGAAAAAGGATAAAAAGAAACCTGTTGACCTGGAAGAATATCGGCGGTTTCTCAAGAAAAAGATCACCTTTAGGAAGAAGGAGGTTGTTGAGAAATCCGATCTTTATGACCAAAAATTTCTCAAGGCTCGTAAGGAACGAAAGCCCCGTAAGGGAAAGGTGGCAATCAAGGGCGAAAAAACGTTGATTACCACGCCCAAGGCCATCAAGCGACGGATCAAGATTGATGAAGCGATCGTGATATCAGAGCTGGCCAAGCGTATGGGAATAAAGGCAAATGAGGTTATCAAAAAATTGATGGCTCTCGGCGTCATGGCCAGTCTGAACCAGGCCATCGACTTTGAAACCGCCGCTGTGGTTGCAAGCGAGTTCAACTACGAAGTCGAAAGGGTTACTTTCGAGGAAGAAACGCTCATTTGCCATGAAGAGGATGATCCAGAAAAATTGAAGCCCAGACCGCCTGTGGTGACCATTATGGGACATGTGGACCACGGCAAGACGTCCCTCTTAGACGCCATACGCCAAACGAACGTCATCGATGGTGAGGCAGGCGGCATCACCCAGCACATCGGAGCCTATGATGTGACGTTAAAGAATGGGCAGATTGTGTTCCTTGACACGCCTGGCCATGAGGCATTCACAGCTATGCGTGCCCGGGGTGCGGAAATAACCGATTTGGTTGTTTTGGTCGTGGCTGCTGACGACGGGGTCATGCCTCAAACCGTTGAAGCGATCCATCATGCCAAAGCAGCCGGTGTGCCTATTATGGTAGCCATAAATAAGATTGACAAACCAGAAGCAGATCCTGACCGGGTACAACGCGAACTGGCCGAACATGGCCTCACCCCAGAGGCATGGGGCGGTGATACCATCTTTGTAAACGTGTCGGCCAAAAAAAGGAAAGGTATTGAGGAGCTTCTGGAGATGATCCTCCTCCAGGCAGATGTTTTGGAGTTAAAAGCGAATCCCGACAAACTTGCACGAGGGCATGTTATCGAGGCCAAACTCGATCCTGGTAGAGGCCCGGTAGCCACAGTCCTGGTTCAAGGAGGAACCCTTCGTGCAGGTGATCCGGTCATATGTGGGCAGTATTATGGAAAAGTTCGCGCTATGATTAATGATCGCGGAGAACGCCTTGATAGCGCCGGGCCGTCCGTGCCTGTGGAAATTCAAGGTCTGTCCGGGGTTCCGATGGCTGGCGACGACTTTATGGCTCTGGCCGACGAGAAGGTGGCAAAGCAGGTAAGCTTCCATCGAGCCCAGAAGCAGCGGGTACGTGAGTTGGCACAAAGTAGCAGGTTAACCCTGGAAAAATACTATGAACAGATGAAAGGTGGCCTTGTCAAGGACCTGAATCTGATCATCCGGGCCGATGTGCAGGGGTCTGTTGAGGCCTTAACAGAAGCCATACAAAAGATTGAATCGAGTGAGGTAAAGATTCATATCATCCACTCTGCCACCGGCGCCATCACAGAATCTGACATTATGCTGGCCACTGTCTCTAACGCCATCGTCATCGGTTTTAATGTCCGGCCTAATCCCAAGGTACGCGACCTGGCAAACGAACAAAATGTAGATATCCGATTCTATGACGTGATTTACAATGCCCTTAATGATATTAAGGGGGCCATGGCGGGCCTCATGGAACCCACCTATGAAGAGCATTTTATCGGACGCGCAGAAGCCAGGGAGATATTCAACATCCCGAAGGTCGGAACCATCGCGGGTTGCTATGTGACAGAAGGAAAAATGGAGCGCAACCGGCCTGTGCGGCTCCTCCGTGATGGCGTTGTCATATATAATGGAAAGATAGCGTCTTTGCGTCGCTTTAAAGATGATGTTAAAGAGGTGCAAAGCGGATACGAATGCGGCCTTGGCATTGAAAATTTCAATGATGTGAAGGTCAATGACGTCATTGAATGTTACGAAATAGAAGAGGTCAAACCAGTAGTTGAATAGTCATTGGTCACTGGTCATTAGTCATTGGTCTCTAAGCGCTAACCACTGGCTCCTGGTCACCGACTAGTGACAAATGACTAATGACAAATGACCAACATGGTAGTCGGAATCGGCACAATTGTTCTAAGGATACCCGGAAACACCTCATTAAAAGGCAAACGCAGTGTTGTAAAGGGGGTTATTACTCGCCTTCAAAACACCTTCAATGCCTCAGTGGCCGAGGTTGGCGCCAACGATAACCGACAGCGTGCAGAAATAGGCCTGGCTTTTATAGGAAATGATCGCCGATGGATCAATTCAAAGTTAGACAAGGCCCTAAATTTCGTTGAAGCCATGCAGGTAGCTGAAATCATCGATTCGGAAATGGAAATCATCAGCCTGTGATCCGTTTTAAGCGAGCCGACAGAGTGGGAGGCCAGGTAAAAAAGGAGTTGTCCGATCTCCTGCTGAAAGAGATCAGAGATCCTCGTTTGGATTCTGTCACCATCATCCGCGTGAGCATCACCGACGATCTCCGTTCGGCCCGGATCTATTTCAGCGTTGCCGAGGGAAAAGAACGCAAACTGAGTGCCCTGGCGGGCTTTAAGAGCGCTGTAGGATATCTAAGGCGGGAATTAAGCCATCGTCTCGAACTCAGATACATGCCAGAGCTCCAATTTTTCTATGACGAATCTATTGATCAGGCTGCTAAGCTAAACGAGGTTTTGAAAACACTCCATAATGGAAATCAAGCAACCGACAGCAAATGACCTAAGACGTAACTGTCGCTTTCTATTGACCTTTCATATTCATCCTGTCGAAAATATGGTTGTTTCCACCTCGGCCACATGCATGACAATTGACAGCATTAAAAAGGTAAAATGAACGGAATCATCATTATAGACAAACCGCCATATATGACATCTGCCCAAGTGGTCACGCAGGTGAAGAGGATCTTAAAGGTTAAGAAGGTGGGGCACACTGGCACGCTCGACCCGTTTGCTACCGGTGTACTCATCTGCTGTATCAATAAGGCCACACGCCTTGCTCAGTTCCTTATGTATGGGAAAAAGCGCTATGAAGGAACCTTGAGGCTTGGGATTCGAACCGACACCCAGGATCTTACAGGCCAGGTTATTTCAACGGAACCCGAACTGGGCATCACAGCTCAGGATGTGCGGGTGGCCTTCCGTAGCTTCTTGGAAGTCAAATGCCAGACCCCCCCTGCATATTCTGCTCTTAAGCACCACGGCGTGCCGCTTTATAGGCTGGCCCGGCGCGGGACTCCCGTACAAAAACCACCCAGGCGCATTTCTATCTATGAGTTCGAAGTACTTGACATCAACCTGCCGGATGTTCGTTTTCAAGTCTGCTGCAGCGCGGGGACCTATGTTCGTACATTGTGTGCTGATATCGGAGAGGCCCTGGGATGCGGTGCGCATTTAGTGAGATTGTGTCGAACTGAAAGTGGCAGATTCGGTTTAAACGAAGCGATATCTTTGGATGCTCTGGAAAAGCTCGCAGAAACAGGAAGAATCTCAGAGCACATGATACCGATGAACCATGCCTTGCGGGGCATGCCTAGCATTATAGCCAATGGTGAGTTTGTGCAAAAGGTACAACATGGTCATCCAGTCACCCAGGAAAAAGTTGCAGCAGTTGCAAAGGAAACTTGTCCTTGGATAAAGGTAACCGACACCCAGGGCAACCTGGTTGCGGTCTTGAGTTCAAGCAAAAAAAATGGCGTGTACCCATATGCTTGTGTATTTTCCCCGGAGATTGTGAATCAGACCCAAAGTGTATGCTTTAACCCATCAGGCACAACCTTATGCTAAATCACGAATCGAATAACGAAAAGAGGAGGTCTTAAAGGTGGCATTAGCAGCAGAGGAAAAAAAGGGGTTAATTGACCGGTTTAAACTCCATGAAACAGACACGGGATCGCCAGAGGTCCAGATCGCCCTTCTGACTCAGCGTATTAGCGATCTAAACGAGCATTTCAAGATCCACAAAAAAGATCATCATTCCAGAAGGGGCTTGTTGAAACTGGTCGGCCAGCGGCGCAGGTTGTTAAACTACTTGAAGGACAAGGACATTAGGCGTTACCGGGCGGTTACCCAGGCCTTGGGGATTCGAAAATAATTTCGTGAATTGCACACAAAGTGCATATTTTGGCGCGGGGTTGCACCTGACGGCTTGAAAAGACGCACTTCGTGTCAAGCCGTCAGGTGCAACCCCGCGCTAAGTCGTCAAGCGAAAATAAATGACGAATCGCCAATAACGAATCTTGAGGAGATTAAAAATGGAAGTATCTTTTAAAAGGGAGGTGGGTGGTCGCAGCCTCAGTATAGAAACAGGAAAAATGGCACGGCAGGCCAATGCCGCTGTCCTGGTCCGTTACGGCGAGACCATCGTTTTGGTGACCGCTGTTTCCACAGATGAAAGCCGTGAAGGAATCGATTTTGTCCCTTTAACCGTCGAATACCAGGAAAAAGGATATGCGGCAGGAAGAATACCGGGCAACTACTTTCGCAGAGAGATTGGACGACCAAGTGAAAAGGAAACGCTCACGGCACGGATCATAGATCGGCCGATCAGGCCTCTTTTTCCAAAGAACTACAGGTATGAAACACAGGTCATCGCCACAGTGCTGTCCGTGGACCAAAAAAATGATCCGGATATATTGGCCGTCACAGGTGCCTCAGCAGCCCTGACAATATCTGACATCCCCTTTGCCGGACCGATCGCCTGCGTACGTGTGGGTCGCGTCAATGGTCATTTCAGGGCTAACCCTACCCGTGAAGAACTCCAACAAAGCGATATCAATCTGATTGTTGCAGGGAGCAAAGATGCCGTGGTCATGGTAGAGGGGGGAGGACACTTTGTCCAAGAGGAGGATATGTTGGAGGCGATCTTCTTTGGCCACAGCGCCTTACAGCCCATTATTGATCTTCAGATCAATCTCCGGGACGCTGTAGGTAAAGAAAAGCGCTCCTTTCCTGTTAGTGAAATAGACGAGGCCTTGGCCAAAAAGGTGGAA
Organism: Deltaproteobacteria bacterium; assembly: GCA_003647275.1. Lineage (GTDB taxonomy): Bacteria > Desulfobacterota > Desulfobacteria > Desulfobacterales. The sequence goes on from QMMN01000035.1 coordinate 8,657, forward strand.
GCCTTGGCTGCCGAACGCATTATGGAAGCGATACAGATCCCTGAAAAGCTCAAACGCCGTGATGCATTGGCGCGTGTGAAAGCCGATGTGCTCACGGCTCTTGAAGAAGATTATGCGGATCAAAAGAAACAGGTTAATGAGGTGTTTCACGCGCTTGAGCGCCGTATTATGCGCAATCTTGCAATCAAAGAAGGCCGTCGCATAGATGGCCGCAAGTTCGATGAGGTGCGCCCCCTCACCTGTGAGGTGGGTATCCTGCCCCGGACACATGGGTCAGCCCTTTTTACGCGCGGTGAAACCCAGGCCCTTGGGGTTGTAACGCTGGGCTCCACCAGCGACGAGCAGCGGGTCGAAACCTTGGAAGGGGACATCTTCATGCCATTCATGCTTCATTATAACTTTCCCCCTTTCTCTGTTGGTGAAGCAAAACGATTGGGAAGTCCCGGTCGGCGGGAAATTGGACATGGGGGGCTCTCCACGCGCGCTGTGGAAAAGGTTTTGCCAGACCGGAATACTTTTGATTATACGATCCGCATTGTATCAGAGGTCTTGGAATCAAACGGCTCTTCTTCGATGGCCACTGTGTGTGCCAGTAGCCTTGCACTCATGGATGCCGGTGTTCCAATAAGCGCCCCCGTGGCAGGCATTGCAATGGGACTCGTAAAGGAAGGGGATAAAGTGCACATACTGTCTGACATCCTGGGCGATGAAGACCACATGGGGGATATGGACTTCAAAGTAGCTGGTACACGCGAGGGGATCACCTCCCTCCAAATGGATATCAAGATTGAAGGCCTATCCAAGTCAATTATGCAAAAGGCACTCGAGCAAGCCCGCAAGGGCCGCCTGTTTATCCTGGACAAGATGGACGAGACCATCAAAGAGCCCAGGCCTGAAATTTCACCGTATGCACCCAAGGTCCTATCCTTACAAATCAATCCGGACAAGATACGGGATCTCATCGGCCCTGGTGGCAAAGTGATCCGGGCCATCCAGTTGGAAACCGATACGCGGATCGACGTAGATGATTCTGGTTTAGTCAAGATCCTTGCTGTGAATAAAGAATTCGGCGAAAAGGCCCTCAAGATGATCCAAGATATTGTCCGGGAAGCTGAGGTTGGAGCCGTCTATGAAGGGACTGTTCGTAAGATCATGGACTTCGGTGCCTTTGTAGAGATCTTTCCGGGAACCGACGGGCTGGTGCATATCTCCCAGCTCGACTCAAAGCGCGTCCACAGGGTAAGCGACATTTTGAAGGAAGGCGACAAAGTTGTGGTCAAGGTTCTTGAAGTAGATCGTGACGGTAAAATTCGCCTCAGCCGAAAGGCGGCTATGGAAGATCAAAAACATGCCACAGGATTATTACAAAACAATCCTCGACAACGGCATTAGAATCGTTACCCGGCAGATACCTCATGCTCGGTCAGTGGCAATGGGGGTGTGGGTCAATGTAGGTGCCCGCGATGAGAAGGCTGAAGAGGGAGGGCTCTCCCACTTCATTGAGCACATGATCTTTAAGGGAACTAAAAGGCGAACCGCCCTTCAAATCGCCAAAGAGTTTGATGCCATCGGCGGCCAGTGTAATGCCTTCACCAGCAAAGAAAACACCTGCTATTATGCCAAGGTCCTCGACACCCATGTGGAAACAATGGTGGACCTTTTGTCTGACATCTTTTTGAATTCTGTCTTTAACCCTGGTGAGGTAGAACGAGAACGTCAGGTGATTCTCCAGGAAATAAAGATGTTAGAGGACACACCGGATGAACACATCCATGTGCTTTTGTCCCAAGCTGTTTGGAGAAACCATCCTTTAGGACGTTCCATACTTGGAACCCCTGAGACGGTCACAAGCTTTGATTCCAATACCATAAAGGAATATTTCCGCCGAGCATACCAGCCCGAACGGATTGTCATTGCAGGAGCCGGAAACCTGGAACATATATCATTTGTAGAATCAATCGCTCGGGCCTTTGAGGTGGTTCAAAGAGGGAATGATTTCCCAAGGCGCACGAAACCGACCATGGATAGGGTGGCGACCACCCATCCAAAGAATCTGGAGCAGGTCCATATTTGCCTCGGAACCAAGGGTATCCCGACCACAGATCCGCAGCGTCATGTCTGTGCCCTTTTGAATGTCGTTCTGGGAGGCAATATGAGTTCTCGGCTATTCCAAGAAATCCGGGAACGCCGGGGCCTTGCCTATGTGGTCTACTCCTTTGTTTCCTCATATTCTGACACTGGACTCGTAGGGGTCTACGTGGCAGTGGACAAGTCGAACACTCAAAAAGTCCTTCAGCTCATCATTAAGGAGATGAAGCGACTCAAAGAAAAGCCGATTGATTCCTCTGAACTCAGAAATGCCAAAGAACACTTAAAGGGCGGGCTGTATCTTGCTGCTGAAAGTACTGATAACCAGATGACTCGCCTGGCTTACAACGAAATCAATTTTGGCCGTTACATCCCCTTACAAGAGGTGGCAGACGAGATTGAAAAGGTTGCGGCTGAAGATATATTGAGACTGGCACAGGACATTTTCCAGGATAAGGCGATATCCCTGGCCCTCCTTGGGCCGATCGATGAAAAGATGTCCTGCGAGGACATATTAAGCTTATGAGACCTTGGAAAGGAAAGTGCCTAAATTAAATGTAGAACAAAAATCAGAAATCGACTATATATGCCTTCCGTCACTTTTGCTTACTTTAGACACTTGAGCTCATTTTCATTGACCAAATGACTTCCTTAACAATTCAGATCCGTCGTCTTTATCCAGAACATGATGATATCCCGCTACCCCGTTACATGACCCCGCAATCCTCTGGCATGGATCTCTATGCAGCGATCAAAGACAATCAGGTGATCGACGTGGGTTCTATAACGGTGATTCCCACTGGAATCGCTATCGCTCTTCCACCGGGCTTTGAGGCACAAGTTCGTCCTCGAAGTGGCCTGGCTTTTAACCACGGCATTGGTATTATCAACGCGCCAGGAACCATTGATGCTGATTACAGAGGTGAGATAAGGGTTGCGCTCATCAATCTGGGGGAAAGACCATATACCATCCGCCGTGGCGACCGGATCGCCCAGATGGTCATTCAAAAAGTCTATCAAGCGCAATTGAAACTTGTGGATGCCCTTGAAGAAACACAGCGAAATGAGGGGGGTTTTGGGCATACAGGGGCTTAGTCATTTGTCATTGGTCACTGGTTAGTGTATAGGGACTGCAACTATACGATTGGCTAATGACCAATAACTAACAACCAATGACCAATAACTAACAACCAATGACCAATGACCAATGACTAATGTCTGTATACTGGCCAGCGGAAGCAAAGGAAACGCCATTTATGTTTCCAACGGCACAACTTGCATTTTAATTGATGCTGGTCTCCCCGGGATCGAGATTGAGCGACGCCTGCGCTCAAGAAACATCAACCCACATGCCCTTGATGCCATTGTGGTCTCCCATGAACATACCGATCACATTCATGGCGTAGGGGTGCTGTCGCGGCGTTTCCAGCTTCCGGTCTACATCAATGAACCAACCCTGGCTGCTGCCAAGACCCAACTAGGGCCCCTTCACGAGACCAGGTTGTTTAACCGTGGTGACACCTTTTGCATTGGGGGTCTATGTGTCCGCCCCTTTTCGGTTTGCCACGACGCCATAGATCCTGTTGGATTTACGATTCAGAATAGCAGAACAAAAATAGGGATCGCCACTGATCTGGGAATCCCGACTAAGCTGGTTTGCCACCACCTGAAAGAATGCACCCTGGTTATCTTGGAGGCCAATCACGACCTTAAGATGCTGGAAGAAGGGCCGTATCCATGGCCTGTCAAACAGCGGATTCGAAGCCGTCTCGGGCACCTGTCAAATGAGGCATCACGCGATCTTTTGAGTGAGATCTCACACGATGGGCTCATGCAGGTCATCCTAGCCCACATCAGTGAGACCAATAACGACCCCAACAGGGTGACGTCCGTGGTAGGAGAGGCCGTGTCTCATTCTCCCACCCAACTGAGCATTGCCCACCAGCATGTGGCAGGTGACATGATTAACATAGATGACGACTAAATCTTTCCCAAAGCCCGCTCTGTCTTTATCCCCTATGAAGCGCTGTCAGGCAGAAATCGAATTTCCGTGGGTCTTTCCTGGGGCCTCCTCTTGTCGGGTGCTGCCCTCTAATTTGACCAGCGACAAGTCCTGCGTGACAAGCTGTGCCTCATGTTTAACGATTTTCAAGGCCTCTTCCACTTTTATTTTTGTATCCAGGTCATCAACGCGGGCCATAACTTCTTCCAACACCGACAGGAGCTTCTCATGGTCGGAGCTGATACGGGACAGAAGGCGGGCGAGTGCATCAATCATTTCATTGATCTTCTCACATTCCTTTTTCAGGTAATCTCCCTGACGAAGAAATACCTTTCGCGTTAAATCCCCTTCAGCAATTTTTTTGAAGGTGTTGGTAAAGTTGACAATGGGGCCACAAATTCGGTGGGTAATTAATACCTGATGTAACAAGATCAATATAAACATAGCCATTACGGCCGGCACCAAACGCTTTACCAAGGTGAGGAAGGTTTGAGCAGCATGATATTGGACACCCACGTCCTGCGAAAGAAACATATCATATATGAGAGGAGAGAGGATCACGCCCACCGTGATGATAATAACAAGAAACATGTAAATCAAATTAGTGAATATGATCCTGATCTGGAAGTCCTTATTAATAAGATAGTTTCTTAATTTCCTGTCACGCCTGCTTCCCATTTTTTCTACCTTCTGGTCATGACCTTCGTATGAAAGTTGTATTCAAATACTGCGCTTGCCTTCTTGTGTTTGGATTGAGCGATATAAGGATCATCAGGATTATCAGGATCCTCGGGATCACCAGAAGCAATGGTGATGCAGACACCCTCAGATGGCCTGAAGCCCTCCAAAACAAAATCGGAAGACACTCCGTCGTTCCTGATAGAATCATCTTTGTCACCAATATATCTACTGTTCTCAATATAATAGGCTTCTTCAGCCTTCACAAAATTTTGTAAATCATGCTTGGCTATGATTTCATAAGCAGTCTTTTTGGTGGTGCTTAGAAACGACAAAGCAATGACCGCAAGGACGCCGATGATGCCGATGGCAATAAGGAGTTCCATTACTGTAAACGCTTCAGTACCGCTGGGACCAGCATAGGGACGGTGATGATTTGCTGTTGTCATACGAATATGAAATGGTAAACGTATTTCTATTTTATCCGGCTTTATTGCTGTGCGGTTAAATTCTTGCAACATTTTTACACTAAACGGATCAATCTTGCAACATTTGAATATCTTCTTGAGAAAAAGCCGATTTTGGCACTTTATAGCTTCGAATCCATTCACGCTTTGCTTGTCTCCAACAAATTGGGGAGTCGGGAAGATAATACCTCAATCGCCTTGCGCACCCGCTCGTTGATCTCGATATCCTGATCACTCAATAGGTTCTTTGCTGATAAACATGACTGCTGGAGTTCTGAAACCATAATCTCCAGATCTTGTATGGTCTTAGCCGCACTCTTTTCTGTCACGTTCATGGCCTCACGGAAGTCGTTAGCATCTTTGGCCAGCGATTTCAAGGTACTGATCCTTTGCAATCGAAGTATAAGCTCATCAAAATTGATCGGCTTTTGCAGGTAATCAACCGCCCCCTTTTTCATGGCCTCAACAGCACTGTCTACCGTGGCATGGGCAGTTATGAGAATGACCTCTGTTTCGGGCCATTTGGCCTTAATCGCCTCCAGTGTATCAATACCGTCCACGCCACCGGGCAACATCAGGTCAGTAACCACCACATCAAAGAAACGTGTTGAAACAAGGTCAACCGCCTCCACACCGCTTTTGGCGGTCTCCACCTTATAGCCTACTTTCATTAAGCGCTTTTCTATTAGTTTAAGCGTCACCGGATCATCTTCTACGATCAATATCTTAAGATTGTCCATTGTTTGTTCACCCAAATAGGACTTAGAGGTCAAAGGGTTCTATTTGGCCTCCTTTATGCCCTCTGGCCAGATGATTCATTTAAAAGAAGGCCATGCTTTTTGTTTATGTATTCGTCGGCCATTTCCTCTTCAGCCAGGTATTCCAAAAGAGAGAAGGCCAATTCGTCTTCCGCTTTACTCAGCTCATAAAGGGCTATTACTGTATTTTAACATCAACAGCATGGAAGTACTGAAATTAGAGCCTTGGTTTTGATCAGGCCCGAATTGGCTTAACAAAATTTCAGTCCCTCGATAAAGTATTTCTGGCTCATTTTAAGCTTAAGCATGATGATTCCTTTGTTGGCCGATTTATGAGCTATTTTATCGAAATCTTTCATAGACAGACAAACCGCCTACCTATCCTCTTAGCTGATAAAAAACCGATCTCAAATATCTCTTGGGCTCAAACTTGGGGCAGATACTGGCCAATGATTCGGTAGAACCGATTATTAAATAGCCATCAGGTTCCAGGACGTCACCTATTTTGTTAAAAAGCGTAACTCGGTCTCTCGGTGTAAAGTAGATAGCAACATTTCGGCAGAAGATGATATCGAATTTGCCCATTCCGGTGAACGGTTTCATAAGATTTTGCTTCTTGAAAGTGGCCATGGTCCTTATTTCATCCTTGATCTTCCAAGCGTTGCTATTCCGGCTAAAATATTTTTGCAGCCTCTCTTCGGAAAGCCCCCGTTCAATCTCAAATTTATTATATTCGCCGTAGCTGGCCCGGGCAATGGCTCTACCGGATATATCCGTGCCCAATATCTTAACATTGAATTTTTTCAGGTCAGGTAGAAGCTCTTTTAAAACAATGGCAATGCTGTACACCTCCTGCCCGGTAGAGCAGGCGGCGCTCCAAATCCGGATGGGCACTGGAAAGAAGTTTGGAGATTTTTCTCTCCTCTTATCAATAAGGTCGGGAAGGATCTTGTATTTCAGTAACTCAAAGGGGTAAGTATCCCGAAAAAATGACGTCTCATAGGTGGCAATGGCCTCTATGATTCTTTTTTCAAGAGACCTGCTGGCATCGGATTTAGCCTTGAAATAAAACTCCCGATATGAGGTACAGCCAAATTCCTCAACAAGACTGCCGAGCCTGCTTTCTATGAGGTATGCCTTACTCTGATCAAGAAAAATGCCAGATATATCAGCTACATATTTAGATAAAACTTTAATTTCCTCAGGGGTTACCTTAATCATTATTTATCATCTTTGGATTATGGCTCATCAATACCCAACAAGAGGTTCTTAATCTAGCATAGTGAAGCCCCCAAGGGCGGGTGGCGCTTCGCTATCTTATACGTCTGGAGAGGAAAACATCTGTTGCAGATACCTTCCCTGGACCCCGTCTACCCCATCTAACTACCGAAACAGGGCAGGCAAGTCGGGGAGTCTGCATTTCGGCAGCGCTTCACGTGGCGGGAAGTAAACCAGTCAATGATAAATCCTAACTGTTTTCATTATCTCTGCCGAAATCTGATCAAGCGGGGCAATGACATCCACAACCCCGGCATCAATCGCCTCTTTGGACATGCCGTAGACGACGCAGGTCGACTCATCCTGGGCGATGATTGTAGAGCCGTTGCGTTTCATCAACTTGAGGCCCAGGACACCGTCTGAACCCATGCCAGTCATAATGACCCCCGTGGCCCGTCCCACATAATGTCGGGCTATTGACCTGAAGAGGTAATCAATGGACGGCTTGCAACTATTCTCAGGAGGATCGTCCGTAATCCTAACGATTCTGTTTATCCCGTCTTCGCCAGTTACGAGTTTCATCTGTTTACCTCCCGGTGCAATGAGGGCGACGTTGGGGAGAAGTGGCTGACCGTCAATCGCCTCCTTGACCTCCATGCTACATTTGGAATCCAGGCTCTTGGCCAGAGCTTGTGTGAACATAGGAGGCATATGTTGAACAATTAATATAGGCACGCCTAGGTCGGCTGGGAACTGAGGCATAATCTGGGATAAGGCATTGGGACCACCCGTAGAAATACCAATGCCCACGATCTCAGACTTTACCGTTCTCCGGCTGGTAATCGCCCCCATCCGTTGAACCACACCAGGGGAAACCACACCTCTTTGCCTGTCCACTGACTCGGTCCCTGCAAGGTCGGATTCCCCCTTTAATATGCGCCTTACCTCCTTGCGGCGAACAAATGCCTTTAGCATCGAAACGAGGGTATCCCGAATAACCTTCCTGTTTTCCTCCATGGAACCGGTGTCGGGCTTGGGAACAAAATCAAACGCCCCCAGGTCCAGGGCCCTCATGGTTATCTCTCCCCCCTCTGGGGTGAGGGAGCTAAGCACAATGGCCCCAACATCCAGGGAGCGTTCTTGGATACTTGCCAAAACCTCCAGACCGCTCATCTCAGGCATCTCAATGTCCAGAATCAAGAGATCTGGCTCCAGGAAAGCAATCCGGGACATGGCGATCTTCCCGTTGTTGGCAGTGCCTACGACCTCGACGTCAGGTAATTCAGCCAGGATATCGCTGACAATCTTTCGATAAAATACAGTATCATCGACTACTAACACTTTGATAGGGTTACCGTTTGTCATTTGTCTTTGATGTATCCAAGCTATGTTTAGAGTTTAAACTTCCCCACCGTCTGCTTTAACTGCTCAGCCGGCTTTGCAAGCGCCTCGGCAATCAGAAATTGAAGCTCCCTGCAGCCCGCGAAGCACTGCCGTCAGGCAGAACCTGCGGGGAATGCGCTCGCTTTTGCAGTTCAAGTGAAAGCGGCTATTGGAAATTTTGGCTCTGGTTGAATCGAACCCTGAAATATCTTTGGCAAGTTCGTCAGAAACGAGAGAACGCTGGGCCACATTCTGATTTTCTCCCTAAACGGCATTTGAAACCTTCGTGACGCTGGCAATCTCCTTAGTCGTGATAGACTGCTCCTCCATGGCTGAGGCTGTGGTAGTAGCCACAGCCTCATTGACGCCGTTGATATCCTGTGAAATCTGTATGATTTCAGTGACAGTGCCGGCAGTCGAACCCTGAATCCCTTAACCTTCTGTTTTCTGTTTTTACCGAAAGCTGACGGCCGATAGTTAAACGCTTACCAAAAACACTTACAGGCTGCCCGGGTTATAGCAATTGATCGCCAATGCTTGAGAATAGAAAACTTTTCGGCAAGAACGCTTTCTTGGGCCTGGAGGACTGAATCTCAGCCAATAACGAATAACTAATGATTGTCGACCTTAAGAACCACCCCCACATTGAGGATACCAATCAGGTTATCTTCGGTCTTAAAGACCCCCTCGAAGAATTTTCCCTGAACACCACCAATATTTGCTGGAGGGGGTTCAACTTGTTGCCAATCGGCTGGAACCACGTCTGCAATCCGATCAACCAGGAGGCCTATATGTTCGTTCTGTGAATTGACGATAATGTTGCGGCTTGTATCGCTCAACACGGTGGGAGAAAGGCCGAGTTTTCTGCCCAGGTCTATGATTGTCACAATTCTCCCTCGCAGGTTCAAGACGCCCAATACATATTCCGGGGCCTGTGGAACCCACGTGATTTCCGTATGCTTATTGATTTCCTGTACCTGCTGAATATCCATACCGCAGAAGGCCTTACCCACATAGAAGGTGGCCAGTCCCACAACCTTACCATGTCCTTTTGTCTCTTCTAATTGTGCCATCGACTGTTCCCTCGATATATTGTTAAATGTTTACACCTTGAATTTTCCGACCATCTCTTTCAACTGTTGGGCCAGTTTGGATAAGTCCTCTGCACTCAGATTCACCTGAGAACTGCTATTGGACATGTCACCTGCGGCTTGGTTCACCCCTGAAATGTCCTTGGCAATCTCTCCGGACACAGTAGAGCTTTGAGCCACTTTCTCGTTGACTTCCTGAATCCCGCTTGACGCCTGAGCCACGTTGTTGGCGATCTCTTTGGTGGTCACCGATTGCTCCTCCACGGCCGCAGCAATGGTAGACACAATCTCATTCACCTCGTTGATCACCTGTGAAATCTGCCCGATCTCGGTTACCGTGTCAGCCGTTGAGCCCTGAATCCCTTCAATCTCCTTCTTGATCTCCTCTGTGGCCGTGGCTGTCTGTCTGGCCAATTCCTTGATCTCATTGGCCACCACAGCAAAACCCTTACCGGCTTCTCCAGCCCGGGCCGCCTCAATCGTGGCGTTCAGCGCCAGAAGGTTGGTTTGTTCGGAAATTTCGTTTATGGTTTCTGTCACCTTGTCTATTTCCTCGGCCGCCCGACCAAGTTCGTCCACCCTGTCTGAAGCGCTCTTGGCCTGGGAAACCGCTTCACCGGTCACAGATCGAGCCTTTTCCGAATTCTGGGCAATCTCATTGATGGTGGCTGTCATCTCCTCGGCCGCGGCGGCGACCATGCCCACGTTCGTTGCGGCCTGTTCTGCGGCCGCTGCCACAGAGGTCATGTTAGCACTCATTTCTTCGGCCGCTGCAGCCACCGTATTTGACCTGCTGGACACATCATCGGCACCCGATGACATCTGTGAAGATATGCCAGAAAGATTTGAAGAGGCTTGGCTGAGTTGATCAGAGGCAGTGGCAATCTGACGAATATCCTCACCTAACTTTTCAAGAAAAGAATTGATCGAAGCCGACAAATGACCCATTTCATCTTCCGTTTGAATATGGCTTCGTATCGTTAAATCCCCACCAGCCAGACCACCCATGACCTCCTCCAGGTGCTTTATCGGTCCGGATATAGACCGATAAACAAAAACAGAGGAAAAGAGCACAACCGGCAACACAATCAGGGTCACGATCCAGCCAAGATTAGCACTTCGGCCCGACATTGACGCCATCTCATCCAGAGATGATTCCAGATCCTCCCTGGCCAACCGCTGTAACTGTGAAATCAACCCAGCATATTTTTTACTCCATGTGTCAAATTCCTTTGTTGCTTTGGCCAGATCAGTAAAATCCTGGTCAATCATCAGTTGAACCTTCTTGGCACCTGAGGCATAGACTTCATTTGTCATCTTCGCCAATTGGTCAAACTTTTTGATCAGGGCTTCATCTTGCGTCAAGCTCTTGACCTTTTTCAGTTGTGCCACCAGCCCCTCCTTCTCCTTTGTAGCCTTGATCAAACCCGCATCTGTCCCTGAGCTGGCGCTAAAATCAATTTGGCTTATCATGGCCTGACCTGAAGAGGCTATTTTCTCTATAGCGATGGCCTTGGTAAATTTCTCCTCTTTTACGATTCGACCAACCTCCATATTCTTTTTCAGGGCCAGGTTGCCGCTCACAGACAGCACCAGTATCCCCAAAAGAGCAACAGAAAAAACCGTGATCAGTTTCACCTTGATCGTCATCTTATTCAGCATCTTTAACCTCCCCGTATTCCCGGCCCGAAAATACTGGGCCGGGAATACTAGGCCCTTTTGACTCCTACTTTTCCAAGGGATATCCCTGGGAAAGCCAAGCCATCAAGCCTCCCTGAAGTCGGCTGACATCATCATAACCCTTGGTCTTTAAAAACCGGCCAGCTACCAAGACCTGCTTTCCAGCATGGTCCACCACGACAACCTTTTTCCCTTTGGGAATCTCAGTGTAACGTTTGGAAAGATAGCCTAGCGGGATCTTCAGGCTTCCCTTAATCCAACCCATTTCTTTGTAGAGCTTTTCTGTTCTAACGTCCACAATGCAAACATTACCAAGCATTCCCTTGAGCTGAGCAGCATTCAAAGAAGGAACATTGACTTTGGGTAGAGCATGTTCCTTAACCAGCGGATAACCAGCCTTCGCCCAACCCGGAATACCGTCCCTAAAACCCATGACGTTCGTGTAGCCTCTTTTGGCCACCAGACCGGCGGCCGCCTTGTACATCACTCACTTGGGTCCCAGACAGTAAGTAATAACCAGCGTATCCTTATCCTGGGGCAGCTTGTCGGTCGTCATAATTTCGTGCAGGGGGATATTCACCGAACCCGGGATATGTCCCTCGTTGAATTCGATGTCGCTCAAAGGATTCAACAACATCAGCTTCTCCCCTGCATCCATCTTCGCCTTGAGATCCTGGACCGAAATGATCCGCAAATCCTCGGCCCATACACCCTGTGTTAAAACAAAAGAAGTTACCAATACCAACAGTCCCAAATAAAGTGAAGTTTTTCTTCTCACCTTTACCTCCTTTCCTGGTTAAGTTAACAATAAACGCCCAACTGTAAACCATCACCTCCCTTTATTTAAGTAGTTATAAATACTCCCTAGGAGTCTCTCCTTGTCCATCTTGATCTGATAGTCATCGATTCCGACCTGTTTCCCTCTGGCCACATCTTCATCGCCAGCCAGAGAGGTCAGGGCAATAACAGGCCGATCAGAAAAACGCGGATCTTCCCTTATCCTCTTCGTGAGCGCAAAACCATCCAGATTCGGCATCTCAATATCGGTTACCACTAAAGCTATTTGTTCAGCATGCTCCTGGAGAAGATTCCAGGCCACCATCCCATCTTCGGCTTCAATGACGTTGTAGCCTTCAGCTTCCATAAACTCCTTCACCTGATTACGGAAAAAGCCTGAGTCCTCGGCCAAAAGGATGGTGGCTGCTTTACCATCTGCCACCTCCACCGCCTTTCGGTCTTCAAACCATTGCGGGGTCAATGCCTCCACCAAACCAAAGATATCCACCATCAGTGTCGTGTACCCCCCAATAATGGCTGAGCCCATGATACCGGTCTGTTTGAGCGTGCTATCATCAATGTCAATAGCCACCTCTATAGCATCTACCGGACCAGTGGCTAACAGACCCACCTCCCTGCCAGCCAGCGTAAAGACAATCGCTATAAGGTCTTTATTATCCGCTAAAGGTTTAACCTCGGCCACCTCCTCGATCGTATACAAGGGCAGGCTCCCACCACGATACTGGATCACCTTCTTCCCGCCAACCAATTCGATGTCTGCCTTGTTGATCTTTTCAATCCGTGCCACCAGAGCTAATGGAACAGCAAATTGCTCATCTTCGGCATTCCTGAAAACCAGCAGAGCTTGCACGTCTCTTCTGGCCCTTATCGCCTCGCTGGCTTCTTGGGCCACCTCCAATGCCCTATCGGTTCCTTCCATCGAAGTCAGTCCCGCCATCTGGGCAAGCCCTGACACATCTAGTATTAGGGCCACACGGCCATCACCCATTATGGTCGCCCCAGCATACCCCTTACAGTGCTTGAGATGCCGGCCCAAAGGCTTGACCACGATCTCCTCAGAATCCCGAAATTCATCCACCACCAACCCATATTTGAAAGCCCCGGCAGAGACCACCACAATATTGACTGCACTGCTGGCATGATAACGACGGTCGGTCTTTGTGCGACGCTCACTCAGGTTGTGGGTTTCAGATTCCGAGTTACATCCGGGTTGGTCGTGTTCAACCGAGTCATCCTCGAATAAAGGGCTTACCTTGGATCTTCTGTCTATTATACCTTTACGTCGGTCCGGCTTTTGCTGGCCATCTGTCGGATCAATATATGTCCGCTCTATCCCCAGAACATCTGCCAGGCTTATGATGGGAAGCAGTCGTCCCCGCAGTCTTACAACTTCGGCATCCCCCACTTTCTCTATCCTCTCTTTAACCTGAGAGGCCGGAATCCTCAAAAGCTCGTCCAAGTTCACCTGTGGAATGGCATACCGCTCTCCGCCGTTAGAGATGATCTGGCTCGGAATAATGGCTAAAGTCAGCGGAAGCTTGATACGAATCGTTGTCCCCTTTCCGGGTTCAGAATCTATGTTGACCACGCCCCCTAGCTTATCTAGGTTGGTCTTCACCACATCCATGCCCACACCCCGGCCCGAAACATCGGTCACCTTCTCGGCCGTGGAAAAACCCGGAAGAAAAATCAGGTTTACCTTCTCCTTATCCGACATGGTCCTGGCCTGCTCTTCGGTTATAAGCCCTTTTTGTACAGCTGTCGCCGCCAATTTGTCTCCGTCCAACCCCTTGCCGTCATCCGTGATCTCGATGTTGACCTGACCCGCCTCATGATAAGCTCTAAGAACAATTTGACCTGCCGGATCCTTGCCTTGTTTGCGTCGGACATCCGGGACCTCTATACCGTGGTCCACTGAGTTTCTGACCAAATGGGTCAAAGGGTCGCCCAGCCCCTCGATAATGGTCTTGTCTAACTCAACCTCCTTACCCTGTAATGTCAGATTCACTTCCTTGCCCAAACTCCCGGCCAGATCACGCACGACACGTGGAAACTTATTGAAAATGTTCCCTATCGGCTGCATCCGCGTTAGCATGATCGCCTCTTGCAACTCAGAGGTCACCAGATCTATCCTCTGCCCCACAAGCTCCAGGGCATGTTGGTCACCAGATCCGATCGTCTGCAACAGCTGGTTACGACCCAATACCAGTTCCCCTGCCAGCGTCATCAGCAAATCAAGAAGGCTCACATGAACTCGCAGGCTGGTCTCGGCCTGGGTAACCGCTGGCGCTCTCACCACATTCTGAACCCCCTCCTCTTGCACCTCAGACTTCGGCTCGGGCTTCTTCCCGGTTTCCAAGGTTCCCGGTTGGACCGAGATTTTTTCAACTTCCGGCCCGGCTTCCGGGGGCCCAGCGGCAGAGATCTTGACCATCATATCTTCAGTTACCAGGTGGATATATTTTTCTTCAACTTCAAACAGGGCGGTGATAATACCAGGATCGATAATGGTGGAAAAAAGGACGATGAAGGGGAGTCTGACAAATGGTGCGTCATCCTCAAGGGACCCCACTGACGAAATATCAACCTTGCACTCAAGAATAATACCGCTCTTTTGCATCACTGTCAGGACCTCAAGCGGCGTTTTGCCTTTATTCTGTACATCATGAATGAGATCGTACTCAACGAGATAAAGGAACTTGCCTTCCTTGGTGGCCTGAGAGATATCAAATTCGGGTATGGTGAAAACGACTCTCCCATCGGGGAGGCGTATATTCACCATTCTGGATACACTCTCTTTCTCTTCTTTGGACAAGGATGCAGTCGTGAGGTTGGTTAGTGCCAAGGTGTGCTCCGAGATATCCATCTCATTGCTACGCTCGGCATTGCTGATAAGCTCTTGTAGCTTATCAAAGGCTAAAAGAACGACATTTATTGTGTCGGGGCTTGGCATCATTTCTCGGCTGCGGATTAGGCCCAGTACGTTTTCAATCTTGTGCGCCAATTCCTTGATGTTGTCGAGGCCCATAAACCCGGCGCCCCCTTTGATGGAATGGGCAGCCCGAAAGACTTTGTTGACCAGGTTTACATCGATATCAGCCCCCCTCTGTTCAATGGCCAACAGGTTATTTTCAATATCGGCCAAATGTTCCAGCGATTCCTCCACGTACGACTGTAAGATTTCGTCATCCTCAATGCCCATGGTACGCCTCCGTCTTAAGCGCCGATCACTGTAAAATGTTGATCTAATCGCATGGTCCTAAAAAGATTGTAGATGTCTTTGGGGACATTCGTTACAATCAATTTTCCGCCAGTCTTGCTCAACGAGTTGTGCGTGGCAATAAAGACACCCAGACCGATCGAGTCGATCATTTCCACGCCAGCCAGATCTATGACCAGTTCCTTGAG
>QMMN01000036.1 GCA_003647275.1 Deltaproteobacteria bacterium
AGCCCATGATTTTATGGACGTCCTCCTCTTTTCCTATACTGGCATGACCAATCAATGGCTTAATGATCAGAGCCTTGTTTCTGCCAAAGAACTGTGTGTAAACATTCATTACCCGACTACGGCTTGGTAGGCTTTGTGAATCGTCTGGTGCGGACCTGCATGCCAGGTGGTGTGGGAGCCGGGTGAGAAAAACCCCCGGCTCCCAGATTAGGCAAATATGTCTCTTATAACTTCACAAAGATATCGTGCCGGGTGAAACAGAAATCACATTGCTATAGGCCTCGTTGCCGGCCTGGTCCTTGGCTCGTGCCTGAAAACGGATCGTGTTCCCAATGACTTGCCGTTCCATATGCCAGCGGGCTATACCGACCGGACGTTGATTTGTTATGATGTCGGTCCATGTCGGAAAAGGGGCCGTGGGATTTCCACTAAGGTCCAGGGTTGTGGCCTGGATGTCTACGGTCACGCCCTGACCGCCGGTTGCGTTCCAGCTGAATTCAGCGTCAATTTCCATTATCAGAACGCTGGAGGGGGTATAAGCATCACCAACGTTAACCTTAAGTTCCCAAGTCACGTCCAACGTAACCGATGGTCTAGATTCAGTTGTTGGGGACTCTGCTGGAGCCTTGCCTGTATCGTGACAGCAACAGCAGCAGCAACAACAGCAACCTCCATGGCCCAGTCGCTTTAACACTTCCCTGCCGGCCCGGGTGTGTTCAAAAGGGACAGGGCAGTTCAGAATAATGTCATCGAAGTTAATGTATACATTGCCCTCTTTGCCTTTTTCTGGGTGACAAACTTTTTCTTCTTTTTTTTCAACCATGACGGGCTCCTCTTCTTTTTTTAGTTAGCTGGTGTTTTTTTTAAGAAAGGGTCTCACCAGCTTTAAAGACCCTTATTCTTAAATCTTATTTTTAGACATCACCTCCTTATTTACCAAGCAAAAGGTTGCCTTACATATCGTATACAGAATGTGTGCTATTCATAATTAGTAAAACTTTTATTAACAATAATAGCCTATTCTGCAGTAGTACAATGCTGACCTAATTCCATTTTATTGATGTGAGGCTTATATGTAGAAAATCCGGGGTGTCCGTGAAATTTTAATATTTGGCTCGTTCCAGAAACCTTCTCTAGTCATTTGACTGAATCCGAGTTCCGGGCGCTGTTTCCAGTTTTATTTATTGTAGATTCACTAGAGCTTCCCTGTTAAAAGAGGACAAAGATTATGTTTCCTTGATTTCGGTAGCAGGCTCGGCAGTATCGGTATCCGTTATTTTAACAGGTTTTGCCAGGACCAGATGATGTGGCTGATGATGAGTTCGTCAAAGACGGTTGTAGGTGCCAGCACCGGGGAAGAGTCAGGGTTGTTAGATAGCAAGAGAACGGTGTTGTCTATGATGTGAATTCGCTTTATGGCGCACGCCCCATCATTTGTGCGCACTGCGTATTTTTCTTTACTACTTCTTTGTCATCCCTGTCAACAATAATGATCGTTATTAGATCGCCATTCTTGTGATGGCATGCTGGGCGGCCATGCGTACGGCAGCCACTAAGCTCCCGGGATCGGCCTCGCCTGTGCCTGCAATATCATATGCTGTGCCATGATCCACAGATGTGCGTACAATCGGAAGCCCCAGGGTGACGTTCACCCCACCGGAAAAGTGGACCATCTTGAACGGGATGAGGCCTTGGTCGTGGTACATGCACACAACCGCATCCCACCGGCCCTTTAGGGCCCAGTGGAAGAGGGTATCTGGTGGATGGGGGCCGGATACTCGAACGCCTGACTCAGCAGCCTGGCAGAGGGCAGGGGAGATGACCCGGATCTCTTCATCGCCAAACAACCCGTTTTCCCCGGCGTGCGGGTTCAGGGCCGCCACTGCGAGTTTGGGTCTTGGGATACCAAAAGAATGCCTGAGGGCTTCGTTTGTGATACGAATTGTTTTAAAGACCCCTTGGGTGGTCAGTCTTTGGGGGACTTGGGCCAAAGGCAGATGAATGGTGACCAGGGCCACCCGAAGCCTGGTTCCGGCGAGCATCATTACATAGTCTGAGGTCTTGGTGCGCTCAGCCAGGAGTTCGGTATGGCCATCAAAGTCGAACCCGGCTACATGCATGGCCATCTTGTTGATGGGACAGGTCGCCAGGCCATGAATCCGCCCTTTCATGGCCCAGTCAATACCCTGGGTGACGTAGGCCACCATGGCACGGCCGGTTTCCTGGGTAGGGTGCCCGTACTGAAGCTGATTAAAATCCAGGTCTGAACACCCCATCACATCAATGGTACCCGATTGATAGCGCCCGGCCTCAGGGGCATCCACAGGTTGAATCCTGAGACCGGTTTTAAGCCATTGGTTTGTGGCTGTCATCACCGCTATATCGCCCAGAACCAGGGGACAGCAGGTCTCATAAACAGATCCTTGGGCAAGGGCCTTTAAGATGATTTCGGGCCCGATCCCGACTGGGTCCCCCATGGTGATCCCGATGATGGGGCGTTTTGTGATGCCTTTCATGGATGGCATAAATCGATTGCTCTTATACAGATTATTTATGGATGGACACTAACTATAAGTTTCACTTGCAAAAGTCAAATCCGTGTGGTCCCAGGGGCTCTGAGGGCTGTTGGGTATCCCGGTATTTTGGTCAGGAATTTTGTATTTTTATAAAAAACAAAGTGTTATGGCGGAAAGGGGATGTCCTGTCACAATTTTGAGAAAATAGGAGAAAATGAGAGAAAAACAGAGATTTCTTGAGATTGCAAAGATGTTGAAAAATGGCCATAAGATCTGCCAAGGGTTTAAAATATAAAAATAAAATAGCAGTTCAGGGAAAGACTGAATTATAGGGGTTTTGTGAGTGCATGTGTCTAAAATACAATGATATTATTTAGTTATAATATGTTGAAAAATAATTCACGAAGTCACCTAGACCGCTGTCCGTTCGGTTTGACAACCGATCCGCGATGTTTTAGAAGCGTTGCACCCTTGATAATCGAAAATTGCTTTTCATTAAAATTTCTTCAGAATCCGACTTTTTTGCATTTTTTCAGGGACAGCCGCACGGTCAAGGGGTCTCTGTAGATTCACAGAATCTATATCTTTTTTCTCCGCTTTTGTTTAGCAGGGTACGACTTTTCGCTGTACACTGAGGTCTTCGAAGGTAACCCATGCGATCCGTTTGGAACCAGGTCAAAACCCAAATTCACAAAAAGATACCACACCACAGTTTCATGGTTTGGGTTGAACCCTTGCAGTGGTTAGACCATCGGGAGGATGAGGTCGTGTTGGGGTGTCCCAACACGTTTGCCAGAAAATGGGTCATCAATCACTATACCGACCTGATTGAGGAGGAGCTTGAGAGGGTCTTTCAGAAGCCGTGTCGGATCACCTTTGAGATCTGTGATCAGGAGAAGCAAAATGGTGACCGGGATCTGGGCGGGGCGCAGCTTCCCCTTCCCCATGTGACAAACCGGCCAAATGGGCCATGCCTTCTTTACAAGGACTTTACCTTTGATCACTTTGTCGTGGGTATGTGCAACGACTTTGCTTATAATGCAGCCCTGGCTTTGGCATCAGGCAGGAATGTTTTCCAGAATCCCCTTTTTCTTCTGGCAAAAACAGGCCTTGGCAAGAGCCATCTTTCTCAGGCCATCGGGAACTACATCCTGAAAGAGAATGCAGATACCCGCGTTTGCTACATGACGGCAGAGGATTTTACCAATGCCATGGTCCACGCCCTCCGGCATGACAAAATTGAGCAGTTCAAAGAGAGGTTTCGGCGGCAGTGCGACGTGCTGCTTTTGGAAGACGTGCAGTTCTTGAGCGGCAAGCAAAAAACCCAGGATGAGCTGGCTTATACCCTTGACGCCTTGTTTGCGGCAGAAAAGAAGCTTATTTTTACAAGCAGTCATTTGCCTGATGATATCCCGAAAATGGATGGAAAACTTACATCGCGGCTGTCTGCGGGTATTATATCGAGCATAGAATCGCCCGATTACGAGACACGCGTGCGCATTATCAATAAAAAGGCCGCCTTGAGATCTGTTGGGATTCCACAAGATGTCGTCCATTATCTTTCAAGCGAGCTTACCCAGAATGTCAGGCAACTGGAAAGCGGCCTGATCGGGGTTGTGGCCAAGGCCTCGCTGCTTAAGCTTCCCATAGACGTTAAACTGGCCGAGAGCGTTGTGAAGAATATTGTGCGACGGTCTCGAGAGATCACCATAGAGAGCATTCAAAAACTCGTCTCCAGATATTATAAGGTCAGCATGGAAGAGCTCCTATCCCGCTCCCGCAAGCGGACCATTGCCCAGCCCAGGCAGATTGCCATGTATCTGGCGCGCCGCTACACAGACCAGTCTCTTCAGGCTATTGGCCGGTGCTTCAATCGCTACCATGCCACCACCCTTCATGCCATCGGAACCGTGGAAAGGCTTATGAGACAACAGGGGACCGTACAGAAACAGGTGGAGTTTCTTTCCAGGAGGCTGGAATCCGGCAACTTTTGACTTCAATCCTACCTAAGATCCAGGCCATCGTAGGCCGGGAGCATGTCACGACTGCACCAGAAGACCTCCTGTGTTACGCCTACGATGCCACCAACCGCCACTTCCGTCCAGATGCCGTGGCCTTTCCGGCAAACACACAAGAGGTCTCGGATATCATGAGACTGGCCAATGAGTATCGGTTTTTTGTGGTTCCCCGGGGGGCCGGTACCGGCATGACCGGGGGGGCCCTTGCGGTTCAGGGGGGGCTGGTCCTGGCTATGACCCGTTTCAGTCGTATCCTGGCCATTGATACTGACAATCTTGTGGCAGAGGTGGAGCCTGGTGTCCTCACAGGCCATTTTCAGGAGGTGGTGGAGGGAAAAGGACTTTTTTACCCACCTGATCCGTCAAGTGCCCCATACTGCACCTTGGGTGGGAATGTGGCTGAGTGCGCTGGTGGCCCGCGTGCCGTCAAGTACGGCGTGACGCGCGATTACGTACTGGGTCTTGAGGCCGTGCTGCCCACCGGAGAGGTCATTAGGACCGGCGTGCGGACGGCCAAGGGCGTGGTGGGGTATGATTTGACCCGGCTCATGGTCGGTTCAGAAGGGACCCTGGGGGTTATCACCAAGCTCGTGCTGCGGTTGCTCCCGCTCCCTGAGATGGTTCGTACCATGAGTGTCGTCTTTAACCGGATCCAGGACGCTGCAAGGACGGTTTGTGAGATTATCCGCTCAGGGATTGTCCCCAGGACCATCGAGTACATGGATCATGCGGCCATAAGATGCGTTGAAGACTATCTGAAAATAGGGCTTCCACCAGAGGCCGGTGCCATGCTTCTGATAGAGGTGGACGGAAGCCGGTCTGCTGTTGACACGGCAGTCCTTGATTTGACAGAGATCTGCAAGGCGTTTGGCGCCCGTCAAATACAGGCGGCCGGGTCTGCACAGGAGGCAAAAAGCCTCTGGCGGGCGCGTCAGGCCATATCACCCGCACTTTTTCGGTTCGGCCCTGACAAGATCAATGAAGACATCGTCGTACCCCGCAGCCGAATTCCAGACATGGTCGAATGGATAGATGCGCTGAGGAGGCGGACCGGTCTGACCATTGTGACCTTTGGTCATGCGGGCGACGGCAATATCCACTTCAACATTATGCTGGACAGGCGCGATCAGGAAGCCCTTGAAAAGGCTGAATCGGCTGTTGAAGAACTCTTTGCGCAGACGATTGCGCTGGGGGGAACCATTTCGGGCGAACACGGGGTCGGGATCACCAAAGCGCCATATGTGGGCATGGAGATGGGCGGCGCAGAGCTTGCCCTGATGAAGCGTATCAAGACCGCATTCGACCCAAATGGCATCCTCAACCCGGGAAAGATATTTTACGGCAGCGACGCCGATCCCATCACTTAAGACCTTTGCACAAATCCTCTCTTGCCCAATCTTTGCGAATGAGAAGCAATTTTCCCGGGGCGGTTAAAATCTTCACCTTCCTTTGGTTGTGCATTGCCTCATATCAGGTGCACGGCTATTTGGACAACAGCCCGTTAAAATCGAAATCATGCTCTTAAAGCTCATAGAGAAAGAGGGGGATGTCAGAGTATGGACTGGATGACACGATAGATCAGGCGGTAATCCGGGGTCGGGGTCATTATCTCATCTCAAAACTTTTTTTAGGGGTAGAGAGAAATTTTTCGCCACCGACCCCAGACTTACGCTGCCTGGAAGTAGGATACAATCATTTTATCGGCATGCTTGAGAAAAACTTTAATGAGAAGGGTAACAGAACAAAAAAATCCCCTGGAAACCGAGGATATAGTGAGGAGGGAAGCAATACCATATCGCAGCTCCCAGGGGATTTGGAAGGTAGGATAATGGCCGAGGGTCAGATTGACCAACAGCCCTCCTATGTGTCAAGGTAAGCACATTCAGGGGAAAGTCAAGCGCCCAGGAGGGCCGGAATGGGGAAAATCTCAAGAGGCCAGCCCGGCCTTATTTTTCAAAAAAGAGGGGGATGCCACTCAGGTCAAAGGTTAAGGCCTATCTCTCCCCTTATGTCGGGTCGTTCATGTGAAGATGCCGACACAGAAAAGCCCCGAAGAGCAACGTCACCAATCTTCCGTTACGTAGGGTGTGAAGGGCGTTGATTCGAGGCCAAATCCAGAATAACACCAAAGAAAAGGAAATGTCAACAAAAAGGAGGAAAGATGTAAATGAGCCATGACGCCAGCAAAAGGTCATTAAAAAATAAGCAGATAGGCGTCATTCTTAAAGGAAAATATAAGCGAAGTGTTGACCGGCTTGCTCCCCGAACGCGAAGCGCTGCCGAAAGGCAGAACCCCCGCCCGGAAGCACAGGGAGGCTTCACAACTCGATAGAAGGTAAAGGGCAGGGGACAGCCACGGACCTGAACCAATACGCAACTGGCCAAGAAAAAAGGGCCAGCCAAAATAGCTAACCCTCTGAAGTCCACTGGAGCCGGCGATGGGATTTGAACCCGCGACCTACTGATTACGAATCAGTTGCTCTACCCCTGAGCTACGCCGGCCCCCTCATCTTGATTTCCTACTTTCTTTGGCTTGCAAAATCAAGAGAAATTTCGTACGTGCCTGAATATGAAGCTCTCAGGCAATTCTGTTAAAGACCTTTTGAAAGCGATCCAGCATGCTCAGGGTCGGGTCAATTGCACCGGTCTATCAGGGGCTGAGCGCGCCTATGTCCTGACCAGGGTCTATTTGGGTCTTAAACGTCCCCTTTTGGTGGTCTGTCCGACAGCCAAAGAGGCTGAAGCCATTGCTGCAGATATCCGTTTTTTTTCCGGCCATAACCGCATTCCTATCATCATGTTTCCCTCATACGACATTCTTCCCTTCAAGCCTGTGGCCTATCATTCGCAAACGGTATGTCAGCGCATTGAAACGCTGTATCGCATGCTGACTGACTCTCAGCCCCCCATTGTCATGACCACGATCTCTGCCCTTTTACAAAAGGTGATCCCCAGGCAGGTCCTGTCCCGGTTTGCCGAATATATCGTGACAGGTGAGGAGATCGATCGGGAGGCGCTTGTCCAAAAACTGATTCAGGGTGGGTATCAAGAAACCGTTCTGGTAGAGGACCCTGGGGATTTCGCCATCCGTGGGGGCCTGATCGATGTCTTTCCGCCCCTTTATTCTGATCCGATCCGCATCGAGTTCTTGGGTGACACGGTAGAATCGATGAGAACGTTTTCAGTAGCAGACCAGCGTTCGTTAAAGCCGATATCTGAGGCCACCCTCCTGCCAGCCACGGAAACCGTCCTTGATCCCTCAGAGATGGACCTCATAGCTGAGCGGGTTCGCAAACAGGGCCAAGTCCTCGAGATGCCTGGTATGCGTATTGAGGAAATCATAGAAAAACTGAACAGCCTAGACCAATTCCCGGGGATCGGCGGACTGATATCTCTCATCTACCCCTCGCTTGACACACTCTTTGATTATATCCCAAACCAGACCCTGCCGGTCCTGGTCGATCCCGGGACCCTTGAAAAGCTGGCTATTGACACGGAAGAAGCCGTCACCAAGAATTATTTGTCGGCCTGCAGTGAGGGCAGATTGTGTGTCGAACCTGAAGCCCTCTATCTCACTGGGTCTGAAGTGGATGACAGACTTAGCCATAGGGCTCACCTTGTCTTCAGGATGATTCCTGTGGCGGACACGGCTGCTGTGACCTGCAACCTAACCGTTGAAAAGAATGATCTGATTACCCAGCAGCTCAAGGCACGACCTGGCAGTGTGCGTGTTACAGGCACAGGCAGCGAGGAAACCGAGGACTTACTGAGGCCTTTGATAGCGTGGATCAACCATGCCCTCGAATTTCGCTTGGGTTCGTATATGGTTTGTCATACGAGAAAGCAGGCTGAGCGCCTGCAGGGGCTACTTCTGCCCTATGGGGTCCATGCGCACCTTGTTTCGGCTTTTCCTGAACATGGTCATTGCAAGGATGCGCCGTGCATTTGCCTGGGGGAGCTTTCCTCAGGGTTTGTGTGGGTCCAGGAAGCCCTGGCTATTATCACGGAAGATGAAATATTTGGCCACAGTCGCAAGAGAGCAAAGTTACCACAGCAAGGCGTGCGAACACGCTGGCTTACCTTTGAGGACCTAAAAAACGGTGATCTTGTGGTTCACAAAGACCACGGTATTGGCCGATACAATGGCCTGATCAAACTCGAGGTGGCGGATATTACGAATGATTTTCTGGTCATCGAATACCGGGACGGGGACAAACTTTATGTGCCGGTGGACCGCATGAACTGCGTGCAAAAATACATCGGTGTGGATGGCATCGGCCCGAGTCTGGACAAGATGGGTGGCAAATCGTGGGAACGGGTGAAGGCGCGGGTGAAAAAATCAATCCAGAAGATGGCCGGTGAACTCCTCAAGCTCTATGCCTGGCGCAGGGTTCAGAAAGGACATGCCTATTCACCACCGGACCGCCACTTTCAAAGCTTTGAAGCGGCATTCGAATATGCCGAGACACCGGATCAGAGTCGGGCCATTGAAGACGTCATGGCCGACATGGAATCTTCAGTCCCCATGGACCGGCTGGTTTGTGGTGATGTTGGTTACGGAAAGACCGAGATTGCCCTTCGTGCAGCCTTTAAGGCGGTCTGGGACCACAAGCAGGTGGCGTTTCTGGTCCCAACCACAGTGCTTGCTGAACAGCATTTTCAGACCTTTAAGAAACGGTTTGAACCCTATCCGGTCATTGTCGAAACCCTTAGCAGGTTTCGCTCTCCCAGCCAGCAGCGAGCCATTGCACGAAAACTAAAGGCAGGGCAGGTGGACATTGTCATAGGGACGCATCGCCTTTTGCAAAAGGATATTGCCTTTAAGGATCTGGGCTTGCTCATCATTGACGAAGAGCAGCGCTTTGGTGTCGCCCACAAGGAAAGGTTGAAGCAGCTCCGCCGGTCAGTGGATGTCCTGGCCCTGACCGCCACCCCTATACCCAGAACCCTCCATATGTCTTTGATGGGTACCAGGGATCTGAGTGTCATTGCAACACCGCCGGAGTATCGGTACGCGATCAAGACGTATATTTGCCCCTTTGACGATACTGTGGTGGCAGAGGCCATTCACAGAGAACTTCAACGTGGTGGCCAGATATTTTTTGTCCACAACAATATCCGCACCATTTGGGACATGGCCCGTCACCTTCAAAGGCTGGTACCGGGTGTGCGGATTGGGGTAGCTCACGGACGCCTGGAGGATGAGGAACTGGAAAAGGTCATGCTCGCGTTCTTGCATCGTGAAACTGATTTGTTGGTCTGTACCAGTATCATCGAGTCAGGGCTTGATTTCCCATCGGCCAATACCATTTTGATCAACCGGGCCGATAAATTCGGTCTGGCTCAGATCTATCAGCTTCGAGGTCGCGTGGGACGGGCAGATCAGCAGGCCTATGCCTATCTGCTTATACCGCATGAGAGCGCCCTGACAAGGGATGCCCAGAAGCGCCTCAAGGTCCTTATGGAACACAGCGATCTTGGGGCTGGTTTTCAGATTGCCATGAGTGACCTGCGGATACGAGGGGGCGGCACCATCCTCGGGCCCTCACAGTCCGGGCATATCGCGGCGGTGGGCTACGAGATGTATCTGGAGCTCATGGAGCGCACCATGCGTGAACTAAAAGGGGAACCTGTTGAACCAGAAGTGGAACCAGAAATTAAAGTAAACCGTTCAGCTTACATCCCTGAAACCTACATATCTGATATTGACCAGAGGCTGGTGTCATACAAACGCTTAGCTAGAATGACCGAGCCATCTGAGGTTGTGCGGTTTGATGAAGAACTCAGGGACCGCTTTGGACCGCCTCCTGAACCGGCAAGGGTCCTCATGGACAAGATCATGCTGAAGGTGATATGCAAAAAGATAGGCATCCAGCGCCTGGACTTGGCCGATCAGAGACTCGTGCTCTCCTTTTCTCAAGATTGTCGCTTGAGGCCAGAGCAAATAACCCATCTTATCCAAAAAGATCCAGGGCGATTCCACCTGACACCAGATGGCGTTTTTGAGGTATCAATGCCATCTGGTCGGTCTGCAGACCCCCTGGAAATCACCAAAAAGATCTTGCAAGAACTGACCTGACGTGATAGCGGGTTGCGCGGACTGTGCTGTGCATTTTCAGCGTGCTAAAGGGTTGGGAATGATCCCTATGCACCAGGATTGGTCGATAGCCTTTAGGGATTGAAGAATGATAAATTGTAAAAAGATAGCCATTGGGCTTATTGTTTTATACCTCATTTCAGGGTGCTCCGATAAGCATGATACGTTGGCTAAAAGTCAAGCAGTCATCCGGGTCGATGACCGTGTGCTCACCCTGGCTGAGTTCAATGAATACTTTGAGCCCATCAGAATGAGCTACAACAAAGAGCAAGCAGAGGATAGTGCCACTGTACACGAAGCTCGACTCCGTTTCCTGTTGCAGCTTGTTGAGGAGATGATCATTCTAAGACGGGCCGATGAACTGGATCTACATATTTTGCCCCAGGAATTGGATGAAGCTGTGCGCGATATTCAAAAGGCGTATCCTGAATCAGGCTTTGAATCCGTATTTCTCAGGCAGGCCATTGCCTTTGAAACATGGAAAAAGAGGCTCAAGCATCGGCTCCTGGTAGAAAAAGTTATCCGCAAAGAGCTTTTGAAAGAAATTTCAATTACACCAGAAGAAATAAAGAATTATTATGACAAACACCGAAAAGAATGGGGGGGCCATGAGGAACAGGTACATGCACGACACATCTTGGTCTCCAGTGAGGACCAGGCAAAGAAAATCCTGAAACGGCTTCAAAGTGGTGAAGAGTTTGCTACCCTGGCCCACCTTTATTCCATAGCACCGGAGGCTCAACAGGGTGGAGATTTGGGATATGTGGTCCGCGGCCAACTTCCCAGGTGCCTTGAGGAGCCCCTTTTTGACCTGGAACAAGGGGCCGTGAGTCCCGTGATTAAAACACCGTACGGGTTTCATATCTTTTTGGTGATTAAAAAAGAAAAGATGCGTGAGCCAGACATCGAAGACTGGATTGAGAGAATCAAGGAGAGCATCCAGCAGGAACGGCTGGATGCGGCTTATGGACCGTGGTTGGCCGGGCTCCGATCACGGTATCACGTGGAGGTCAACGAGGATATCATTTAATGAAGCGTAAATCGATTTCAACAGGATTTTTCATCGCTGTGCTCAGCTTGTGGAGCTTGTTCTCAGGAACGACCGTGGCAGGTGACACCAAACTGGTGGATCGTATTGTGGCTATTGTCAACGATGATGTCATCACCCTTTCAGAATTAAATAAAGCCCTTGAACCTTATGCCAAGCAGATCCGTAGCGCAGACTATCCGCCGGAGAAGGCGCGTGGGATGCTCTTCAAGCTTCGTCAGGACATCTTGAATAGGCTTGTCGACCAGAAGTTGACCGACCAGGAGACCGAAAGGTTGCATGTCTCGGTTGATGACAAGGAGGTGGATCAGTACATAGAACGGATCAAGAGTGAACATTTCCTGACAGAAGAAGATCTCAGAAAGTCTCTTGCTGCCGAAGGCTATACACTGGAAGAATATCGCAAGCGAATCAAGGAGCAGATACTTCGGATCAAGCTAGTCAATATTGAGGTGAAATCTAAGATTGCCATTACTGAAAAAGACATTCGAGACTATTATGAGGCGCACAAGGAAGACTATCAAGGCGTACAGAAATACCACCTGCGTACCATCCTGATAAGGGTACCGCCCTCGGCAAGTGCTGATCAAAGACAGACTGCACGTGAAAAGATCGAAACAATTGTAAAGGAATGGAAGTCTGGGGCAGCTTTTGATGAACTGGCCCAGCGATATTCACAGGACATCACTGCCGCGTCAGGAGGCGACCTTGGTCTATTTACCCTGGACGAGCTTTCGGCCGAATTTCAGGAGACGGTTCGCCGGATGGATGAAGGTCAAGTCAGCCCGGTCTTACAGACACCAAAGGGGTATCAAATCCTTATGCTTGAAGAGATAAAGAAGATACCAGGAAAGACCTTGAAGGAGGCCAGAATAGAAATTCACGAAAGGCTTTACCGGGAGTTGGTGGAAGAAAAATACAAAGCCTGGCTAAATGCACTTCGGGACCGATCCTATGTGAAAATTATTCAGTAAACATTTGTTACTTGTCATTGAATGCTGGCTGATTAATACTGGTTATGGTAGATGTACCCCGCAATAGGCGAACAGGCATAGGCGGGGTGGAATTGTCTTTCATCCTGCAATCCCGTATATCATGGCAATCGTTACAATCAATACCGTAGGAAAGCATGAGGACCAGAGCGTCACGATTTGCGGGTGGCTGACCCACAAACGCTCAAGCGGTCGCATACGTTTCCTGGTGCTCAGGGACGGTACGGGTATCATACAGGCCACCATGATTAAAGGGGAGACCGATCAGCAGGCCATAGATCTTTACCCGGAACTGACCCAGGAATCTTCGCTGGCTGTTACGGGAACAGTTCGCAGAGACCAGCGGGCACCAGGGGGCTACGAGATCCTGGTAGCGGGTATTGAGGTGTTTCAGATAGCTGAAACCTATCCTATTGCGCCCAAGGAGCACGGGGTTGGGTTCTTAATGGATCACCGCCACCTGTGGCTTCGATCCCCTCGCCAGAGGGCCATATTGCGTATCCGGCACACGGTGATCGATTCAGCACGCAAGTTTTTTGATGATCAAGGTTTCACGCTCCTTGATGCCCCGATCCTTACTCCTTCATCCTGCGAGGGCACCACGACCCTTTTTGAGACAGATTACTTCGGGAACAGGAAGGCCTTTTTGTCTCAAAGCGGCCAACTTTACATGGAAGCTGGTGCCATGGCCTTTGGCAAGGTTTACTGTTGTGGGCCAACATTTCGGGCTGAAAAGTCAAAAACTCGACGTCACCTGACGGAGTTTTGGATGATAGAGCCTGAAATTGCCTTTGCCGACCTTGGTACGATCATGGGTCTGGCCGAAGGCCTGATCCTGGCCATTGTAGAGGCGGTCCTTAAGACCCGACAGCCAGAGCTGCAGATCCTTAAACGGGATGTGACAAAACTGGAACAGATTCAGCCCCCTTTTCATGTCCTTCGTTATGATGAAGCGCTGCAAATCCTGAGGGATGCCGGAGAATCCATTGTGTGGGGTCAGGATTTCGGGGGTGGCCACGAAACCATGATCTCAAACCATTTTGACAAACCCGTGCTGATTCACCGGTATCCGGCTGAGACCAGGGCCTTTTATATGAAAAACGACCCGGATCGCCCAGAGGTGGCCCTTTGTATGGACGTGCTGGCCCCTGAGGGCTATGGGGAGATCATAGGAGGAGGCCAGCGTGAAGACGTCCCGGACATCTTAGAGCAAAAGATCCAGCAGGCTGAGCTCCCTGCCGAAGACTTTGCCTGGTATGTGGATCTCCGACGCTACGGAAGCGTTCCACATGCGGGTTTTGGCCTTGGTATCGAGCGGACTGTGGCGTGGATCTGCGGGCTCGAGCACGTGAGGGAAGCCATCCCGTTTCCCCGGCTTCTTGATAGGCTGCATCCTTAAGATAATTCCAGACACAACCAGCTACTACAACTGATCAAGAGATATCTTTATCGCTTAGAGGGCTTATAGCGCGTCAAAATTTTTCGGGCTGTTGTCTTTGAGGCATCGTTCGGAAATACCTTGACCATAAGAGCAATACAAGGTTATGATAACCTGCTTTATGTCGGGTCTTATGCGTTTTGCTTATAAGCCCGGTACACTTTCTTAGAAATAGCGCTAAATCGAATAGTAGAATAAAGAAAATATGCTTGTCGATCGCACAAAACTCCTTTTAGACACCATCAAGAGGCTCCTCAGGCGGAGTGCGACGAGCCATCTTCATAAGATTGTCAACAAGACCCACGCAGCGGACCTGGCTGTAGTCTTCCGTTTTCTGACACTCAGTGAACAAGAGACACTTTTCGACCTCATGGACAGCGTTGAGCAGAAGGCCATGCTCTTCAGTGAACTGGAAGAAGAGATCCTTGTGAAACTGATCGAAGACATGCCGGCCGAGAAGATCGCTGAGATCCTGGAACAGATGCCCACTGATGATGTGGCGGACCTTCTTGGCAAACTCTCTGATGATCGATCCAAGGCCCTTCTTGATCTTATGACCAAAGAAGGCTCCGAAGAGGTGGAGGGGCTACTGAGCTATGATGCTGAGACCGCCGGTGGCATCATGGTTCCCGACTTCATTGCCTTAAAGCAGGATGCAACCGCAAGGGAGGCCATTGAGGCCCTGCAAAAAGACTATGCTGATGTGGAGATGCCCTTTTATCTGTATGTGGTGGACGATCATGATCATCTGGTGGGTGTCATCTCGTTGCGGCAACTGGTTGTCGTGCCCCCTGAAACAAAGCTCAAGTCTATCATGGCTACCGACGTGGTGAGCGTTGAGACCAATGTGGACCAGGAAGAGGTGGCCAGGATCGTAGCTCGGTATAATATACTGGCAGTGCCAGTCGTGGATGAGAATAACAAACTGGTTGGCATTGTCACGGTGGATGATATCATTGATATCATCCGCGAGGAGGCCACAGAGGACATATTGAAGATGGCAGGCATAGGCGGCGGCGCGGAGTATGTTGAAACGCAATCCATCTTCATGAGTGTTCGCAAACGTTTGCCGTGGCTTTTTGCGAGTTGGATCGGGGGCATTTTTGCCTGCTATGTTGTTGGCCATTTCCAGCAGAGCCTAAGTAAGCTTGTTTACTTAGCCGCCTTTATGCCGATCATTATGGGCATGGGAGGAAACGTCGGGACGCAGACTTCCACCAGTGTGGTGCGAGGGCTGGCCACTGGCCGAATCAATGTCAAGCAAATATGGCATGTCATCCTTAGGGAGCTCAGTATCGGATTCTCCCTCGGTTTTTTTTATGGTTTACTGCTTTCATTGTTTGCACAGTTTCGATATGGATATGAACATTGGCAACTCGGCTTGGTGGTGGGATTTGCCATGATCTGTTCCATGACGGTGGCTGCTACTGTGGCTTCCTGCCTACCCTTGGTCTTTCACCGTTTTCATATTGATCCAGCTGTTGCTACCGGGCCTTTTGTCACAACCTCTACGGACATCCTGAGTGTGTTTTTCTATTTCCAGATTGCAACCCTTTTGCTTCATATATAGCCCGCATGCCGCATCTGTCTTCCCCTGCCATTTTGCTCCGTGCAATCGAGCATGGCGATTATGACAAGGTTATTACCTTCTTTACGATTAAGCGAGGGAAAATTTCGATCATAGCCAAGGGTGCGAAAAAAAGCATCAAGCGGTTTGCAGGGGTTTTAGAGCTCTTTTCGGTCTTAAACCTCGTGTGGACCTACGGTCGAAGGCAGGGGCTGCCAATCCTTCAGGAAGCCTCAATGGTCCATCCTTTTGATCAGATCCGAACCGATATCACAAAGACGGCCTATGCCAGTTACTGGTGCGAGTTGGTCTATGCCTGGATGGAGCAAGGCCAAAAGAACGTTTCAGTCTATGAACTCCTTGAGCATACGCTGGATCAACTTAACTCTGGTGGTTTGCCTGAGCACATCCTTCACATCACTTTTCAGCTTCGCTTTGTGGTCATAAATGGTTTTAAACCCAACCTTGATCATTGCACCATCTGCCGGACACCCCTGGAGCGGTTCGGGAACTCTTCAGTTACGTTCGGTGTTAGACGTGGAGGCATATTATGTGAAAAATGTGTCCCTCAAGACACAGGGACTCTCAGTCTTTCCAAGGGAACTGTCAAGCTCCTCCGGTGGATTTTGAACGCTCCGATAGAAAAACTGAATCGACTCCGGTTCTCCAGACAGGCCATTAAAGAAAGTCTCCGCATGCTTGAGGCCTTTGTGCCTTATTATCTCGGGAAGGAAACAAAAAGTTTGAAGTTCTTGAAACAGATAGATTCCAAATTACCTCATTGATTCCTTTACAAACCATCCGTTTCAGTGTATCCATGGCGCAAAATTGAAATAGAGTGAACACAGCATGATGACCTTCCAGAAGCTGATCCAAACCCTGGAAAATTTTTGGGCACGCCAAGGTTGCGTGCTGCAGCAGCCGTATGACATTGAAGTGGGGGCTGGCACCTTTCACCCGGCCACACTCCTGCAAGTGCTCGGTCCCGAACCCTGGCGGGTTGCCTATGTGGAACCGTCTCGCAGGCCCACCGATGGCCGTTATGGGGAAAATCCCAACCGGCTCCAGCATTACTATCAATATCAGGTGATCTTGAAACCTTCTCCCATTCAGGTCCAGGACATATACCTGAAAAGCCTGAAGGCCCTCGGGGTTGACCCCCTGGCCCACGACATCCGCTTTGTGGAAGATGATTGGGAGTCCCCCACCCTTGGGGCTTCCGGCCTCGGGTGGGAGGTCTGGCTGGATGGCATGGAAATCACGCAATTTACCTATTTTCAACAGGCAGCAAGCATCGAACTCGATCCCATATCTGTTGAAATCACGTACGGCCTGGAGAGGATTGCCATGTATCTTCAGGGTGTGGACAATGTGTTTAACCTTAAATGGAACGACGCCATCACCTACGGAGACTTACACCATAAGGCAGAAGTGGAACATTCCACCTACAACTTTGAACAGGCCGATGTCCAGATGCTGTTTTCCCTGTTTGACATGTATGAGGCCGAATGCCAACGTATTATTGGGGCATCTCTGGTTTTGCCAGCCTATGAATACTGCCTGAAGTGCTCTCATACCTTTAACCTTCTGGATGCCCGTGGGGCCATCAGTGTGACTGAGAGGACCGGCTATATCGCCCGGGTCAGAAACTTGGCCCGCGCCTGTGGCGAGGCCTATCTCGAACAAAGAAAGGCCATGGGATTTCCCTTGCTCGGTGCATCGTGAATTATAAATCCAAACCGCGATTTATCCGGGATCGACGACTGCTGTTGAACGACGATCAAAGCGTAAATCATGAAAGCCCTACTCATTGAAATTGTAACCGAAGAAATACCCGCAGGATACATTGAACCAGCCCTTGAGGCCCTGGCCACTCTTATGGCGCAGAAACTATCCCAGGCCCGCATTGAACATGGGGCCATGGAGACCTTTGGGACCCCGAGGCGTCTGGCCCTTATGGTTCAGGATGTGGCTGAACGGCAAGCCTCT
This sequence comes from Deltaproteobacteria bacterium, assembly GCA_003647275.1. GTDB lineage: Bacteria > Desulfobacterota > Desulfobacteria > Desulfobacterales. The sequence continues at coordinate 17,666 of QMMN01000036.1, forward strand.
GTGACGAAAGAAGTTGTGGGCCCCCCTAAAGCTGTTGCCTTTGACCCTGAAGGACAGCCCACGAGGGCAGCCGAAGGTTTTGCAAAGAGCCAGGGGGTTTCAATAAACCGCCTGACCACCAAGCGGACAGCCAAAGGCGAGTATGTGTGCGTCAAAAAGCTTGAACGCGGACTGGCCTCCCGGAGACTCCTCCAAACCATCATCCCGGAGGTCATTATTGCGATTCCCTTTCCCAAGTCTATGCGGTGGTCCAATTTCGGCCTGAGTTTTGCCAGGCCTATTCATTCGATCTTGGCCCTTTTGGGAGATCGGGTCATTCCTTTCAAGCTGGAAAACATCAAGAGCGGCCGACGCACCCCCGGCCATCGCTTCATGCATCCAAGGTCTATGACCATAGGTGATGTTTCTGAATATGTGGCTGCCCTGCGATCAGCCTTTGTTGTGGTGGACATTGCAGAGCGCAAGGACATCATCCAAAAAGAAATAGCCAAAGCCGCACGGAAGCTTGGTGGTGAAGTCATTTCTGATGAGGACTTGCTCGATACCGTGATCCACCTGGTGGAATACCCGGCAGTGTCGGCCGGAACCTTTGACAAGGCCTTTCTCAAGCTCCCCGGAGAAGTCCTGATTACAGCCATGCGGGAGCATCAAAAATACTTTGCCGTGGTAGGCTCAGATCATCAATTGTTGCCCTGTTTTATCGCGGTGAATAACACCCCTGCCGAAGATATGGCCGTGGTCACCTCTGGACACGAGCGGGTGTTGAGGGCCAGGCTCGAGGATGCACGGTTCTTCTTTGAAACCGATTCAAAGACGTCACTTCGTGAGATGGTTGAGCGGCTAAAGGGTGTGTTGTTTCAGGCCAAGCTTGGCACGATGTATGAAAAGGTGTGTCGGGTCCAGAAGCTGGCCGAACATATTGCAGAGTTGGCAGCCCCCGAGTTCAAACCGACAGTATCGCGGGCAGCGTGGCTCTGTAAATCAGACCTGACCACCCAAATGGTCAACGAGTTTCCAAAGCTTCAGGGGGTGATGGGGGGGATTTATGCTGCCCGTTCAGGGGAGCCTCAGGCCGTGGCCCAGGCCATTGAGGAACACTATCTGCCCGCCTATGCAGGAGGCCCACTCCCAAAAAGTGCGGTCGGTGCGCTGGTCAGCATCGCTGACAAGCTCGATACCATCTGTGGATGTTTTGGCGTCGGTCTTATCCCCAGCGGGACCTCCGATCCTTATGCCCTAAGACGCCAGGCCGTTGGCATTATCCAGATCCTATTGACAAGGGCTTTTACCTTTTCTCTAAAAGGACTGATTCACAAAACCCTTCAGCTTTTGCACAACAAGATATCAGGAGACACAGAAGAGATCGCGCAGAAGGTCCTCACCTTCTTTCAGCACCGCATGGAACACCTGTTATCCGAGGAAGGATTTTCCAAGGATGTGATTGCTGCCGTGGTTTCCGCTTCCATGGATCATATCCCGGCGGTGCGAAAGCGGACTGAGGCCTTGGAGGCCTTGAAGGCCAAGCCGGATTTTCAACCTTTGGCAATTGCCTTCAAGCGCGTGGCCAACATTATCAGACAGGCAAAGCAAAAGGGCGAGCTCCCTTCAGGCGAGGGCCAGAAACAGACAGGTATAAATCCTGACCTTTTTCAGAAACCGTGCGAACAGGATCTATATAACGCCTTTCAAAAGGTAAAACAGGACATATCTGAAGATCTGAAAAAGGGAGCCTTTGACCGTGCCCTGCTGACGGTTGCGACCCTAAAACAGCCAGTGGATGCCTTTTTTGACGGGGTGATGGTCTTGACCGAGGATGCGATTGTCAAGAAAAACCGCTTGGCCCTCCTTGGAGAGATTGCCGAACTTTTCACCAATTTTGCCGACTTTTCTAAGATTTCTACGTGATTTGTTATTCGGAGATCGTTGTTCGATTACACAATTCATAATCTTTTCATGGAGGTCAACAAAAGGCCAGCTATGGTCTTGGCGTCCTGAATTTTACCCTTTGTGATCATTTCAAGGGCTGTGTCAAAGGCCATAGGCTGGGCCTGCAAGACCTCGTCATCCTCAAGGTTCTGCTCGACCAAGCTCAATCCAGTGGCCAGGAAGATGTGGATACGCTCGTCGGTGTATCCAGGGGCAGGCCAAATCTCGGTGAGCTTCTCAAGGCTTGTAGCCTCATAGCCTGTCTCTTCCATCAATTCTCGTCGAGCGCACGCCATGGGCTCTTCATTCGGCTCCAGGGTTCCAGCCGGGATCTCCCACAGGAATTTGGCCATGGCATGACGGTATTGGCTGATTAAGATAACCCTTCCATCATCAAGAAGGGGCACCATGGCCGAAGCGCCAGGGTGACGAACGATCTCCCGATCTTTGATTGCCCCGTTTGGCAAGGTCACTTTTTCAAGCACAACATCAAAGATCTTGCCATGGTAGAGATTTGTTATCTTGTGCACTTTGACAGACATAAAATTCTCCTCTTTCAGTATGGAACTCTTTATTTAACCTTAAATTATGCGTTAGAAGCATTTGTAGGCGAGGCGTGAATTTTTCTCAAAAGCCGTGATATTCCTCGGGCTTGGATTCAACTATCTTGCCAAGCCCTCAGTATCCAAGGCTTTTTCTGAAAACCCCCTCCTCCTCACCCCAAAGGAAAGAACCCGCAAAAGAAAAAATGCATTATTTGGGTTTAAAATTCATTGACGCATTGTTTTGAAACAAATAATAACCTGCATACCATAAGCGAATCAACCCTGTCCAGTTCGCTTCAAGCAGCCTGAAAACTAAAATATGAATATCGATATTGTTGTATTGTCCATTGCCACACTGGTCGGTCTTTACATGGCAGCCAACATTGGTGCCAATGACCTTGCAAATGCCATGGGAACCTCGGTGGGTTCCCGTGCGCTGACACTGAAGCAAGCAGTGTTGGTGTCGATTATTGCCAATGTGCTTGGGGCTGTTCTTGCAGGCGGGCACGTGACCAGCACGATCAGCAAGGGAATCATCGACCCGAGCCTTCTGGCAGACAATCCGAACATGTTGATGCTTGGAATGTTTGCCGCCCTCATATCAGCCAGCCTCTGGGTGCATCTGGCTACATACTTTGGTCTGCCTGTGTCGACCACCCACGCCATTGTAGGAGCCGTGGTGGGCTTTGGCATTATCAGTGTGGGGGGAGGTGCTGTAAGCTGGGGCAAGATCATCACCATTGCTGCCAGTTGGGTCATCTCGCCGGCTGTCGGGGCCTTGATCGCAGGAACCATTTTCTTCCTGGTTGAGAAACGGATCATGGCCGCCAGGGACCCTTACGCAGCCGCAGTTCACTACGCCCCTGCGCTCCTATTTGTTGTCTTTCTGGTACTCATTCTCTCCTTTATATTCAAGGGACTCAAAAACCTCCACCTCGAGATAGGCTTTTTTCAGACTGTGTTGCTGGCAACGCCATGTGCTGCACTGGCGGGCCTGTTTGGCCGCAGGTGGGTACGCTGGCAGGTGCATCTTAAATCCGAACTGCGACCCAACCCCCAGGGATACTCTCCTGTGGAATGTTTCTTTGCCCAGCTTCAGATCCTCACGGCCTGCTATGTCGCCTTTGCCCATGGCGCCAATGATGTAGCCAATGCCATCGGCCCGCTTGCAGCCATCTTTTCCGTGGTCAAAACCAAGGCCGTGGCCTTACAGGTGGAAGTCCCCTTCTGGATGCTTTTTGTGGGTGGCATTGCCGTGGGCGGGGGACTTTTTGCCTTTGGTACGCGCGTGATGGAGACCATTGGAAAGAACATAACAGAGATTACACCGCTCCGGGGGTTTTGCGCAGAATTTGGGGCAGCCACCACCATCTTGATCTGCTCCCGACTAGGGTTACCGGTTTCAACCACCCATGTGCTGGTTGGTTCCGTAGTCGGTGTGGGGCTCATGCGGGGCATGGGCACGCTTGATTTACGTATTCTTAAAAATATCGGTTTTTCCTGGATCGTAACCCTTCCTTTTACGATAGTATTGGCCATGGTTTTGTACAAGCTGTTTACCCTCTTTTTATTATGAACCGAGCGCCTAAAGGAGGAACATTTTATGCGCCTATTACTTAACTCGCTATTTTACAGATCTCCTTTTGAAAACCTGCAGAAGCACGCCGACAAGGTCAAGGAGTGCGCCCACCTGTTCAAAGAGGCGGCCGTATGCCACATTGGGCAGGAATGTAAGAAGTTTGACCTCTTGACCGAACAGGTGGCCCGGCTGGAAAGTGAGGCCGATGGGATCAAGCGCAACATCCGCAACCATCTGCCCAGGGGAATTCTTATGCCGGTGGACAAGTTCCAGTTCTTTGAATACCTGAGAGAACAGGACAAAGTCCTGGACGAGGTGGAAGATGCCCTGTTCTGGCTATCCTTTCGGCCAAAGGGCATCCCGGATGAGGTGGCTACCGATTTTCACCATCTGGTTGAAGCCGTGATACCGCCCATTGAAAAGTTGTCTGACCTGGTCTCTCTTGCCACCGGGTATTTTAGGAGCAGGTCTGAAGCGCAAAGGACCAAAATGAAAAGCCTCATCAGGGATATCCGGCAGTATGAAAGGGAGGCCGATCTCCTGGAGCGGGAGCTGAAGTTCAAGATCTTTGGAACGATCAAAGACGCCCTCGTGGTATACCACTTGATTCAGCTGGTGGGGATCGTGGGCGATATTGCCGATCATGCCCAGAATGCCTCAGATCGCATGCGAGCCATGATTGCCAAATAAGGTCGTTCCATTTCACTCTGCGATATTATAATTTCCATAGTAGACTATATGGCGGGAGCGGCCATGACTATAAGATCAGGATGTGAGGAACCTGCCAATCTTTGGAATAAAGTCTTTCTTCCGTGACATGATTGTTGGGATAAAGCATTTGTCATTCTTTACCGTTACCCCGAAGGCCTTTTCAATAATCTTCTTGTCACCCTTGACGATTAAATCTTCTCCCT
>QMMN01000037.1 GCA_003647275.1 Deltaproteobacteria bacterium
CTCATCGGCAAGGTCACGGAGCCTTCTCCTAGTCTCTTCAAGAGCTTCTGCCTCTGTTCCTCTAACGAGAATCTCTTCACGTAGCCTAATGAGTTCTTGCTGAATGCCCGTGACCTCGGTAGCGAGCTTAACAAGCCTTGTCTCGTAGCCGGTGATAAGCTCTTGCAGCTTAGCAACACGGGCTTGCAGCACAGCAATGTTTGTCTTATAGTCATTGATAGCCTTCTCATACTCCCAAAGAGTCCTTTGAAGCGTCTCGATAAGCTGCTGCTGCTCTATAATCCTGTCAATGAACTCTGATGGCACTGGTGCTCCATTTCCTCTGAGTAAATCATATTTATCTATAATTAGAACTGGGTCTTCCCCACGCATAACACGGTCAACGTTAATCATCTGTCTCTCAAGGCATTCGAGGTAGCCCAAGGGCACCTCTTCAAGAACAAAGCCCTTGAAGTCCTTGGGCTTGTATTCGAATACAAACCTAGTGGGAACACCGAGCATAACCAGCGGGATTATCTTTCCATCCTCCATCTTTCCGTACAAGCTAACCCAGCCATACTCGATTGCCCAATACCTCTGCCCCTCACGGTCAAAGTAGCCATGTCTAAGATACTGCCCTTTCACTCCTTCACCGTAAACATAAATCAACACACCATACAAGTACTCGTTGGCAAAAGTGACTCTCGGTGCAATGGGTCTCGAAGGTGGTCCTATCACCTTCTCGGTTGGGTAGCGTTTTCTAATTTCGGCAATGATTTCATCGGGTCTTATGTACCAGCTCAACTCTCCTCCTCCTCTTCCTCTTCTTCGGATGGTCTACCCTTCAACCTTTCTTCGAGAATTGATGATACATCCCTTACATAGTCAACGGACTCCTTTAGGTCATCTACACTCTTCTTCAAGTCCTCTACCCTTGCTGCAACGCTGCTAAGAGCTGCTAGTGATTGACTAACGCTGCTAAAGCTCTGGTTTAACTCATCAAGCTTCTTCTCAAGAGCTGCAACCCTCTTTGAAAGCTCTTCAACGGTCTTCATGGATTTCGAGACAGTTGTGCTAATAGCAGCCTCAATCTTCGTGGTATCCACATCAGCCGTTAACCTAACCTTGCCAACAGCTTCAACAATCTTCTCCGGAAGCTCCTTAAGGGCTTCTAGTTCATCAACAGCTTTCTTAATATCGCTGGTTACGCTCTCAAGATTCTCGATAGCATTGCTTAGAGAACCCAGTGCTGCTGCTAGCTCGGAGCCTAGCTTAGCCACAATAGCCGAAGCTATATCATCGGTTTTCACACCAAGAACACTCCTAACAATGGACTCGATTGTCTGAGACCTAACCGTGTAAACATCGAGTTCGAGCTTCTTGACCTTCGATTCAAGCTCCGTTATCCTACGGTCAAGAACTGCCAGCTTCTTATTGACAACCTCGGCAACACGCTCGGCAATAATATGAATATCCATAGGTGTGCCTCGCTCAGTCACTTTGGGTCACCTTTGTTGGGAGAATTGACTTAAGCCTCCTCAATGCAACTTCAACCATGACCGTGCCTTGTGGGAATTCAAACACTCTCCCGGTAAGCTTCATTTCCTTTGGCTTTGGAGAGGTCCTTCTACCAAGCAGTACACCGGCAAGGAATGCCATCGAAGAAGCAGCTATGGCAAATATCAAAGGCTCGGTGGCAAGAGCAGCCGTAGCCGGACCACCGACAACAAAGATTCCTACGAGAAGCCCAATGATGAAACCTCCAATAGCCGGAGCGAGATTCATGTTTTACACCCAAGTAGTTGTTTTACAGAAGGACATAAATATATATTTTTGCCAAATTAAAACTCGGGTGAAGCTCATGCCTAGATTTACCCGCAAGAAGAATTATGAAAACGAGTCTTACTCGTGGGGTCAAGAAGAGGAAGAGCAGCAATCCCATTCTATGTGGAGTAGGGAAGTCATAAAGAAACTACTCAAGAAGGTGGGGTTGTGCTAATGGTCCAGCTCATATTCGAGATTACTTGGACCTGTCCATGCAAGTGTCCGTTCTGCCCAGTGCCTAAGATGAACAAACTACTACCTCTATCAGATTATAAGAGGGTTTTGCAGCTCTTTAAGCAGTATTACAAGGATAGTGATTATGCTGTTGTTCTAAGCGGTGGTGAACCCGGGACCGTAACATTCTTGAAGCAATATGTTGATGTTGCTAGGGAGTTAGGATACGAGGTTACAGTTGTAACCAATGCTTTTAACATTAAGAATATTGTGAACTCTCATCCGGACTTGATAGAGCTTGGCATTGACTATTTCGGAGAACAACATGATAAAACAAGGGGAGTCAAAGGCTTGTTCAATAATGCCATGAAGCTGATTGCATTAGCGAGTAGGCATGGAATACCAGTTGTAATACGCTCAACACTGATGAAGACCAATTCCTATGACATTCTAAAGCTTAGAAAATACCTCGATGACAATGGGTTCAATGATACCCCAATCATAGTTATGCCCGTTAGAGGAGCACCAGAGCTAAAGCCTAGTCAACAACAGATTGAGGAGCTTGCAAAGCATGAAGGCATCTTCTTAAGTGATAACTGCCCGGCTGGAATAAGCAGCTTCGTGATAACACCAGATAGAGAGGTTCTAGCTTGTATCTTCTATAGGAAGAGGCTTGGGCAGTTTTGGAGGTACACCAAGGAGGAGCTTGACAAGATTCTCGAAGAAGGAGCCAAAATCCCTAGGTATCCATGTGAAAGACCTTCTACCCAGCTCTGATTTTCGGTTACTTGTGTAACCTTCGGTTATAGGTGTAACCCTAGAACTCTTTTTAGTATCTCCCTAACTCTTCTAAGATAACTAGGCACCAACTAAAACAACTTCTCGAAAACCGGACTCGGGACCCTTTAAAGGGAGGTTGCAAGTTGGTAGCAGTTTTTAGTTGTATTCTGTGGGGATACAGTTTTTCTTTGGACATGCCTAGTACAACTAACTATATTATTTATAACTGTTGGGTTACATGTATAATCTTGGGTGGGGATTGTTGGCTAAGAAGAATAGGGGTCCTATCGAGTACGGCTTCTACAAGTACCGTCCAGAGCTGATTGCTGCTGTGGAGTACTTGATGAAGCGTGGCATTACTAGGAGTGGGGAAATAGCGAAGCGTTTAGGTGTTTCACCGTTTACCGTGAGAAACATTAAGATTATCTTGAAGCGTAGACAGCATGAGAAGGAGGAGAAGGAAAAGGCAAAATCGAAAAAATCTAAAGATGTAATCGAAGAAATATTAAGTGGTGGTAGATAAGTATGGACCCTTCAACACTCGCATTGCAAGCAGTAGGAGGTTTTGTTGCGGGAAGCTTGATAGGGTACGCTGTTAGGAAGCTCGCTAAGTGGACCCTACTAGCAATAGGCTTCATGCTCTTGCCGATATTTGGCTTGTGGCAGATTGGGGTCCTCGATGTCAACTGGGAGGGACTTAATGCAGCTATAGCGAGGTTTGTTGAGTGGCTAGGTGTGAACATCTCGGATATGAGCCTTGCTATCGCTTCTACCGGTGTACTTGGAGCTAGCGGACTCTTCGGATTTGTCTTCGGGCTTACCGGTGGATTCAGACACACTATTTTTCCGGAGCCTATGAGGCAGTTTAGGTTCGTAAAGCGTAAAAACCATACCAAAGAATCTTAGTTATGGGTGTAACCAATGGAGGTTGAGGTTATAGGTGGGAGAGTACACCTTATTCCACCTAAAGGCATTTTATTGGAACTAAAGCCGGTTATCGAGAGCAAGTTCAATGGTGGAGAGTTCAAGTTCATAACCGATGGCTTTAAGCTACCAAGCGATAGAGTGACCTTTGAGATAGAGACAGTTGTGGATGATGACTGTGAAATATGCCCGGCTGCTGTAGAGCTAATATCTGAACTAGCTGCAAAGTTCGAGAACGTAATTGCTAAAGTATACAATATTACGTATATAGAAAGCCCGTTCCCGGTCTCAGCAACACCGGCTTTCAGAATAAATGGCAGAGTAAGGTTTAGCGGTATACCTCTGGACCCGGACAACATAAAGAAGTACTTCGGTGAATTCCTAAAGGAAGCCTATGTTGTGACTCATCCAAAGCTAGAGTGGCTGATAAACAGAATCAAGACATTTGCAGAGACCTATGGTTACAAGCGTAACCCGAATGACAACGCTTATCTAAACATTGTCTACAAGCTGCTAAAGAACATAGATGAGTTTGGATACCCGTTCTGCCCATGCAGACCGCTAAAACTGCAACCCGGGCTGCTACCAGAGCAAATCTATGAGCTTAACAAGGACAAGGTCTGCCCATGCTCACATGTACACATGGATATCAAGAAGTATGGTCACTGCTTATGTGGTTTGTTCTGGACCAAAGCAAAAGTTGATGAGTACATCAACACGAGACTGAAAAAGTATGGGTGGCTCATCAAAGAGATTGAGGAAGTGCAAAAGGCTTTGGATGAGCTGAAAAAGAGAGTTGTATCCGGTAGGGGTAGGGTCCTAGCAGAGTCACTCATCAATAAGCTGCAAGAAATCTACGCTTATCTACCGGACTAAGGTCACCAGAGGTTAAGCTCGTTTTTTATTGCTTTCCATATTCTGAAAGCTATTTCTGGATGCAGCCTCCCCTTCATGTCCCTCGCTTGCAGCAGAACTACACCGTGCTTCATGTCTATTATTGCTGCAACCTTTAGGAACCTTGGCTTCTTCATTTCTCCCACCGTTCTCTATACTTTGCGATGAGTTTGTTTTTAAGAACGGAGGCTTAGTAATACGTATAACCACATCCTTCACCGGGTCCGGCTTGGTGTTTAGAGGCTTACCACAGTTGGGGCAGTGCCCACCGTACCACGCTGCTACCTCTGATGGGGTTGGAATTCCGTAGTATCTATTTGTATACTTCTTCCAGTTCCTAGAATCGTAGAGAACATAGCCGCAGTTCTTGCACTTGTATATTATAGGCATTATGGTGCTACCCCCATGAACTTTCCTAGCTCATAAGCTATATTTGGAAGCGGAGACTCGTAGCCGAAGCATATTAGCAGCAAGTTGTGAACCACCGGTGAAAACCTAAGGACCGCTACGGTAAGCACTATAAGCCAATACTTAGAGGCTATTCTAACAATCCTAGCCCTCTTCCAAGGTGGGTCCCTTCGGGAGAGCCATAGCATCAGCTTGTAGTACCCAAAAGCAACTGCTAGAGTAAGCATCAACCCAGCAAAATCATAGATAAACCACATCCACAGCGGTTGGGTATAGACCCTAGGTGCTGTAAAGGGGTTTGCTTCAAAGAACTTCCTCTCTAAAACAACATATTTATAGGTAAGGAAATTATCTCCAAGAGAGCCTATGATAAAAAGAATTATACTGAATATAAGCCACTTCAAAGCCTAACCCTCTTTCTCCACAGTAATAATATAGAACTCTATATCCTCGGACCCTACTTCAACCTCTTTGCCACGAACCGGTTTCTTGAGCGTTATTACAATAATCTTGTCACCTTCACGATAGCTGTATAATTCGCTTGAGGGCTTCAAGTTTAGGTTTAACAGATTGTTCAACAATTCAACAGTAGTTGGATGCCTTATATAACACTCTATTGGAATACCAGCTCTAGCCCAGTCTTTCACCAGCATTTTCACACTATAAAGAGGTTCCTTAACTACCTTGAAGAGTACCTCTTCTCCTTCTTCAATTGGAAAGGCATTCAATGGTAGAGCGTTTAGAAAGACTAGCCTAGACATAGCCTATCCACCAATATATAATTTGACAAATCAGAAGTATAAAAGCTTAAAAAATGAAATGGCTTTACTTCTTCCTTACGAATCTCCTTGACTTAGCACGTAGGTCCTCGATTGTCTGCCTAACTGCCTTGATAGCAGCAGCCGCTATACCTATCAGTATTAGGGCAGCAGCAGCCCCTATAATGATGTACTCCATAGGTATCTCTACCGGTGCCGGTGCTGATGGCAGCTCCTCCGGCTTAACCTCCATAGTGCTGCTAGTGCCTACATAGATGTCATCACCAGCGTAGCATACATCTATTCTATAGGTTCTTCCTCGTACAAGCTCTAGTAGTGGTGTTCTAAAGTAACCGGTTGCATCGGTAGTTGCATTGACCATCCATGTGAAGCCCGCTTCAACATCGGTTATGTTTATAACCACCGGTCTGTTTGGCACACCGTGACCGTAGTAGTCTAGGAGATAGCCTTCAACATAGACCTTCACTGTTTCACCATCTTGCTTTAAGAATGGTAGCCATGATAGAGATGTTATTTGCACACCCTTAACTTTGGCAAGACTTGTTGGCACCCTATACCATATCTTCAAAGTTACATCGGTGTGGTTAATGGTTACAGTTCTAACCGTCTGGTTGTAGCCATCGAAGTACGAGTAGAAGTCGAAGCCACCAATAACCGTTGGCAGCTCTATCACATAGTTCTCTGGATATAGATAGTCCTCCACTATAGGACCGGCATAGCTGGTGCCATTGATTAGTATCACCGGTTTGAGCGGCAGCCTATTACCAAGCCTATCGTATATCTCAAGCCTAATCTTGTAGAGGTCCGTAACATTGATAACACCAACACTGCCTAGGCTTCCTTCGACAACGAGGTACTTGCCATCCCAGTAGTACTTGAGACCGGAAACATTTCCTTCGACAGCAACCTTCGTTGGCAAGTCCGCCACATAGTTGATATACAGCTTGAAGCTGCCGGTGCCATTAAGAGCAATGCTCATCCGGCTATACTTGAACTCCGGGTCAACATCGGTTATATTGAGCAGCTCAACGCCTTTGTTCACTATTACATGCTTTGGCTGCCCACGATAATCAGCAACAATCTTCTTTGCCGTAACATTGATGCTCTGTATACTGTTGTGAGTATGTATTGTTAGCTCGAAGTCCTTCTCCGAAAGTACGATATCTTTGAACCTTAGTCTTATAGTGTAGTTACCGGCAATAAGGTTGCCAATCTCGATTATGCCGTCACCACTCTTCGATGCAACAACCTCTCTGGTAGTAGCATTAAGTAGCTCAACAGTTAGTGTCTCATAGTCAAGTTCAAGACCATCGAGGTCAATGGGCTTCACAGAGAATTTACCGTATATAACCGATATACTGATACTCCAGAACCCTAGCTTCCACTCGCTAACCCTAGTCACATTAGCTTGTATTGTGAAGGTGCCCGGCACCATAAATCTTAGGTATAGCTTCGATACGTTAAGGAATACTTGACCCGTCTCCTTTATTGTTACGTTCGCAATCTCCGGCAAGAACAGCTCAACCCGCTCATTAACAAGCACCGTAGCCACAACAACACCCTTGCTTCTAATAGCCATACCTTTCAACACATTAGGCATTGTCATGTATAGCTTATAGGACCCGGTATCAAGAGCTGGGTCAATCTCGTAGACCGTGTAGTTCCTAGAGCCAATAGCCTCGGTGCCAACAAGCACCGGCTCAACTGGATAGTCTGTTGAAGAATACTGCAACTTATCTATAATCTTAAGCATTATAGTTGAAGTATTAACAAAGTCCACCGAGCCAAGTTCCACAGACATGTACGCTATAACTGTTAGATTCTCCTTGTTAAACTCCTTCTGTGCCTCCGGCACCAAGTTGGTTGTATAGACTACAAACACCTTAACATCCTTTATCGCAATCTCCTCAGAACTTGTATTAGTTGACGCAACAGTAGCATTTATCCACAGTCTTACAGCCGATAGAGAGGCATTAACATCAATAACAACCTCGGTCCAATCAGTACCTATAGTAGCATTAGTTAGCTCAACAACAGTTGCGTTGTTCTGGTCCAAAACCTTTATCCATAGCTGCCTATAGCTTCCAGTACCATTAGCCTTAGCATACAGAACCACCTTCTCAACGAGAACACCACCGTAAGGCAATGTAATGCCCAGCTCACTAACAAGAGATGCATTATTCTCATAGTACGTCCCGTTAACCTCGTATGGACTAGCATAGACCCTCCATCCATAGGGTGACGTATAGTTAACTTCGTATCCAGCGGTTGTTGTGTTGGTAGCTGTGAAGCTATGGCTGAACTGGGTTGAGTTAGGCATATAGGTGATGTTGTGCTGGTATATAACACCCTCTTCCAGCAACCTTATGGTTTCGGACACCATCAGCTCTCCAATCTCGATAGCCGGCTCCGGATAGACGTATGGCAGAAGCATTATCAAATCAATATAGGCTTCCGCTGTTTTCCCCCTATCCAGTATACAGATGCACTTCACATCGGCAAGAGAGTAGGATAGTGCTACATTCGATACTGTTTGCCCATCAACAGCGATACTTATATATGCGTTATTGAAGAACTTCACATCAACCTTCATCCAGTCGGTAGGCACCGAAGATGTAGTGCCGAAAGCAGACCATGAATCAGCTCCAGTAGCGTACACCGGTCTATTGTCATCAGCACCGTCCGGCACGTTGATTCCAACACCAACCCAATTCCCATTACTATCCTTCACTATGACCCCAAGTGTGTTGCCGGTATCTATCTGCTTGATATAGAAGATAAGTTCGAAACCCTTTACCGCTAGGTTAAGGTCCTTACAAACCATCTCGGTAGCCGTATTTGGCAAATGCACATACTTAGTACCGTTGTAAGCTCCGTTGCTCTCCACTACAATAGCACCACTGCTATAAGCGTTTCCATAGTCCACAGAGTAGTAGCCATCTTGACCGGCTAGAGACCCGGTTGAAAGGGTTTCGAAATCCTCTATGAAGAGGGCTGCCATTGATACTAGTTGCTCTAGCGAAACCCTATAGCTCTCGTATGGGTTGGTGCTACCTAGATACATGTAGATTGTAATATTGCTGTTTGCCGGCAACGATGGGATGAATACACGTATTGTCGCCTTTTTCTCATTAATATTGAAGTACTCAATAGCATAGTATAGCGGCTCTCTATTACTATCTAGGAAGTAGATGTCGGAGCCATTTTCCGTTGCAAAATACTCCCAGTACGGGAAGTTATCTCTATCGAGCTGTATCACAACCACATAGTTAGATACATCGGTACCGCTTCTTTCACTAATGGTTATAGGCACCATGTAATTGCCTTTTAGACCCGGCTTCCAACCAACAAAGATTTTCGGTGAAGGGTCTATCGGATAGTATATCCTCATAAAGTCCACATAGTAGGTAGAGTCGCCGAGGACATAGACATTAGTAAATGTATTGTATGTGGTGTCCGTGTACTCAGTTCTACCCAACAGATTACCGCTTATATCATAAGCCTCAACAACAATCCTACCATCACTATACCAGATGAGCCTACCAAGATACCACTCTTGCATTGGGTCACGAGTTAGCGATACAGAGGCATAAACGGTGCCGGACCAACTATCCCTTCTATCAACACTAATTTCACCAGCAGAATGAGCTAGGTTAAAACCATAGCCATTACCGTTATCATCAACTACACCAATCCTATCAGCATTACCATTGTCAACCGATGCACGGAATATCCATGCTTCAAGAACGAACGTTGTATTGAGAGTAAAGCCTAGAGGCTTATAGCCTCCGTTGGGGTCTGCATTTGTATGCTTCTTAAGGCTGTAGTTGCCGTGAAACACATACTCACTACTCTGCTCAACCACACCATCTCCATACTGAATCCATCCCTCCCATACCTCGAAGTCTTCAAGCCAATCAAAGACCTTTGAGGGGTCTCTATAGTTCTCATAAGGATTGGTAGAACCGTAATGTAGATTGATTACTGTATAACCATTTGCTGGTAAGTTGGGGAGCCTTACATATATGAGTGCCCTCTGGTTGTACTTATCGAAGATACCAACCCAGTAGTACAACGGGTTACCCGCTTCATCCGTTACATAGATATCTTCACCAGTCTCTGATAGGAGACCCCAGTCCGCAAAGTTGCTGCTGTTAAGCTCTATGAGAACTACTCTATCTGTCCAGTCTTTACCACTAACATCCTTTATGGTTATAGGTGTAACATACTCTTTTGTTGTAAAGGTTACAACAACCTCAACAGCAGAGCTATGCGTAGCCTCTATTACAACAACTCTCCTATTCTTGTCGAAATACCAATCATACTCTGTAGCATTGCATTCAATGTTTAGAACCGCATTTGTGCCATGAGGTGCTTGAATCTCTATAATGCTCTTAGTACCGGTTGGTGCATAGACAACAGCTCTTGCTGTCACAGTGCTCGGGTCATAGCCCCAGTCCGCAACGAGATGAACCGGATAGGCATCTCCATCAACGTAGCGAACAGCCACTAGAGGGGAAGCCTTGGCAAACATCTTGCTGAGAGTCTCAACACCGTGATTCTTAATAATACTCCATACACTCTTGGCAAGCTTGGTAATCTCCGGTATATCCTCCTTGCTGAACCCGGTGAACTCTATGACAACATATCTAAAGCTCTCTCCGGGACTGATGGTTACACCAGTAACCATGGCATTGAAGGTGGCACTACCAACACGCATTCTTGGAGTACCGCTGTCAAACTCAAGGAAGAAGAAGCCTCTCACAAGCCTTGAATGACCGGTATCAGTGTCATTATATGTTACAGCAGTACCCCAATAACCATCATAGTTTCCGATTGATGAAACCTCAGCAGCAGCAGCAGCTATTTCTCCATACTGGTTTAAGAGCGTGAACCATGCACTAGTATATGTGGTTTCAACAACTGCTCTTATACCCGGATGTAGCCCGGTTATATCAACAGTATCAAGGTTCTTTATAGTGACCTCATGGATTACAAACGGCACATTGGGAATAACATAGGTGGTTACGTTGGTCTCCATAGAGAAGCTGCTTGTAAATCCAGCGTTCTTGAACCTAGCATAGTACTTAAGCAGCAGTATACTACCGTACTCCTCTATAGTTAGATTCCTCTCAACAAGGTCATTAGATGGACTTGTAATGTCCTCACCAAAATCCGAACCGGTTATAGACCTTCCGTTACCGCTTAGGTCACCGGGGTCATTGAACAGTACAAAGGTTGTTGGGAAGTAGTTATCTGTGGATGTATAGAGTGTGTTAAGCCTATTTGGCAAGTCACTATTCTGGATATCGCTTCTAGTTGGGTTGGCTCCAGTACCACCAGTATATCCAACAAACTGATGCCCAGTTGATGGATTAGCCACGAGGTAACTATATGTCACAGCACCAAGGTCATGGGAATACTCAGTATCGTTGAGGAGAGAGAAGAGCATCGTTACTATACCGTTGCTCACGATAAGGTGGTCCGCATCAACAACAGTACCATTTGGAAGAATTACCGGTGTTGTATCTGGTGGTGATGTGCCTAGTATGTTCAGAGCAACATAACGTGGCTTGGCTTCACCAACAAGCACAGTACCAGTAGCATACTCCGATAGAGGAATACCCATTAGGTAGGCAACAGTTGCAGTTAAACTAAGAGGAGATGCAAACTCATACTCACCAACAATAGCTTCATCGGGAACATGAATGAGACCCCATATCCTCATATCATACTCTATTACATCACCATGTGTCGTACCATGCCCTCCATGGTCTGTGGTTATAAGTATAACCGTCTCGTTGAGCATGCCTCTATCTTCAAGCCCTTCAAGAAGCTTTTTCACCTCCGCATCAACCCATGTTACATTATTTGCATAGGCAACCGAACCCCAACCAGTTGTGTGACCGGCTATATCCGGTGCATGATACTCAACCCACAGCAACCTCCAGTCGGGATGAGCGTCAACAAGCTCCAGAGCTTTCAGAGTGTTAATCGTTGCATTAACGTTATTGACATCCCAATCAGTTGTACCGTAATAATACCAATCGGTAAAGGAACTACTTCTTCCGATTGTCCACACCGCATCTGATGAAGAAGAGAATATCGCATAGCCGCCTAAGTCGAATACACCGAGTGTTGTATAGCCCATATCATGCACTATATCCACAATAGTCCTCAAGCCACTCCAAATGCTAGTTCTACCATTCGTATCTATACCGGTAAACCAAGGCGGTGCTCCGGAAGCTAGGAAGGCTCTAAAGGGTCTTGTCTCGGACCGGAGAAGCGTATAGCCCCACATCCACAGCGAACGTGGCTTTAAGTACCCCACAATAAAAGGCATATACTTCGGCGTAACAAAATCATATCTAACAGCATCAAGCACTATTATGAGGAGCCTATACTTCGATATGTTATATCGAGCATACTCGATATTTGCAAAAAGCGGTTGAGTTTCTGAAGCCGCTGCTACTGCCGGCAGACTAGATAAACTGAGCATAAACGATGCAAACAGATTCAGCACTAACAATGCAATCGTTAAGACTGAGATAACCTTCTTGGACTTCACCCTATCACCCAATATACATATTTAGAACTAATGATTTAAGTTTCTCACGCATACTATAATTTTGGGGATGAGAAGGTGGCATCTAAAAAACTCATCGGCATACTGCTCCTTGCTCTAATAATAGCACCAATACTCCCAGCAACCACGCTCACAACAACAGCCCAAGCACAGACAACAACCACAGACCAAGGACTTCCAAGTGTTGCTTTGGTAAAACTATGGGAGGTTAGCCATGATACTTACATGGCAAAGTTTGTCGGTGAAGACTACATAGTTATTTTCGACCGACACGGTGATGTAAGCCTAAACGGAAGGTATATAGCTGCTTTCAGAGCCGGAGGGCATGCATGGATATACAAGGTATCCACCGGAGAACTAATAGCAACACTATCAGCCGACAGCGATGATGACTACGGAGATACATGGGAAGTAATATCGTGGGAGCCTTTTCAAGCAACAAAGGTCTGGGACAAATCCGGGTTCTTCTCAGCCGACAGCAACAGAATGGTTGAAGACCCTCGTGTCGGTGGAACCGAAGCAAGAGTAGTATCTACTGGGTCTTGGGTCACAATTCCGATAGAGTGGGGCTTCACCGACACAAACGGCAACCACTTCTATGCAATTCAGCTAGACTACAGCGGTTCAACTCTTGCAGTTGGCTACATAGGGCAAGAACAAACGGCAGATGAAAGCAAGCTGCTTGTATATAAGTATGACCCGGCTCAAGGCAAATACGTAAAGGTCTTTGAGCACAGCGAGACCGGTGACTATGGAAGAAGGCTTCAAATGACCCTCGATGGCAAGTATATTGTTGTTGGTGGTTTACTTTATCCTTATCTAGATATCTGGGAATATGATGAAGCGAGCGGCACCTATGTAAGGGTTGTACACTATGAGCTGCCGGACCCAGATGGACTAGGTGCTCTTGGCATAAGTGACCCCTACAAGGTAGGGTACATAATTGCCGGTACATACAATGGGTGGGTAGGGATATACCACTTTGACCCGGAGACTAAAGAGTTCAAGGTTCTATACGAGACTCAGCATGCCGGAGACCAAGCATGGTTCTACAACCCATTCTACGAGAGATGGATACCGAAAGTAACCGAAGTATTCGCTCTAGCAAGCAAGGCTGGAGTAGGAGTTGTATATGATGTACTAACCGGCAAAGCAATAGAGATAAACTATGGGGGAAGCTACGGTACTTGGAAAGCCGCTGCTGTATCACCAGAGGCAAACTACGTATTTGTTGGCAATGCTCTCTACATGGTTGTTAAAAGAGATGTACAAGCAAGACAGCCAAGAGTACGATTTTGGGGTTCAATAACCTTCCAGAGAGAATATCAAGACCTAGCCACACCGCTAACCCTAACTGCCCCAGCTAGGGATTGGCACCTCTACTTCTTCAATGGTAGACTAACAATTAAGAGGATATACGTTGAACCAATCCCAGTTGACCTAGTTGAGGACCCGGATGTAAAGTTCGGCAGACTTGCGAAAATGTACGATAAAGGACTAATCTCGACAAGGACCTTCTACACCGAGAATGCGGAGGTCACAGAAACAGATATTGTGCCGGGCACCGAAGTAGATGACATACTTTATGAAGAGGGCATTGAGAACCCGGAGAACTTCATAGCAGCAGTAAGTTTGACACACTTCACACCACCACCATACTTCTGGGAAGGACATGCATGGACCGGCACCGTAATCAGAATACCCCTTGACAAACCAATCAATGTCTACGATGACATAATGCTACAGCTAAGCACCTCGATACACACATCAAGCCTAGCATACGACAAGAACAAGAGAGCATTAGCAGTCCTAGGAATACCGGTTGAAATAGGTGGCGGAGTCGGTATCGGAGCAACAGCCTATTCAAAGATTGCCAATAGAATACTGATATGGTATGCATCCAAACACGCTGTAAGCGTTGGTAAAGCTGCTGCCGTTGCAACATCTCAATCAGTTGCAAAAGTAGCCGGCATAGTCGGTATAGCTGTAGCAATCTGGGGAGGAATTGATGCAGCTCTTGTCGAATGGGGAGGACTCGGTGATGTCAATATACAGAACTGGATAGTGATAGCACCAGTAGTAGAGGACAGCCTAGGAAACAAATACACCGCTATACAGCTAATACTACCATTAGAAGAGTCGGACAATGTAGAGAAATACTACGATATATTCTCGAACTACTTCAGAGAGCTAGGGTACCTCGATGTAGGCTTTAGAGTAACTTACCCATGCAGAACATGGGATGAATACAAGACTCTGTTAGCAGCCGGCTACTCTCCACAAGTAAAGCTCGATGACCTAATAGAGGAGACCATAGCAGCCAAGTATGGACTCGATATCAATGAACTTAAGATAAAAGGAGTTGACGTAATCGTTGTAACCGCTGTAAGAGCTAAAGAAACATTCTGGGAATGGCTCTTCGGTTTAGGAGGAGTTGACTTCGATACAGTTACACTAGTAGGAGCAGCCACCATAACGGTGAAGGGCAAGCTCAAGGCTGGGACCATAACGGACCCATCAGAGATAGCAGCCCTCCTAGGCAAGGTAACCATAAACGGCATCGAGTTTAAGCTAACACCCGGTGTTGAAGGAGCCTACACCGATTTCTCATTCAACTTAGGAGCTAGCGAATTAGTAATTGATTTCGGTAAGAGAACCGGCTACTTTGCAGACCTAGTGATAGATGCAACGGTAATGGTGAAGAAAGAGTTCGAACCATTGGAGGACTTTGGCTATACAGCAACTCTTCACTATGATTGGCAAGACACACTAATCAGAATAAGCAGAATCGAGTTCACCGACATGCCGTATCCAATGCTTAAAGCCGAGAGAATCTTCGTGTACAAGTATGGCAACTTCACCAACGATATTACAGATGCTTTTGAGTTAAGTAAAGTAATTGATGACCCGGAAAGCCCGAGCGGGAAGCTCTACTACTACATAACCGAGGAGAACACGCTATATATTGACCCAGCCAACGGAGGAATGATGCAGCCATGTAAGACCTATATCTTCAACTACTACTACAAAGAGCCACCAGACGTAGGCATAATGGTCTTCCTAAACGGGACCAGAGTAACCTCGACGCTAGCCCACCATGCAACAGTAGTCCTCAATTCTTCTGCTGAACAGGATGTTGAGTACTCACTAACCATTAACGTGAAGTACTTTGAAGGATTAGAAGAGAAGACACTTATGTCCGAGAAGCTTACAGACATGGTCCACATACCGGCTAACGGCACTGCATACAAGATATACGATATAACAAGCTACGTTGATGCAGCAATAGAGTTCATGCGTTCACAGAACAAGACAGCATTTGTAGAGATAATAGCGAAGATAGTGAATGCACCTAAGAACTACTACAAAGGTAACGATGAGTATAGAGTTGTCTACTACCCACCACCGCTGCTACCACCACCGGTGCCACCGGGAGTATACAATGTAACTGTCAAGG
The DNA here is from genome assembly GCA_003647275.1 of Deltaproteobacteria bacterium. Taxonomy (GTDB): domain Bacteria; phylum Desulfobacterota; class Desulfobacteria; order Desulfobacterales. The sequence continues at coordinate 15,806 of QMMN01000037.1, forward strand.
TATTCGAGTACGTGCTAGAGAACAGCTCATGGATACCAACAGCTAATGCAACCGTAGAGGTCTACTACGGTACAACAACTGAATCAGAAATCCACTACACAGCCATCACTGATGAGAAAGGAGAAGCTAACTTCACCCTAGAAGCCGGTACTTGGACCTTCAAGGCATACAAAGAAGGATTTACAGAAGCGATTCTAACAGCACCTATATACAATGATACTGTTATACAGCTCTACCTAGCCCCAGTACCACAGCCACCGGCAGAGAATAGGACCTATGTAGAAGAAAACGTTACTGTAACATTCAATGTCTATGATGCAACCAACGGCTCTGCAATACCCAATGCAAACATAACCCTAGTATTCATCGAGCCAACCAACAGCAGCTACTACGGCATGACATTCAGCACTATAACCGATAGCAGCGGTAAAGCCGTTATCGAGATACCCATAGGCTTCTACAACGTGACAGTCAATGCAACCGGCTACAGACTCTTCAAAGCCCAGTACCTATTCGATAAAGACACCATAGTGAATATTGCACTAGTACCAGAAACCATAGATATTACACAATATGCCAAGCTAGAGGTAAGAGTCTACTACGCTGATGGAAAGCCTTACACCGGTGCCCATGTAGAAATCTACAATGCAACCGATGGCTCACTAATAGCGATGCTAGCCACAAACAGCTATGGCAATGCAACAGTGCTGCTACCAATCAATCAAGACTACAACGTAACTGTGAAGGTTGAAGAACCTCTATACAATAGAAGCTATGTAGACTCGAAGATAATAACACTAACCCAAGACACAATAGTGACCTTCGTAGTTCCTTGGGAGTCCCCACAGCCACCAACAATAATCAATGGCACACCATACTACTGGTTAACAGTACAAGTTGTATGGGCAAACGGGCTGCCATTTCACGGAGCAAGAGTTAGCGTGTATAACTACACATCCGGAGAGCTAATAGACTCAATGGTAACCAATGGTACCGGCACAGTCCACTTCCTACTACCGGCATTCCAGAACTACGTGGTATGGGTCAATGCAGTCAACCCATACAACACATCTCAAACCTACGATAGAATATTCATACTCAATCTAACAGACAATAGATGGATAACTGTCGAACTGCCTTGGCTACCAGAAGAGATATCGGAGAAATACCGAGTACTAGTCTATGCCTACGATGTAGTGACCGGTGAAGGAGTACCGGATGTAACAGTAATACTGAGAAAAGGAGATGTTGCATGGGCAGCCGAAACCAACGAGACCGGTTATGCAGAGCTATGGATACCATTCCAAGGCTTATTCAACATAACGGGCATTCACCCAGACTATGATGTTATATGGAGAAATGTGCAAATCTACGAGAACAACACCTTAATCAACCTACCAATGAGTCCAGTAATAATACCACCAGAGCTGTATCCACCGCTCAACGGCACCTACCCACCGATATACATCAACGGCACTCCGCATTACTGGTTAAGCGTACAAGTACTATGGAACGATGGCTATCCATTCCACGGAGCCAATGTCACAGTATATGACCTAGGAACCGGTGAAGTAATTGCTACTGGTGTAACAAATGGAACCGGCTTCGTACACTTCCTAATACCAGCCAACCTATCCATAAAGTACACCGTAAAGGCATACAACCCAGAGCTTAACGAGACCTACTATGCTGAAAGAACGCTCAACATGACCCAGCACTACTACTTCGTGCATGTACTGCCTTGGGTATCTAAATACTACAGCCCAGAGGTATGGCTTAAAGAGCTACATTTCATCATCCATAGAGGACAAGGCTACTACTTTGGCAATGTAAGCCATCTAGTGCTGCTAACAATCTGGACCAACAAGCCACAGACTGTTACCGTGCTAATAGGATTATACAATGTGACCGGCGACACATGGGTCCAGAACAAGACAGTAACCCTAACACTAGAGGAAGGAGTAAACACCTTCTTCGAATGGGTTACTGTGAATGCAACAAGCGGTGGTAGATTCAAGGTATTCGCTAACATAACACAGTATGAGTACGATACAGACCCAACCAACAACTGGTTATGGAGCGAAGAACAATTCCTAAAGCCGCAAGTAGATATCGAGGTATTCGTACTGTGGAGACCAATAGAGCAGAAGCAGCCTTGGACCTTGCTACCAGAAGATGTGATTGAAATTGACATCGGTATAAGGCTCCCAATCAACACATCAGCCATACCAGCTAGGCTAGAGTGGAGAGTAGAGAAGTATGACCTAAAGAACCTAGTATACGAAATAGAGCGTGGAGCCGAAGAAGAGATACGGGTTGTACAACCCGGCATAATATGGAGAAACGTAACGGTTGTAGTGCCTTGGACCTCCAAGATAGTGGTCCTAGCAAATGTAACCCATGAATGGGAGGACTTCGGATACAACAACTTCGTTAACGTTACCATAGAGATTGACCCAGATGTGAAGATAGAGCTTGTTGATGTGCCATCAACCGTTATGGAGGGCAGCATATTCAAGGTAACAGTGAATATAACATCCAATGTCGAACCCGGCAAGGGCATTGGATGGGTATCAATTGTAGATAACACCACAGCAACCCTACTCAAGAGAGTCGAAATAGAGCTAGCACCACAGAAGACCCTCGAAATCGAAGCAAAAGCACCAGAGAACCCAACAACATTCTGGATATTCAGAGCACCAACAACAGTGCACCACATAACAGCACAGTTTGCCGGCTATGACCTCTACACCGAGAACAACAAAGATGAGTTTACGCTAACGGTGATAAGCTACCAGTGGCTAACCATAATAGCGATAATCGTGATAATAATAGCGGTCCTAGCAGCATTTAGAGCATTAACCCACACCATACATGACATAAGAGAGAAGTCAAGGAAGTTCGTGAAGAGAAAGAGCTTCTTAACAGAGTCAATATGGGACCACGTTGAAGGAGAGAAAGAGAGAAGGTTCGTGAGGAAGAAGAAAGACTAGCCTTTAAAATCCAATTCATTTTTTAACACTTTTCTCTTTTCAAGTGCCTCTCCAAGAATTCTATCCCGGTCCTCTACCCGATAGAAGCTTGGATTAAGGCAGATTATGTCATAGCCTAGCTTATCGTATTTTCTAAATGTAGAACACGAATTGTGGGTGCATTCATTGATTCTAGGGCAGAAAATAATGACAATTCTTTCTTTTTCATAGGTGTAGCACTTCGCTCTCTTGGTTATGCGTGTAACCACTGGTTACACCTATAACCCTACTCAACCCATTTCTTAAGAATCTCGATAGCTTCCTTGTTTCTTCCCTCGGCAATTAGTATTAAGGCTCTTGCTAGGTCACGGTTCCAAGGAGAAGCCTTAGCAGCCAATGCTGTGTCCACCGGGACAGCGAACTTCTTGTAATCATAATAACCTATTATAATTGCTAAAGGTATATACACCGCAAAGAACACTATAGCAAACGCTATCAAGCTTGAGAACACCAGTTGCAGCACCGGTATATACTCTATCAGTAAACGATACTGTATAACGATGAAGTTAGCAAAGGATAGGAAGAACACAAGATAGGTACTGTGACCCCTACGGAAGTAGGTCCAGAGCCTTAGGATAAAATTCTTTGGGTCCCTTCTAAGAGCTTTAACAATATTCATAGTCTACACCTCAGTTACAAGCCTTAGAATATTGTTCTTGAAATCCAAGATGGACCTAATCTTCCACCAGCTAGGTGGATTGATATTAAGACTCCAAAAACCGTAGTCACTATGGTAGTATTTCTCAATATCAAATCCGTGGTCCGATACAATCAATACTGCATAGCCATTAGAGTAAGCTGCATCGAGCAAAGGCTTCACAGTATTATAGAGCTTGTAGTGGACCTCACGCAACCATAGCTTCATTCTCAAAGTCGGCTTAAGAACAACATGGAAAGCAATATCGGGCAAAGGACTATATACAAATACCAAGTCATAGCCATCAATAACGTATTTTAATCCCTTTTCAACTCTCTTCCGAGTATCTTCAAGAGCTTCTTCAACAAGCTTTTTTCTTTCATTGAAAGGCTGTTCAACAGCTTTAGCAAGAGAAGTTCTGTAGTACTCGTTATGCTCCTCGTTGTAGCCGGGCACTTCATGGGCATAGACTCTATACCCCTTCGAGATAAGCACTTCAATAAAGCTCTCATGCCTCATTATTTCGGGCATGTTGGGTGTATAGGCTATCTCCTTTAGTATGCCCAGCTTTATCAGTAGATTTCTGATACCCAGATTCTTGTTCGGCAGCAGCTTTTTTCTAATAACATAGAGCGGATAGAGAAAGCCAAACAGCTTGCGGTTCCTCTTTTCGTGAATATAGTCTAGGTTGTAGCCAAGCTCTTCAACGTTCTTGCCGGTAGCAAAACAGCCCCACACAATTGGAGTGTAGAGCTTCTTTAGGAACCCTACATAGTGTCTTCCATAGACTCGCTGCTTGAACCAATCCATATTCCACTTCTCTACCAGAATCGGGTCCAGAGCATCAAGCCCCAGTATGAGAAGCCGCAATCCTCTTCACCTGCAACACATATTCAACTTTTTCAAGAAGGTTCTTCTTGAAGTTTTCATAAGTGAACAGTTTTGAAACCTCTACACTCCTCTTCCTAAGCTTCTCATAGAGACCTCCATTAGATTCAATATACTTGATAACCTTTGGCACCTCGTTGATACTGCTATACCCTAACAGCCCATCAACTCTGCTAACAATATCATACCATGCCCCACCATCCCTATACACGAGAGGTACCAACCCAGCAGCCATAGCTTCAACAACAGCTATACCGAAATGCTCCGTAAACTCTGGATGAAGATAGAAACGTGCATCCCTCATATAGCTCAGCATCCCGTGTCTCGGAACATCGGTCCTAACAACAACATTGTCAAGTTTATACTCTCTAACCTTCTTCTCTATAGCATCTAGGACCTTGTAAGAGTACTCGTAGGTAGCTCCCATAAGGACAAAGGTGTAGTCCCTAAGCTTTGCAGCCACATCAACAATCTTGTCAAGACCCTTCTCAACAGTGAACCTACTAACAGTCACAACAAGCTTCTCCCGCTTATCATTATCAGCAACCTTCGAGAAATACTCGATGTCAACTGGTGGGTAAACCACATCAGCAACAATGTGGTGGACCTTGTATATCTGGGCAGCAGTCCACGAACTATTAGTTAGAACCCGTCCCGACATAATACCCTTCTCAAACCCAGCAGCATAGACCTTGACAGCCCAGTTATAGAGCTTCCAATGGATGCCACTGCCTTTCTTCTCATAGAGGTAGACAAGGGCTGGATAATGGATGTAGCTTATGTCTGCCGGTGAAACAATGTTGCTCTGGGTCTCCATAACCAAATCATAGTCTCTACCAACCTTAGTCATGTACACATCGAAGAACCTCCTATATGCCATGAGCCTCCTAAGCCGTGAAAACCTCCCTCGTGAAACCTTCTTAATAATATCAACAATAGTCATCCTCTTAACTATAATATTGAAATCACTGATATCAATGTTGAAGAACTTCTTTACCTCGCTAGCATTGACCGGTGTACAAGTGAATATCGTAACATCATAACCGCTCTCCTTAAGTGCTCTAGCAACATTTAGAGCCAAGAACTCTCCTCCACCAAGGATATCGAAGAATACATGAGCAAGAAGGATTCTACCCTTCATGGCATACTCCACCCCACGAAATTATTTGATAAGAGTGCTAAAACAATTTGATATTAAACCAAGATACCTAGAGGTCATTATATCACCTTCTTAAGCTCTTCTTTAACAAGCTGCATAACACCCTCACGGTTGTATAGCTGCTCTAGTCTTAGCTCCTCTCCTTTCTCAAGTGCTTCCAAGAGCCGGGAATAGACCTTGGGAAGGACAATGTTTATCTCTTCACGAATCTTCTTGGCTGCAATCTCCTCTAGCTTCCTCCTAATGTCTCTTAGGACCTCATCAACAACCCTATAGGCTTCATACTCGATGCCTTCTCCAATTTCGACTTCCAAACGCTTATGAATATCCATATACTTGAGAATAGACTTCCTAATGATGTCTCTCAAGATAGCTGGGTGAAGTGCATCCAGTTCAACAGCTACTTCACCGTACTTGGCAACATACTTCTTGTATCGAGGGTCACTCTTCTTCGGTATCATTGGTGGCAGCTTGTACCTAATGACTTGCTCCTTGGTCAACGCTACTTTATGGACCTCAATGTTGTATGGCTTAAGTTCCTCGTTAATCCATCTAAAGATATCCTCTCCCGAAGGGTCAAAGTCACCAAAGTAGAGAACAACATACTTGACATCCGATGGAACATGCCGCTGCTCCTTAGCTTCTCGAAGCCTCGTAACACTCGGATATCCTCTACAGACTACTAGATTGACTCTATACCTCCTTGCGTAAGGCTCGAAGAACCCTCTAAGAGCATCCTTCTCTATCCAAAGCTCAACGAAGTACTTCTGCCCCTTCCAGTATGAC
>QMMN01000038.1 GCA_003647275.1 Deltaproteobacteria bacterium
AGCCCATGATTTTATGGACGTCCTCCTCTTTTCCTATACTGGCATGACCAATCAATGGCTTAATGATCAGAGCCTTGTTTCTGCCAAAGAACTGTGTGTAAACATTCATTACCCGACTACGGCCTGGTAGGCTTTGTGAATCGTCTGGTGCGGACCTGCATGCCAGGTGGTGTGGGAGCCGGGTGAGAAAACCCCCCGGCTCCCAGATTAGGCAAATATGCCTCATGATGGTATTTTGTTATTTCAAGGTTTGACTTCCTCTTATGACCCTATCTGCCAACATTTTTTCTCCTAAATTGATCGATTGTTTTCACCGAAGTAGTATTTCGCATAAATTTTGTATGCTTTCGACTCTAATTGCTGTGATCTGGTAAATTCTGAGTGAGTAGTATCAATAATGGATATGAAATGAGAGGCGAAATACGTATCATTAGGTAACTACTGACATTTTTGGACATACTTCACCGTAAGTTTTGGCTGTTCCTGATGGATCGAAGTGTTTAGAGTTTTTATGTTCTGTAAAACTGAACTGGATTTTCACTTTTAAGCCATAATTGATAGAAATCAAGCCTTTCCCAGGTAGATATGGTAATTTTGAGTGTGATTTTTCCAGCATGACTGACAATCTTTCCAGCAACGTCAAGGATTTTTCGTCTCAGTGTAGTTGCGTAACTGCTTACTGCAACAACAGGGCTACAAACATCCTCTTTAAATGCCTCGTAAAGGAAGAAAGCTATCACCATAGTATAATAGAATGCGGCGTTCTGATGAAAGCGTTTGAAAGGGAGTTGCTCTCTGCTAAAATCCTTCAAAGCACGATGTACCAATTCGTCACAACCTCGCCCATGGTAGACTTCTATCATTGCTTGAGGGGCAAAAAGATCTTCTATCCCGACTTTGCGAAGCTGCTCATCTATGGCTCCACCCATCCCCAGATTGGTGTATATCACTGTATCAGGCCTGGCGAACTTGAAAAGCATCTGCTTATCTTCATACACAGGACGACAAAAAAGGCATCGTCGGAATGTCTTCCAGCTTCCACGACGATCCCCAAACTCAACATAATCCCAAGCCTGATTCTCATTCTCATAACGCCCCCAGACAGATTTGTCACAGTTGGAAACAATGACCCCTATGTCATCATAGAGCTTTCCTCCACAGATATAACCAATCTGCAAGGACTCGAATATCTTGAACAGCTTTTGATCAAAAAATCCGCTATCCAAACGAATCACAATGGGAACATCTTGCCGATAATGCTTGCGAATCAGGGCCACACAGAAGCACAATGTCCCCTGGATGAATATCGAAGCTAAGATTCGAGAAAAGAGTAGTTCGCAGCATGTCTCTATTCACGCCGAACGCCTGTTGGACCTTTCTCGTGTTCCGCGTGCGTACTAACGATGAATCGAGGTGCAACGAGCAATCGCGAATTGCGATTTGCTTCGACAGTTTTGAGCCAAGATTTATAGGCCTATGTGCTGGGTATCTATCTGGCAGGTTCAATTGGCGTTTACGCTTTCTAATGAACTTCTCCGCCTTAGCTGTAAGGCCGATAATGAAGGTGGGTTTCGGTAGCCTGAAGATGTGGTGTAGCAGAGCCCATTTCTCATCTGATAATTTTTGTGGAGCTTGCATCAAGAGCTTCAGCAAATCATCCCGAGAGATCCCCTGATCAGTTTCGATCTTTTTCAGGCATGTTGCATAATGAACCTGTAGATCGACTATTCCAGCAGATTGTTCATCTAGTATCTCGCCATTCTTGACCCGGTCGAAATTCGCGAGGATGTGATTCATGTCCTTCTTTACACGTTTAAGATTACCCTCCGTTTCACCGATGTAGTGCATCCCTGCAGATTCGACAAATGGAACGTATCTCAACATATCCGCAGTAATTTCAAGGAAGAGTGGCTTCAGTTTAGCCACATGCCAGTGATTGTTCGCAAAAGCAATCGCATGCTTGACGAGGATTCTTGCGATTCCCAAACCCCGAAACTCTGGCGAGACTACGCATCTGGCTATACGAACTACGATGTTCGTATAACGTCTCATCGTGTCCTTTTTCCAGCTTTGCCATGATATATTCCCTTTGCCATCGTCAAAGGGGTGATCGAACAAGACGGCTCGCGGCCGGTTCATGATGAACGCTGTAGCAAGTTCGATATAACCCAAGACGTGTGGAAGCAAGGGATCATTGGACGCAACAACCAAAGGTACACGACGCCCGTGGAGAACTTTACCACGATAATGATACTCTTCCAGCTTATGGTATCCCGCTAATTCCTCTTCGGAAACAGGTTCTTTGATGGTCAGTGGTACTGTTCTGGCTCCAACATGTAGGTAGTCTTGTGCCGAATATGCAGGTAGAACAACAGCGCATCCATTAATGCATTTTACATGTGCTAGGTTCTTGCCCTTGATAACTAAGTCGTCTCCCGGTCCAAGACAGCAGAAGCGGTGCGCATCAAGTTTTACGCCATTCTCAAGGCGATAAGTCTTGCCTGATGAATGGTATTTTACCGAAGTTACACGCATAGGTGTTTCACCATGATCTTGACCTTCATTAGCTTACACGTCTCAGCCTTGAGACGATTCAATCTGCCCTCGATACAGTATTTGTAAAAAATCCTGCCATCTTGGCATTCGTCATTATTTTCCTAGCTTTTAATCTATGCCCCGCTGTTCTCCTTCAAACACACAGTCAAAATTTCCCATCGAACGCCTCATAGACTAAGAAAGTAGTCATGGTGTTCACCGACCTGTCTGCCGTGTAGAGCACGGCACAGGCAGGCAGGTAGTAATGGGCCACCTTGGTTTTCTGCCTGCGCCGATGCTTCGGCAGACAGGCTTCGTGCCATTCGAGCCGGGCTGGATCTTTGACCGGCTAAAGCAGAAATCGAGCATGCCGTCCAGACATCTTTCGATGCGCCTTGAATCGCAGATTCGCGCCTTCAGGATCGTTTCAACCTCAAGCGAATATTGCTGCTCTGCCTCGCGAGCCAGCCTTTGTACGTCCCCGGCCAGCCTGGCTATATGCTGAATGAGAGTATCCATCTCCGCCATCTCTGTGCCTCTGCGGTGAAATCTTTGTCTCATGACCCTTTTGGCCCCTTTATGGCCCCTTTTTCCCTATGGCGCATTTGGCTCATTCTTAGCGCATTCCACATGCGGTTCTCGTGTGTACCTTCCCCAATACTCTCAAAATGAGGCATTTGAGGCATAAGTAAGGCATAATTTCCCAGCGACTCTTGAGCCCTTTAAGCCGTTTATAAGCCCTTTGTATCTGATGCCCCGTTTTGTCCCTTTGCGGCCCCTCTTGAACATTACGGTTGTCATGTCCCATATGTCCCGATTTTGTCCCTTTTGCTGTCAAGTTCATTTGTATCCATCTATCCGGCTTGTGGCGGGTTTGGCGGGTTCATGACGGGTTCCCCCGATTATAAAGCGATGGCGGATTTGGCGGATTCATGACGGGTTCCCTCCTCCCTTACCAATGACAGGCTTCGCTTTGGCAATTACATAATGTACCGACTGTCCGGTACCACCTACTTTAGCAAGGATACCACGATCAGTAAGTTGTCGAAGCTCCCTGAGCGCCGTTCTCTCGGATATTCCGGTTATTTCGCGATACAGGGCATTACTAATGCGGCCTGTAACCTTCGTGTATTGGACCGCCTGCTTTTGGCGGTCATTCAAGTTGTATCTGGACAGGACCTCGTCCGTCAGCCAGTCCCGCCACAGTGTCACAACGAAATGCGGCCCGCGCTGCTCGAAGTCGGGCTCAGGCAGGCCAGCATCCCGACAATCGGCGATCATGTCCGTAGTGCCGGTGCCAACTTTCTCCGCGTATTTTATCCGGAACAGCGGTTCAGCGATCAACGGGTTGCGCGGAATCGGACCGTGGGGCTGCCGCAAAAGGTCGGGGGTGAGACCGGGCGGCAGTTCACCGGGGTTCCACACCTCAATCCGATCGGCGAAGACGATGACCTGGACAAAACCGTTATGGTCGTAGTTCCGGTGGGAAACCGCATTGACAATGGCTTCCACGATTACGGGGCGGGGAATCTCGAATGTAACAGGGGCCTGTGTGCTTGCCGCATGCGTACCCACGCTGCGGTCGATCTTGCCAAGGACGAACTCCACCGCCTGATCGATTACTTCCATCAGTCTTCCTTCATAAGGTTGCTGGGAGGCGATGGGCTTTCGTTTTTCCGTTCCATGGAAATGCAAGCAATGAACCTCCACATTGTTGAAGAACCTGCGCGGATTCTTCCCGAAAAGAAGTATGGCCGCGTTAGTGGGCTGACCATCTCGCAGGAGATTGAAATTCTGCAAAACCGCTTTTGGAGCGCGAGATCCTTTGAGTTTCAACCGGCCCACAGCTTCAGCCGTTTCAACAAAAGCCGTTACCCGGGACTTGTCGATATCCCGGAACGTGGCCCCGTCACACACGCTGCCATCAAACGGCGTAGTTCTGAGCGCACCACGATTCTCAAGGAATTCAACAAGACTGGCGTAAACCTCGCGGATCAGCCCGGGGATATCTGAAAAGCGGTGTCTTGTGACCTGGCAGCCCACCCTGGCCACCAGTTTGGCCATCTCAGGCTCACGCGCCTTGTCGTCATTTCCTTTAACAAAGATCAGGCGTTCACGATGAGTATTGGTGGCGTGTTCAAACTCCAGTTCAGTGGGCGACTTCCCGTCCTTGTTCTTCCAGCCGTACTCGTACCCGAAAATGGCAAGGTAAATGTCTCTCTGTTCGACCTCGCTCAGGTAGATATCGTCCGGTTTGCGGTCTCCGGCTGGGATGTCTTCGAACAGAAACACATCCGAAATGAACCGGCTCAACAAAGGATCGTGCGTGATGAAATCCTTCACTGCGCGCCGTTCCACCGAAAGTTCCTTCTGAACGCTGCTGATGAAAAGGCTGTAACGATTGGCAGCCGGTTTCTTCATTGTTGATTCTTTTCCCTTTTCCCGTACGGTGCTTCATCCTCTCGCATCTGCATCGGGCGGGTCATTGCGTTCACCGACAGGTAGTAATGGGCCACCTTGGTTACTTCGTGCCATTCGAGGCGGGCCGGGTCCTTGACCGGCTCCTGAAGCGTTGGCTTTGTGGCGCAGTTCGTCACAATGTACAACCAATAACAGTCTCGCCGATCCTCGGCCACGCGCTGCTCATTGGGTGTAAGCAGGATCGTCCCGGTAGCCTCGGCCAGTCCCTTGACCTCAATAAGCCGCAACTCGCCCGAGCTCAAATCCAGGCTCGTGATGTCGTACCCCAGATTCTTCTCGTGAACATCATAGACTTGGCGTCCCTCTGCCTTTTCATATTCCATTACTACCCGCATGGCGGTGGCCTCAGTCTCAAAGTTTGGTCGAAGGTGCTTGATTTCCGGCGCTTCGCGCTCGGGATGCGGCAGGACAAGCACACTGGCGATGCGCTCGACGGCCTGCAAAGAAACAGCGCGTTGGCGCTCCAATTCCTGCCTGCGGCGTTCGCGTCGGGAGAGAAGCTCCGCGTGACGTGCCTCCGCCTGCGCCAGACGGCCCTCAGCACCGGCGATTTTCTGCTCCACATCGGCCACTGCCCGTCCAATCTCTTCGTCCGCACGCCCAAGCAGTTCCGTAAGCGATAGTTCCACGTGCGCTGCGATGCGGTCGATCTCCGTAAAGCGCTCGGTACGAGTCTCTTCAAGGAAGGGCTGAAGCGCATGTTCATGAAGCCAGTCCGTTGCCTCTGGAGCCATAGCCACAGCCGGCAGGTCATCAGGATCGGTGGCGGGGATAAAATTTCCGAGAAGGCTGGGTTCGCGTAAAACTGGATCGCAGTCATCTGAAAGCTCTACCGCAAAAAGGCGCTCGTGAATGGTTTGCCCCAACCCGTCCACGACTCTTGCACGGTAGAAATCTATCCGCGATGGTCGTTCGTGCTGGAGTGAATAAAAGCAAGCCCCTTTACTAAAGGCTTGCAAGGCCTGGTTGCATGTGTGTCTCCGGATAGCCTCGAACAATGGATGACCTGGAGTGACCCATTCGAGATTGTTTTCTTCGGCTGTATCCCGATCCGTGGAACATCGAGGATAACGGTTAGCTAATGGCGGAAGCTTCCAGTCGGGATCACGCTCGTATCGCCGTAAAACAGAAGGGGTTCGTGCCGGCTCAAAGGCGTGCGGCAGCTGTGTTATGGTCTTCAGTTTGAGCGGCACATAGTCCGCTGTTTCCCGGATAAAACGTGCGATAGTTTCAGGAACGACCCGGCGTTCCTGCGCCCGCGCCCGACGTTCGACCAGCATTTCCAGGTTGAGTTTCTTGGAAGCGAGTCCCTCAAGTGCGTTCTGGCAGATGGCGCGAAACTGACTCTCATCCACGTTCCTAAGAAGGCGTTCTTCAAGGTCGGCGTCTCCAAGCTTGCCGGCGTAATAATCTCGTAAAATACGCTCAACATGAGCGGCAGGCAGGACCTCCCCCACCACATTGAAGACCGCGTCATCGTCCAAGGCGTTGCGAATTTCCTGGAGCTTATCCAGTAGCCGCTGCAACACACGACCTTCGATGGTATTTGTGGCAACAAAATTGAAGATCAGGCAATTCTTGCGCTGGCCGTAACGATGAATACGCCCCATGCGCTGCTCTAGGCGGTTGGGATTCCAAGGGATGTCATAGTTGAACATGATGTTGCATACCTGTAGGTTGATACCCTCGCCTGCCGCCTCGGTGGCCACGAGAACCTGAATTGCTCCCTCGCGGAATTGTTGCTCGGAATAGAGCCGGGTCCCCGGCTCATCGCGTGAGCCAGGCTTCATTCCGCCGTGGATACTGCCGACCTTAAAACCCCAAGCCTTGAGTTTTTCGACAAGGTAATCCAAGGTATCCTTGAATTCTGTGAACAAGAGCAAACGTTGATCGGAATGGTCGAAGAACCCCTCGCGCTGGAGCAGGTCCTTGAGTTTTGATAACTTCGCCTCACGACCCGAATCTTCCACTTCACGGGCCTGTTTAGCCAATGCTTTGAGGTCTGCGATCTCCTCACGAACCTGCTCGGCATTTGCCGCCAGTGTGATCGCCTCAAGCATTTCCTCCAGGCGCTCGCGCTCGCCTTCTTCCATCTCTTCCAGTTCTTCTGGATCAGGGAGGTCGGGAGGCGCGAGTTGGGCTAGCTCCTGCGCTCGTTTCAATCCATCTTCAAGCCTGCGAGCCCGGTTTTCCAGGCTGTGGCGCATGGCGTATGTGCTTGAAGCCAATCGGCGCTGGTAAAGAGACATCAAGAAGCCAACCGCACGGGCGCGAGGATCGTCTCCCTGCACGGCGGCTTTGGCGCTTTGGTGTTTTACGAAACGGGTAATGGCACGGTAAAGATCGAACTCAGGGCCATCAATTTGAAACTCAACCGTGTGTGGGATACGTTTTGTAAAGATCTTTTCCGCCACCCACGTCCCATCCGGCTTGCGTTCCGGAAAGTAGACCATTGCTTCCTTGGTGCGACGCAGGTAAAACGGCGCGCGGTGTCGAGCCATTGCCTCGCGAATGGACTTGACATCTGCATAAGCATCCGTATCCAGCAGTTGCAGAAACAGGCTGAAGTTGACCGGGTCCCATTTGTGCGGTGTAGCCGTTAGGAGCAGAAGATGGTCAGACGTGTCGCGCATCAACTCTCCAAGTGCATACCTTGCTGTTTTCCTGGCCGGGGGCGACCACGACATCCGATGGGCCTCGTCGACAATGACGAGGTCCCAGTGAACCTGCTTGAGTCCAGGAAGAATTTCAGTGCGCTTGGCAAGATCTAAAGATGTGATGATACGCTTCTGCTCAAGCCATTGATTGACGCCAAACTGGTCCCGGATATCCCGTCCTTTGAGAACAAGGAACTTTTCGTCAAATTTCTCCTTGAGTTCCCGCTGCCATTGAAAGGAGAGGTTTGCTGGACAAACAATCAAGATTTGCTCGGCGAGGCCGCGAAGCTTGAGCTCGCGAATGAGAAGCCCTGCCATTATCGTCTTCCCGGCCCCAGCATCATCGGCCAGAAGGAATCGGACACGCGCAAGCTTGAGCAAATAGTCGTAAACAGCCTCTAGCTGATGGGGAAGTGGGTCGACACGTGAAATAGAAAGCCCGAAAAAGGGATCAAACTCGTATGCGATTCCGAGGGAATAGGCCTGAAGGCCGAGTCGAAGGAGGCGTCCATCGCCATCATAACTGAATTTGGAATCGAGGATTGTAAGCGTTTCGAGATCTGTTTTATTCAGTGTGACTTTTCGGAACCGTTCAGACTGGGTGCCAACGAGACCCACGACCCACGCATTGGATCCTGAGGCGCGCACTGTCTCCACGCGCATGGGTTCATTGAACAGGGAACCGGTTACGATGCAACCTTCGTATATTGGGTTATTGGGAGTCATCACTTCCCAACCTTTCTGTCATTTGCTTGCGCGTGTATCATCGGCTCCACCTGAGCGCATCCATTCGTCGACTTCCTCTTTACTGAACTTCCAAAGCCGGCTGATTTTGTGCCCCGGCATATTTCTTTCGCTTATCCACCTGTAAACGGTATCCCGCTTAATGCCGAGATAAGCCGCGATCTCATCTACTGAGAGCCATTGGCTAATCTGGAGTCGGACCAGGCTATCCTGATATTCCAAACATAAGTGTTTTGAGCCCTTAAAAGGCCTTTTTCAGGGGCACAATCATCATTGCAAGGCGTGTCCCCAACTTTTGCTCTTTAGCCCGGAAAACATAAAAAACCCCGCCTCTCTTTTTGAGAAACAGGGTCACAGGATTCAGTGCATGGCACCCCTTACAATTGATTCATAGATCATACAGCAATCTTTCCCAAAATATCAGAAACGATTGTTTTGTCAAGGATTTCCAAGCCTAATGGCCTGCTGATGCCACAAACAAGCCGTCCCTGACGACCAGGCGCAACACAAGGTGATCATTTCAGCGAAAAAACAGCCCGAAAAGGTGTGCAGATATTACACAGGAGATAAAGGGGGGCTTCACATTGGACAAACTGGCCCTTGTTGGAAACGTCGTGTACGCCCCTGAAATATGAATAGCGGCCTTAGCGTTTTGTTAACTTCACCTAAATTGAAGTCCCTGTCCAATAAGAAGGTGAGGTCAGGGCCATTCTCTGACCCTTCCGAGTTTTCATAAGATATACTGTTCGCAGATTTTGCGGAAATGATGGCCGTAGATCGACAATGTAATGGCCAGTGACAACAACTCAGGGCGGCGAAAAAGCGTCCACAACAAGAGCTTCCAATACTGGAATCGCTCCTTGCCAAATACACCCAGGCGGATGTTGGAACGTAAGAACGCCAAGAAACGCTGAAAGTCCAGCGGGACTTCCGCCTTTGGCGTCTTATACTCTTGCAGTAAGGTCTTAACGCGCTGATAGTAAAGCTTATGCGAATAAATGTGGCGCATTATATTCTGATACCCGGCGCGCAACAAATTAAGGTCCATGCGAGGGATGATGTTGGTTGTGCCGTCCACGTTATCCCCTGACATATGACCGAGCAGGCGGCCCTCTTGTTTCAAGCGTTCGTAAAGTCTTGTGCCTGCAGGGGCCTGGAGTAGTCCGACCATGGCCGTCACAATCCCGCTCTTCTGGATAAAATCAATTTGCCGTTGGAAGATGGAGCGCGTATCGCTGTCAAAGCCCACAATGAAGCCTCCTTGCACCTGCAACCCCGTTCGCTGGATGCGTTTTACGCTTTCGACCAGGTCACGGTTTTTGTTCTGCTTTTTGTTACATTCAGCCAAGCTTCCCTCATCTGGCGTTTCAATCCCGATAAAGACAGCATCAAACCCGGCTTCCACCATCATCTCCATCAATGGTTCGTCGTCGGCCAGATTCACAGAGGCTTCCGTGTTAAACGGCATTCCTTTTTTGTCTTTCCGCCATTCAATTAACGCGGGCAACAGCTGGGTCTTGAGATACCTCTTGTTGCCGATGAAGTTGTCATCCACAAAGAAGATCTGTCCACGCCACCTCAGGTTGTAGAGCCTATCCAACTCGTTAATAATCTGTTCCGCGGTCTTGATGCGTGGCCGGTGGCCGAATAACGTGGTTACGTTGCAAAACTCGCAATCGAACGGACAGCCCCGGGAAAACTGTATACTCATCGAGGCATACCGTTTCAGATCAGCCAGCTCCCACATAGGGGGCGGTGTTTTCCGGATGTCGCAAAACTCAGATGTCTCGTAAACGCGCCTGGCACGTCCCATTTCGAGATCCGCAAGAAAAGGCGGCAGAGTCAGTTCAGCTTCATTCAGCACGAAATGATCCACATCCTCAAATTCCTCGTACTCGCTCGTGAAGAGTGGTCCACCAGCAACGACCTTGAGGCCCGCTTCCTTGCACCTGGCAATGGTTTGACGTGCTGACTCTCTTTGCACAACCATGGCGCTGATAAACACGCAATCAGCCCATGCAAGGTTTTTTTCGGTCAGCTTCGTTACATTGAGATCAACTAAGCGCTTGGACCATTCTCTGGGGAGCATGGCCCCTACTGTCAGCAGGCCCAGCGGTGGATGGGCGGCCTTTTTATGGATGAATTTAAGTGCATGTTTGAAACTCCAGAATGTATCTGGAAACTCGGGGTAGATTAACAGAACGTTCATTGGGTGTGCTTCCTTTCCTTATAGCCCTTTCTATTCAGTTGTCGTTGGTTCAGTGGTTATTTCCAGGCTCCCAGTACCAACTTGTCTTGGTTTGGGGGATCTTTGATTTTCCCCTTTTATTGTCGCCACATGAAGTTGCTGGCATATTACGACTACTAAATCCAAATTATCTCTCAATTAGGCTAATATCTTCGATAACTCCCTTTTCGTATATTTCTGGGCGGGCGAGCTTCGTCAACTCTCAAAGTGCGTTCTTGAAACTCGGAAGCGTTCAATGCTTGTTTTGCCCTTTCAGCTTCCGATCGGTAAGACATTTCAACGAATCCAAAACCTTTCCCTGCAATTATATTGACTTTCTCAACATCACCATAATTGGCAAATAATTCTTTCAATTCATCATTGGTTACAGAATGACTGAGATTCCCTACATAAAGTTTCCTGCCTTTCATGCCAACCTCCTTTTCTCGCTTATCCTTTCTGTATCATAACAGGTCTTCCAAGGAATAGAAACAACATTGCGATTCCAACTCCCTGTTCACAACATGACCAAACAGAAGAGAGCTCTAATAAGAGAACTGCTTAAAAGGTAACGAATTGTTCTCGTGCGCAATACTGGGGGACGCATTCCTGCCGTGACAAGGGGCAGGCACTAAGTTCCTGGCGGTTCCTGGATCAGCATATCAGCCAGGGTCAGCTTCACCCTGGGCAAGACCTTGATCTTCGGTCCCACAAAGGCCATCTCCAAGGAGGCCAAATTCCGGTAAAAGCGTGTTCTGTCCAAAACGGACACCTCTTCCAAATGCGAGTATAGCTCCTGGCACCTGATACAGCCGGGAAAGCTCATCTTTTTGCCATCCGGCCTGACAAGGCTGTTCGGGACCCCGTGCATGCGGCAGATCATGAGCCTGTATTCGTAAAGCTGGCAAAGCCCGTTATCATTCAAGGGGCACATAATCCGGGGGCTGAGGCCCTGATTCAATAGATCTCGGCTCTGCCTGACATACTCCCTGGCTCTGTTCATAAACTCCCGCTGTTTTTCCTCGGCACAGGATCTTATCCCTGTCCAAAGATAAGCCCATTCTATATAGGTATGGTGCTGGAAATAGCTGGTACAGCAATTGTCAGGACATCCCCGGCAGGAGAGACCGATCTTGCCGGCAGCCTGGTTGTACGCCTCTGCCATCTCGGAATAGAGCTGGGACAGTTTTCCAAATAGCGTGCTTTTAAATGTCTTGTCTCGCATCATACCAGAGTTTCTTCTTAACGAATCTTGACCCAGCAGCCGGTCAAATGACCAGGTCCGTGTGTTTCGATCAGAAAAGGGGGGCAGATCTTTTGATTTGACAAAATTAGGTTTTCCAACGGCTGAAGAACAAAAATGTGAATCATCCCCGTGCTTCCGCACGGGGGTTCTGCCTTACGGCAGCGCTTCGCGGCCGGGGAGCAAGCCCCCATCCTTTAGGGTGGGGTCAAGGGGAACTATTATGAAATGTTTATCTTCCTTACCGGGTGCGTAAGCCCGCGAAGCGAACCCCCGCGCCCTTCAGGGCGGGGAGGCTTCACATTGTCCAGGCGAACATAAGTCTATTCCAGGCCGTTCTACCACGACCGTGTCATCTTCAAATTCCGTCTACTAGAAACGACGTCCACCCTCTCGGCTTCCAGGACCTCGACGGCCGCCGGGGCGAGAGCGAGCCTCATTAACGTTAAGTCTCCGGCCCTTCAACTCCTCGTCTTTCAGACCGCTGATCGCGGACTCCCCTTCAGTTCTAGAAGGCATCTCAACGAATCCGAATCCCCTTGATTTACTCGTGTACTTGTCCGTAATGATCTTGGCGGATTCGACGTGCCCGAAGGGTTCAAAGGCATCTCGCAAATCTTTTTCCGTGGTCTCATGTGACAGATTACCTACATAGATATTCATTTTGACCTCCGCAAACGTTCAAAAAAAAGGCATCTCGCCTTATCTTGACGAGATGCCTATGTTGATCGAACAGCTCCGGGCTAAAGCCTAGTAACGTTCTTTGCCGAAGGTCCTTTAGTACCCTGTTCTACGTCAAAGGTCACCTGGTCACCTTCAGCAAGGGTCTTGAATCCTGACCCGATGATGGCGGAGTGGTGAACAAATACGTCCCCCTCGCCTTCGCACTCAATGAAACCGAAGCCTTTTTGGTCGCTAAACCACTTTACGATTCCTTCTGCCATAGCGAATATTCTCCTTTCTTGTTCTTTCGTACAGCTCGTCAGGTGTTACTTTGGACAAAACAACAAAATCGCATCGCTAAGGCAAAAGATCGATTTCAAGCGTGTCCCAAATAAGGATCCTAAGTTGCGTACTCGATCCCACGTCTTCACACGACAAAAGTCAGAAGGCCATGCATGTAGGACCGATAAAAGTATCATAGTGTAAATTTAATGATGCGTCAACAAAAATAATCGTCGATGCCTCAATAGGCTGTTTTACAGGAGGCGTCCATGGAATATGCGTAAGGATTTTATGGGCGATTTGTAACCAAAATCCTAAACCGGTCAAGGCGTTGGACGAGATCTCTGTGAACTAATGTGCTGGGAGACTATGATCAGGGGAAAGGCCGGAAGATTCAGGCTCGAACTGTGGAAGGTTAACCTCGGATAGCGACAAATTTCAAGGGCACCATGCTTATCTCTTGATTGTAGGCAGGGGCAAGAACGAGGCCATTGCAACACATCTTCTTGTGTCATGGCTCAAATGATCCGGCGATCTGTTGATCACAGTACTCGCACTTGCTTCCTTTTAGGTGGTATTGCAGGATCTCGAAATTATCTCGCTCAATGAGCAACTTGCCGCATCCTGGACAATAGGTGTTTTCCGCTCCATGGCCGGGGCAGTTGCCAAGATAGACATATGTCAAGCCCTCATCCATACCGATCTTCCTTGCGCTTTCCAGTTTGGATATGGGTGTAGGGCTCAGGTGAGACAGTTTCAGGTGAGGAAAAAATCGCGTGACGTGCCAGGGCGTTTCTGAACCCAGGTGATCAACAATCCAGCGCGCCATTTGGTGCAAGTCGTCTTCATGGTCGTTGAATCCGGGGATCAGGTTGGTCACGATTTCAATGTGCATCCCCCATTGGTCTTTTGCCCGTTGAATATTCTGCAAAATCCCTTGAAAGTCAGGGATATGGGCGATGCGCCGGTAGGCACGGCTTGAGAATCCCTTCAGGTCAACCCGAAAGGCATCCAGATAGGGGCCGAGAAGATCCAGGGCCTCCTGGGTGATGTAACCATTGGTGACATAGTTGGTGAGCAGACCGCTGTCCTTGGCCATCCTTGCTGAATCAAGCGTATATTCGAACCATATCGTGGGTTCGTTGTACGTCCAGGAGATGCCATGACAGTTTCCTTCCAGTGCGAGCTGCACGGCCTTTTCAGGTGAGACATATTGGGTGGCGGGCAGATCCGTTTCTATGTCCGCATGGGCGATTTCCCAGTTCTGGCACCCCGGGCACAGGAAGTTGCATCCCAGGCTTCCCAGCGATAACCATCGGCTCCCCGGATAAAAGTGGAACAGGGGTTTAATCTCTATGGGCGATATTCGCATGGAGGATACCTGGCCGTAAATCAGGGAATAGAGCTTGCCGTTGACATGCTTTCTCGTCTTACAATATCCGGTCTTTCCCGGGGCGATTTTACAGCAACGCTGGCATATAAGACACTGAATCCGCTGATCTTCTAATGGTTGAAAAAGAACCGTTTCATGCGTGGTTTTGAAGCCCCGCCCTGAAGAGCAGGACTTTCCGGTAAGGGAAATAGACATTCTTTCTATCGTTCCCCTTGACCCCGACTTACCCTGTAAAACGACCGAAACAGGGCACGCAGGACAGGGGTCCTGCCTGACGGCAGCGCTTTGCGTCTGGGAAGCAGGCCGGTCAAGAAAGACCCAGGATCTCCTTCAGTCGTTTGGCATTCTTAACCGCATATCCTTCAAAATCATTATCAAAATAGAGGTACACATCCTTCCCCCATTCTTTGATCTTTTGGGCCCAGGCCTGAAGCTCTTCTTCTGAATAGTCAGAGGCATAAAGCTTTTTGGAGCCGTGGAGGCGGATGTAGACAAAATCTGCGGTGACGACTTCATAATAGGGATATCGGCCAGCGGTATCTGCAATGCAAAAGGCGAGGTTGTACTTTTTTAGGATGGCAAAAAGCCGGTCATTGATCCAGGAAGGGTGCCGGACTTCCAGGGTATGGCGCTGATACGGGTCCAAGGATTGACAAAAGGCTTCAAATTCTCTTTCATCAAAAGAAAGACTGGGCGGCAGTTGAAAGAGAATCGGCCCCAGTTTTTCTTTCAGGCCAGAGGCAGCTGTATAGAATCGTTCCAAAGGCTCATCCGGTTTTTTTAGCCGTTTTGTGTGGGTGATGTATTTGTTGGCCTTGAGTGCCCAGAGGAAATGATCGGGCGTCCTTGCCTTCCAGTTCTCAAAGGTCTTGGGCTTGGGAAGCTGGTAAAAGGTGGCATTGAGCTCAACCGTGTCAAAGTGTTCAGTATAGTATTCCAGCCATCTTGATTTGGGCCAATCTGCAGGATAGAATCGTTCTTGCCAGTGTGGGTAGCTCCACCCTGATGTGCCGATTCTGATGTCTTTTTTCATGGGGTGATTTTACGGGTAGTGGACGGTCTCGTCAACGGCAGATTTCCACAATTTTTGTGTCTTGCAGAGAGCGCAGAGGCACAAAGCTCTTGATCAGGCCAAAACAATAACCTCTGTGTTCTCCACGGGGCCGTCTCCGGCAAAACAAAAGGAGCCCTGTGATCGGGGTCGGTTTTAGGAATAAAGGATTTCAGAAGCCCCCACTGAGAAAGACAGGGCATACCTCATGTCCCATGTGGACAGAAGCGCCTTTTAATTGTACGTCTCGTATTATAGTTAAGTAATTGTTCTCGGAATCTCTGCAACTTGCTGGAAACATAGAACATTTTTGGGGCCGAGTTTTTGCCTTGTGCATGGAATGATGGATTGGTGGAATAATGGGTAATAAAAGCGGGGAAAGTCATTTTTTCATTCCTCCAAACCCAACATTCCAATATTCCATGACTCCAGTATTCCAATTGGGGCGAAGCCCCTAAGTTCCCAGTTCTCCTTGGGGACAGGAAACTTTTCTATGATAATCTATTGCATAGACGGTGAGCGCTATTTATGCGTGTTAGGATAGAAAATATCTATTTGACATATTGATCTTATTCGGGTAAAAGTAATTTGTTTAAAGTGACTTTATCTGTTTTCCAGCACAGCAATAAAAAAACTGGAGGTAAGAATCGGTGCTTAAGGCAAAGACACTGAAGCCCCTGAGCAGATGAGGCCTTGCCGTAGTTTCCAGAAAGCCTAGGTTAGGCTATTTTTCGGAAATTATAGAAGGTTTTTTTGGCAAGGCCGGAAGTGCTCACGCCTCCGCTTCTGTTGTGGGTAACCTCCTCTTTACACTTCCTTAAAGCCTTACCAGAAAAATCTTCAGTTCAACGGTAGCAAAGCCTCTCCCTCTCCGTGGTCTTTAGCGTTACACAAGAACCCGAACTCTAACACAAGTGTGCCGTCGCCTCGAATCCCCATGAGGGTTATATTGACGCAGGTGGCTCTAAAGAGGTTGTTTAGGGCTCTGGTCGGCTGGCGGCTATGTGAGCAATCTCTGCTGATCAACAATGACCCTTTCGGGTGGGAAGGTATCTATTCTCACCTTCCTTATCTAGGCAGGGCGTAAGCGCCCCGCCGATCGATAAAACACGCTGGGCCAACTTTGAAGACTTTTTACAAAGTCATCAACTTTGAAGGCATTGTTCAACCCGGGCATGGAGCGCAGGGGTGTGCGTGAGCTATCTGCAAATGCCCTTTACCCAGGCCCGGAGGATTATGTGGGCTAATTCTAAGGAGGCAAAATGGAAGCTTTACAAGTACAAAAAGTCAAGGACGAGATCAAGGAAACCTTTAAGAAAGTTAACCTCAACGAGTGTCTGACCTGCGGCACCTGTTCCAGCGGATGCCCTGTGACCGGTATCCCTGGTGTGGAAGGGCTGGATACGCGCAAGGTTATTCGCATGCTGGCCTATGGCATGGTGGATGAGGTGGTTGACTCCAAGTTCCCCTGGGTCTGCACGCAGTGCGGCCGCTGCAATATTGCCTGCCCTATGAAAATCGACATTAACTACCTGATGAAGAAGATGAAGAGCCTCAGGGATCGGGATAAAGTGCCAGGGGTTCTCCACAAGGGGACCCTTCAGGTCCTGAAATCGGGTAACAATTTGGGCATTCCCAAGGACGATTATCTCGAGAACATGATCGACATCGGCAGAGAATGGGCCGGGGAAGAAGGCGAGGAACTGGCCCTGGAGGGCTTTGAGGGCTTTAAGACCCCCATCGATGTCGTAGGGGCCGAGTATCTGTTCTTCCCCAATTCCAAGGAGGTAGGCGTTGACTACGAGGACATGCAATGGTGGTGGAAGATCTTTCACAACTCCGGCTGTACATGGACCATGCCTTCTGAAGGCTGGGAGTCGGTGGACTGGGGGCTTTTTACTGGAAATGACGAAGCATCCAAAAAGATTGCCCAGTACAAGGTAGATAACGCCAAGAAGCTCAAGGTGAAATACATTATAGCGCCCGATTGCGGCGGCGGTTCACTCGGCTTCCGGATAAACTACGAAAACTACTTCAAGGAGGAGTTAAACAAGGCAGGTATTGAACTGGTTTATCTGTATGATGTGTTGATCCGGTTTATCAAGGAGGGGCGGATCAAGGTGGACAAGTCAAGGCATCCGGACCCGGTCACCTACCACGATCCATGTAAACACGGTCGTGAGTTGGAGCGGCTTTATGGCAAGCCGTATTATGATGAAGCCCGCTGGATCCTGGATCAGTGCTGCGAATCTTTCATCGAAGCCTATCCATGTAAGATCAACAACTACTGCTGTGGCGGTGGGGGTGGTGCATGGGCTGGCCCCTATAACGATGAAAAGATCGCCTATGGAAGAATGAAGGCCCAGCAGTACAGTGAAGCCAAGGCCAAGGGGGCCAAGGTGATTGTAACCTCTTGTTCCAACTGTCGGGATATGTTCATGAAGGCGATCGTGCCTCACTACAAGCTCGATATGGAGGTCAAGTACATCTGGCAGGTGGTGGCTGAGGCCATGGTATTGTAAACAGAGGAGGTTTTCTAATGGACAAATCGAGTATTGCCGGTTCTGTAATGGTGGTAGGTGGGGGTATTGCTGGCATCCAGGCTGCCCTGGATCTGGCCGATACAGGTTTCTATGTGCACATGGTCGAGAAATCCCCGGCCATCGGCGGCGTGATGGCGGCACTGGACAAGACCTTTCCCACCAATGACTGTTCCATGTGCATCTTATCCCCCAAGCTGGTTGAGTGCGGACGCCACACCAACATCAACCTCATGACCCTGACCGAAATTGAAAGCATCAGTGGCGAGGAGGGTAATTTCACGGTTAAGCTCAAAAAGCATCCCCGTTACGTGGATATGGACAAATGCGTGGGATGCGGCGTTTGCGCTCAAAAGTGTCCCAAGAAGGTGCCGAATGAGTATAATCAGGGTTTAAACAAGCGCAAGGCGATCTATGTCCCCTATGCCCAGGCTGTGCCACTGAAGTATACGATCGA
The DNA here is from genome assembly GCA_003647275.1 of Deltaproteobacteria bacterium. GTDB lineage: Bacteria > Desulfobacterota > Desulfobacteria > Desulfobacterales. The sequence continues at coordinate 18,274 of QMMN01000038.1, forward strand.
CCGAAAGGCCTGCATCTACTTCAAGATGATTGATGCAGGCAAAAAGGGCAGATGTAATGCCTGTGTGAAATTTTGCGAAAACGACGCCATTAACTTTGATGATCAAGAAGAGATCATTAAAGTCCAGGTCGGTTCCATCATCCTGGCCCCAGGTTTTGCATGCTTTGATCCTTCTATCTTTCCGGAGTACTCCTATCAGTCCTTTCCCAATGTGGTGACCAGTATGGATTTTGAACGCATACTGGGGGCGACCGGCCCGTCTGAGGGACACCTGGTGCGTATGTCCGACCACAAGGAACCCAAGAAGATTGCATGGCTCCAGTGTGTTGGTTCCCGCAACATTAACAAGTGCGACAGGGCGTACTGTTCAGCCGTATGCTGTATGTATGCCATCAAAGAGGCAGTGATTGCCAAGGAGCATTCTCAAGAGCCCTTAGATGCGGCCATTTTTTACATGGACATGCGAACCTACGGAAAGGATTTTGAAGCCTATTACAACAGGGCTGAAAAGGAAATGGGGATTCGCTTTATACGCTGTAGGATTCATACCATCGACGAGGTGGAGGACAACAACCTCAGGATTCGCTATGTCCAGGAAGACGGGACCGTCAAAGAAGAAATATTCGACATGGTGGTCCTCTCAGTAGGACTTGAGCCTTCCAAAGATGCAATTGAGCTAGCCAAGAAGACCGGGATTGAGCTTGATCAATACGGTTTTGCACGGACCAGCAGCTTCAAGCCGGTGGCCACTTCCGTGCCGGGCATCTATGCAGCCGGTGCCTTCCAGGGGCCAAAGGATATCCCCTACTCTGTGATGGAGGCCAGCGCCGGGGCGGCTGCGTCGTCCACTTTCTTGGCCCCGGCTCGGGGTACCCTGACCAAGACCAAGGAGTTTCCACCGGAAAGGGATGTCAGCGAACAGGAACCCCGGGTGGGTGTTTTTGTCTGCAATTGCGGCATCAATATTGGCGGGTTTCTAAATGTACCCGAGGTGGTGAAGTTCGCCAAAACACTGCCCAATGTGGTCTACGTGGAAGACAATCTCTTTACCTGTTCCCAGGATACCCAGGACAAGATGGCTGAGGTGATCAAGGAACAGGTGCTCAATCGCGTGGTGGTGGCGGCCTGCTCCCCCCGCACCCATGAGGTCCTGTTTCAGGAGACCATGCTGAACAGCGGTTTGAACAAGTACCTTTTTGAGATGGCCAACATTCGCAATCACTGTTCCTGGGTCCATCAGTCAGAACGTGATGATGCCACTGAGAAGGCCAAGGATATGGTGGCCATGGCCGTGGCCAAGGTGGCGCTATTGAAGCCGCTTCAACCGATATCCATAGGCTTGACGCCCGGAGCCCTTGTCGTTGGCGGGGGTGTCGCCGGCATGGTCAGTGGTTTGACCATGGCTGATCAGGGGTTCAAGGTGGATATTGTGGAAAAGAAAGACCGATTGGGCGGGCATGCCCTCAAGGTTCGAAAGAGCTTTAAAGGCGAGGAGGTCGCACCCTACGTGGCTGAGTTGGTCCAAAGAGTGACAGAGCATGAAAACATCACGGTCCATTTGAGTGCAGAGCTTGAAAGCGTTCATGGCTTTGTGGGCAACTTCGAATCCACCCTGAGTACGGGTGCAAAGATCGAACATGGTGTGGTTGTGGTGGCAAGTGGGGCCGGTTCTTCAGATACCAGGGAGTACCTGTACGGACAAAATCCGAATGTGTTGAAGTGGTTTGAACTGGATGAAAAGATCGAAAATGATCCCGCATCCATCAAAGCCGCCAGATCAGCGGTCTTTATTCAATGTGTGGGATCTCGGGATGACCAGAGACCCTATTGCAGCAAGATATGCTGCACCCATGCCATCAAGAATGCCATTGAGCTCAAAGAGCTCAACCCGGACATGGATGTGTATGTCCTCTACCGGGACATCAGGACGTACGGCATGCTGGAAGAAATCTATGAGAAGGCCCGGCGCATGGGGATTCTGTTTATCCGCTATGACCTGAAAAACAAACCCGAGGTTAAAGAAGTCAACGGGAAACTCGAAGTGACCGTGACCGATCCTATCCTGGGGAGGCCCGTTGTCATCGAGCCCGATTTTATCACGCTGTCAACGGCCATTGTGCCAAAAGGCACGGAAAAGGTCGCTCAAATGTTGAAGGTGCCCATCAACACTGACAAGTTTTTTGTTGAGGCCCACGCAAAATTGCGTCCTGTGGATTTTGCCACCGACGGTGTGTTTCTATGTGGTCTGGCTCACTATCCCAAACCGATCGATGAAAGTATCGCCCAGGCCCAGGCAGCGGCCATCCGCGCCATGGCTGTACTGACCCAAGAGGCGATCACCATGGAACCTATTGTGGCCACCATGATAGACAGGGAGGCCTGCAGGGGGTGTGGGCTTTGTGTGGCCCTTTGTCCCTACAACGCCCTGGATATAGAAGAGACGGATGAAGGGCGTAAGGTAAAGCTGATCACTGCGGCCTGCAAAGGGTGCGGCGTGTGTGCCGCGACCTGCTATCGACATGCCATCACGATCAATTCCTTCTCAGATGAACAATTTGGGAGTCAGATTAAGGCACGGTTTGGGGCATGAACGTGAATTGGAGGCGTACAATCGGAGGTCGGTTGCGCGGCTCGTTTCGATACCCGTCAACCGTAAGACGTAACGAGGAGCGATATCCGGTTAACGATTCACGAATAACGAATAACAAGGAGGTTTCTCATGACAGGGGATTTTGTTCCAAGGATACTTGTTTTTTGTTGTAACTGGTGCAGCTATGCAGGGGCTGACCTTGCTGGTGTGTCAAGGATACAATATCCGCCCACCGGCAGGATCATCCGGGGTATGTGTAGCGGCCGGGTTGACCCGACTCTGATTGCCGACGCCTTTATTCAGGGAGCAGACGGATTTTTGATCCTTGGCTGCCATTTTGGGGATTGCCATTACATTGACGGCAACTACAAGGCACAGGTAAAAATAGACATGGCCCATGAGGCGTTGGTCTATGCGGGCCTACATCCGGACCGGCTGGAATTTAATCAATGCTCAGCAGCCGAGGGTCAACTATTTGCTGATCTTAACACCGAGTTTTCGGAAAGGATCACAAAGCTTGGCCCTCTGGGGACAGGAGACAAATACGGCCTGCCTGAACTTACAGAAAGACTCAAGATCGCCCGGGATGCCCTATCCGGTCCGAAGCTTCGGTGGGTGGTGGGCAAGAAGCCTGTATTTATTGACCCGGGCAAGGGCAACAAGTACGGAGAGGTATTTACCGAGCATGAGATTAACCGGACCTTGAGCGGGA
>QMMN01000039.1 GCA_003647275.1 Deltaproteobacteria bacterium
GGGGATAACTTTCCTCCAAAAGCCCCTAAATAGGGCCAATGTCCTCTAAAAATGGGGATAACTCTAAAAAGAACGCCTTATAACTTATTGTATTTACATACATTTTGAGTATTAAACGGTCTTTATTTATACAAATACGGGATGCGGATACGAATTGGCCGCGTGGGGCTTGCATTCTTTACATTTTGCTTATGGCATGAGAGATGGAAAGAGGAAAGACACCGCAAAGCGTTTTTTTGCGAAGTGAATCTATCCCGAGATTTTTAAGGAGGGGCAAAATAGGCAGAAACCAAGGGCACACTGAGTTTTCCTGGTGGCATGGAGGCAGTATCAAAGCTGCATCCTCAGTGAGGAGGTTTTTATGATTACAATCATTGCAGGTCTCATCCTTCTGGTATTTTTTCTGGCTTCGGCCATACGGATCCTTAATGAATATGAGCGTGGGGTCATCTTCCGCCTGGGGCGGGTGATTGGCGCCAAAGGCCCTGGTTTGATCATTCTCATACCCATTGTTGATAAAATGGTAAAGGTGAGCCTGCGTCTGATTACGATGGATGTGGACCCCCAAGATGTCATTACACGGGACAATGTGTCGGTCAAGGTGAATGCGGTTATCTACTTTAGGGTCATGGACCCAGTGAATTCGGTTATTGAGGTAGAGAATTACATGTATGCTACGTCCCAGCTTGCTCAGACCACGCTTCGCAGCGTGTGCGGGCAGGCTGAGTTGGATGTGCTGCTTTCTGAACGCGAACAGATCAACTCGCAACTCCAGGAGATCCTGGATGCTCACACTGATCCGTGGGGAATCAAGGTCACCACGGTAGAGGTCAAGCATATTGATCTGCCGCAGGAGATGCAAAGGGCCATGGCAAAGCAGGCCGAGGCCGAGCGAGAACGGCGTGCCAAGGTGATCAATGCAGAAGGAGAATTTCAGGCGTCGCATAAATTGGCTGAGGCAGCGACTATTATCCAGGAGCATCCCGTGGCCTTGCAGCTGCGGTATTTGCAGACCCTCCGAGAGATCTCGGCTGAAAACAATTCCACAACCGTGTTTCCGATTCCCATTGACCTTTTCAAACCTTTTCTCTCGGCGGTTGACAGGAAAAAGTCAGAGGAAGACTAAGGGCATAAATGTGGAACAGAGTCTGTGTGTCACTCGATGAGAATCTTGATTTTTGGCGGGTTGTTGCTCTGCTTGACAGTCCCGGAGGTTTTATTATACGGTTACCTTCCGCGTTTAACCCAAGACGAACTGGAAGAAAAATATGGGAGACAAGTACCCATAATTGGGGTCGATCATGATAGACCTTATTCGTAAAGACAATCACGACGATCATCCATTTATTCTGAGTTATCCTGCATAGAAGGAGGGAGAATTCGGTTATGGGAAAAAAGGAGAGAAAGGACAAACAAGAAAAGCCGTTGGATCGGATGACAGCCAAGGAGCTGCGGGAGATCGCCTTAAAGATTCCAGAGATAACCGGCGTACATGGCCTGAATAAGGCTGAATTGCTATCTGCGATCAAGAAGGCACGGGGTATTGTGGATACCAAGACCGAGAGGTCTGACGTTTCGGTACGTGAGATAAAAAAGAAGATTCAGGCCCTGAAAGCGCAAAAAACTGAGGCATACGAAAACAAGGAAAAGGAAAAGGCAAAGATCTTGAGGCGCCGTATAAGTCGCCTCAAGAAAAAGACACGCAGAGCTGCATAAGACCAGCCCCATGGAATAAAAGCTGGCGAGGGTGGAAGGTATTAACGCTGCAGTAAAAGCCGAAAGTAGCAGCCATTGATGAAACCATTATTCAATGGGGCCAGTTGGAAATGATCACCCCTGGTCACATCGCCTTTGATATAGATGGTGTGTTTGCCAATACCATGGCGCTGTTCTTGGAAATTGCCCGCAGGGACTATGGCATTAACCATATACGATACGAGGACATTACTGAGTATTTTCTAGAAGAGTGCTTAGACATCGATCCTGAGATCATCAGGGTCATCATAAATCGAATACTGGAAGGAGATTTTGAGACAGAGCTCAAACCGATTGATGGAGCTGTTGAAGTACTTGCTGAATTTGCGGAGGCACAGCCACTCCTTTTTGTAACCGCTCGTCCCCAGCTTTCCCCCATCAAGGAATGGGTGCACAGAATGCTTCCTTTGAAACCATTTGGCATTGAAGTGATTGCCACAGGCACATTTGAAGGAAAAGCCGATGTGCTCGATGCGCGCGGCATCCAGTATTTTGTGGAGGACTGCCTTGAGACTTGTTTCATGTTGAGTGAGCATGCAATCACCCCCATTCTGTTTAGGCAACCGTGGAATCGCTCTTCCCCTCATCCTTTCAGGGAGGTCGGTAGTTGGGCAGAGATTAGGGCTCTTGTTAATCTCCATTCCAGTTAGATCCTGCCATTTTTTCCTTTGATTCGTCGAAAAATTGTGATATTTTTTAATTTTTTTTAAAGCGGCTTCCCTCGTGTCCCAGGTTGTGCGCTTGAGGTTGTACGCCTGTTTGGGCAGCACCCGTGAAGTTTAACCAGGATTACCATGAGAGGTTGGATAGAAACTTTTATTGAAGCTCTGTCGGCTGAAAAGGGTTTTTCGGCCAACACCTGTCGAGCCTACCGAAAGGACCTCGAGCAATTTTTGGCCTATCTTCAAGATTCAGCCAGAGGCGCGTTGAAGAGAGAGAAAGGGGCGGATGTGGGCAAAGTGGATGACATCATAATCCGTTCCTATCTGGCGTTTTTACACAAGAAGAACAAAAAGAGCACCATCGCTCGGAAACTTTCATCTCTGAGGTCCTTTTTCCGATTCCTGGTCAAAAGAGGGGAGATGAGCACAAACCCGGCCGAGGCGGTCTTGACCCCCAAGCGAGGGAAACCCATACCGAACTATCTGCCAGTGGACGAAGTATTTCGTCTGTTGGACGGGGTGAAAGGGGAATCGGTACTTGCTTTGCGGAACCGGGCCATTATAGAGACCCTCTATTCTACAGGTGTGCGGGTAGCGGAGCTGGCAGGACTGGATATTCGGGATGTGGATTTCGATAAGGGCTTTATGCGGGTACTCGGGAAAGGGAATAAAGAACGCTTGGTCCCTGTGGGGAAAAAGGCCCTGACTTGCATACGTGCTTACTTGGAGAAAAGGGGCCGGGTGAAGACGGGCTCTGGTATCAAGGGCGGGGAACCCTTATTTTTGAACAGCAGGGATGGGCGTTTAAGTACTCGCTCCATTGCACGGTTGTTGGAAAAGGTGATTCGACAGTTGGGACTGTTGCGTCCAATCAGTCCCCATGGGCTCCGACACACTTTTGCTACCCATATGCTTGATGCTGGAGCAGACCTCCGAGTGGTGCAGGAATTGCTAGGTCACGCAAGCCTGACGACAACCCAAAGATATACTCATGTGAGTATTGACCGGTTAATGGAGGTCTATGACAAGGCCCATCCAAGACGCTGATGTGAAAATGCCCAGAGAGCACATTCCCTGCAGGTTCTGCCTGACGGCAGTGCTTCGCGGGCTGCAGGGAGCTTCAATACTCGGTGGTGGGTTTTGAGGGATCGTTCCCCATGACAAATTACTCGTCACAGATGACCATATAAAGCCGGAGGCTTACGGTGAAAAAGATTCCAGATTTTCATGGGACGACTATCTTGGCGGTGCGACGGGGCAAGCACGTGGTCGTGGCAGGCGATGGCCAGATTACCATGAAGGATACCATCATGAAGCACCACGCCAAGAAGGTTCGAAAGATATACAACGATAAGATTGTCGTAGGCTTTGCTGGAGCCACGGCTGACGCCTTGAATCTCTATGAACGATTTGAAGGAAAACTTCAGCAATTCAACGGGAATCTTACCCGGTCTGCCGTTGAGTTGGCCAAGGATTGGAGAACGGACAAGTATTTGAGACGACTGGAAGCCATTCTGGTGGCTGTTGACTCTGATCACTTATTCCTGATATCTGGAAACGGCGATGTGATTGAGCCGGATGAGGGGGTTGTGGGGATCGGATCGGGAGGTTCATACGCCCAGGCTGCTGCTATTGCCCTGATTCGCTACACGGATTTAGATGCAAAAACAATTACAGGTGCTGCTATGAAGATTGCCGCTGGACTTTGCATTTACACCAACGAAGACATTACCATTGAAGAGCTTAAATAAGTTATTGGCCCGTTACTGCAAGGGTCTTATGTTCGGGGAATATATATGCAACAACTGAAACCATGTGAAATCGTATCGGAGTTAGATAAATACATCATAGGCCAGGACGAGGCCAAGCGCTCTGTGGCCATTGCTTTGAGAAACCGGTGGCGGCGACAGCAGGTCCCGGAAGACTTGCGAGATGAGATTGCGCCAAAAAACATCATTCTGATTGGGCCTACAGGGGTTGGGAAGACCGAGATTGCAAGACGTCTGGCTCGGCTTGCGAATTCTCCCTTTTTGAAGATTGAGGCCTCCAAGTTTACCGAAGTGGGTTACGTGGGGCGGGATGTCGAGTCTATGATACGGGATCTTACAGAGCTGGCCGTCAGCATGGTAAGAGCTGAGGAACAGGAGGCGGTCAAGGCAAAGGCTCAAAAGATTGCCGAGGAGAGGATGCTTGACATTCTCCTTCCACCTAAGAGAGAGACTGAGTCACCCAAGAATACCGAAGGCGAAGAAAAGACACTTGAGTTGGTCACGAAAAACGTAACCGAACACCCCTCAACACGTGAAAAGATTCGGAAGATGTTAAGAGGGGGCAAGCTTGATAATCGTTATGTCGATTTGGAGGTGGCGGAACGTAGTATGCCCGTCGTGGAGATATTTTCCAGTGTCGGGCTGGAGGAGATGGACATCAACCTGAAGGACATGTTTGGCAGCATGTTCCCGAAACGGACCAAGAAGCGGAAGGTAAAAGTTCCGGAAGCCATGGAAATCCTCGCGCAGGAGGAGGCCCAAAGGTTGGTGGACATGGACAGAGTGGTAAAGAAGGCGATTGCCAAGGTCGAACACTCAGGGATTATTTTCCTGGATGAGATCGACAAAATCACCGGCAGAGAGGGCACACACGGGCCGGATGTATCGAGGGAGGGCGTTCAGCGGGACCTCCTTCCCATTATAGAAGGATCAACGGTCACGACAAAGTATGGCATGGTGAAGACAGACCATATCCTGTTTATCGCCTCTGGCGCTTTTCATACCAGCAAGCCCTCAGATCTGATCCCGGAACTCCAGGGGCGGTTTCCGATCCGTGTCGAACTCAAGTCCCTGTGCAAGGAAGATTTTGTCAGAATACTGACTGAGCCGAAGAATGCCCTTATTCTTCAGTACCAGGCCCTGCTCAAGACAGAGGGTATTGATTTGGTGTTTCAAGATGATGCAAATTCTGCCATTGCAGAGATTGCTACGGAGGTGAATGCGCGTACTGAAAACATAGGTGCCAGAAGGCTTCACACGGTCATGGAGCGGCTCCTTGATGAAATTCTATTTCATGCGCCGGATCTTTCCGAGAAGCGGATTGTTATAGATGCCAAGTATGTGTATGAAAAGTTAAAAGACATCAAAGATGATGAGGACCTGAGCCGATATATCCTGTAAGTAAGGATTGAAGATTGACAAATGACGAATGAACAATGACTGTTCACTATCGAAAGACTCAATAATCAATGACCCATGACTAGTAATGTTGCTGATATACTGATTGAGGCCCTTCCCTATATCCGTCGTTTTTACGGAAAGACCATTGTCATCAAGTATGGCGGACACGCCATGGTGGACGCGTATCTCAAGGAAGGCTTTGCCCGCGACATCACGCTGTTGAAGTTTGTTGGCCTTCATCCTGTGGTGGTGCATGGCGGAGGCCCGCAAATCGGGTCGGTCTTGGAGAAAATGGGCATGAATTCCCAATTCGTGCATGGCATGCGTGTGACGGATGAGCCTACCATGGATGTGGTAGAGATGGTCCTTGTTGGCAAGGTCAACAAGGAGATCGTGGCACAGATCAGTCAACAAGGTGGCAAGGCAGTGGGTTTAAGCGGCAAAGATGGCGGCCTGATCCTTTCCAGGAAACTGCGTCTTGTCCGGACCCGGGCTGAAGACAAGCCCCCTGAGATCATAGACGTAGGCATGGTGGGCGAGGTTATATCCGTAAATTCAGACATTATCCGAACTCTGGAGACCGGGGGCTTTATCCCGGTCATTGCTCCGGTTGGGGTCGGAGAGTCGGGTGAGACTTATAACATCAATGCTGACTGGGTCGCCAGTAAGATTGCCGTGGCCCTTAATGCCGTCAAGTTGATCTTGCTTACGGATGTAGAAGGGGTGATGGACAAAACCGGGTCCCTTATATCCTCGATCAAGGCGGGGGCTATGAAGAAAATGCTTGAGGAAGGCACGATTTCAGGAGGGATGATTCCGAAGATTGAATGTGCCATAGAGGCCCTTCAACGGGGCGTGGGAAGGGTGCACATCATCGATGGCCGCAAGCCACACGCAGTGCTTCTTGAGCTTTTTACAGACAAGGGGATAGGCACAGAGGTGAGGGGATAGTCATTGGTCAATAGTCACTGGTCATTGGTGAGTAATAAAACCGATACTTCATGGCAGATGGCCAGTGCAGAATGTAAAATGACGAATGACAAATGCGCAATAATAAAGAGACGGTTATGGATACTCATGCGTTAATAGAAAAAGCAGACCAGGTCATAACTGCTACCTATACCCGGTTTCCGATTGTACTGGTCCAGGGCGAGGGATGTACGCTGCGGGATGAAAGGGGCCGTACTTATACGGATTTTGTGGCCGGGATTGCGGTCTGCAACCTGGGACATGCCCACCCGGGGATTGCCCGGGCCATAGCAGATCAGGCGCAGCGTTTGGTCCATGTTTCAAATCTTTATTACACCAGGCCGCAAATAGCGCTGGCTGAGTGGCTCGTTGAGCATTCCTTTGCAGATCGGGTCTTTTTCTGCAATAGCGGTGCTGAGGCAAATGAGGCGGCGATTAAACTGGCCAGAAAGTATTTTAAAGATCGAGGTGCCCCGGAGCGTTTCAGAATCATAACGATGGAGGGGTCTTTTCATGGTCGGACGATGGCGACCCTGAGTGCGACTGGTCAGGCAAAGATTCACAAGGGCTTTGAACCCCTTGTAGACAGTTTTGACATTGTCCCCTTTAATGATCTGGAAGCGGCTCGGAATGCCATTACCCCGGAGACGTGCGCGATCATGCTAGAACCCATCCAGGGTGAAGGGGGTGTTCGATGTCCTGCTCCTGGGTACTTGGAAGGCTTGAGGGAGCTGTGCGACCGGGAAGGCATACTTCTTGTCTTTGACGAAGTACAGACCGGCATGGGTCGGACAGGAAAGCTTTTTGCCTACGAACACTTCGCCATGACGCCCGATATCATGACACTGGCCAAGGCCTTGGCCAATGGGCTTCCTATGGGTGCGATGCTGGCTAAGGAAGCGGTGGCCGCGTCCTTTACGCCGGGCTCTCACGCCTCTACCTTTGGTGGGACCCCGCTGGTTGCTACGGCAGCCCTCAGGGTGGTCAAGGCCCTCGTGGAGGAGGGTGTGCTTCAAAACTGTGAAAGGGTAGGGCAATATTTCAAAGATCGGCTTCTTGATCTGAAGTCAAAATATGCCTGTATTCAGGATGTCCGAGGCAAGGGACTTCTCATTGGTTTGGCTCTTACCTGTGACGGCGCTTCCATTGTAAAGGCATGTATGGATGAGGGCTTTTTAATCAACTGCACACAGGAACATATTTTGCGGTTTATCCCGCCGTTGATCGTTCGCGAGGCACAGGTAGATGCACTGATTGTGTGTCTGGATAGCATATTTGAGAAAATAGCGTGACAGGTCATGAAGAAGGACTTATTAACGCTCAGGGACTTGAATGCTGATGATTGTGAGGCGCTGTTTATGCGGTCATTCGAACTGAAACAGCGACGTGCGGTCGGCATTCCTGATCGAACCCTTCAAGGTAAGACCTTGGGACTTATCTTTGACAAACCGTCTACCCGAACCCGTGTCTCCTTTGAGGCAGCCATGGTCCAGCTCGGCGGGACCTCCCTCTTTTTAAATACTAAGGACACTCAGTTGATTCGAAATGAGCCCATCGCCGACACAGCCCGTGTGCTCTCCAGATATCTGGACGGCTTGGTGGTCCGGACCTATTCTCAGGATTTGCTCATGGATCTGGCATCGGCAGCGTCAATTCCTATCATCAATGGTCTGACCGATCTGTATCATCCCTGTCAGGTCTTGAGCGATCTTATGACAATATTGGAAAAAAGGGGGAGGCTAGAAGGTCTCAAGATTGTTTGGGTCGGGGACGGGAACAATGTGGCCCATTCCTGGCTAAACGCAGCAGCCATTTTAGGACTGAACTTGGTGCTTGCCTGCCCCGAAGGGTATCAGCCTGACGAGGCCATCTTAGCGGCCGCTGTCAAGGATACAAAAGGTAAAATCGTTGTGCTTTCTGATCCTGACGAAGCGGTACGCGATGCGGACGTTATTTATACAGACGTTTGGGCCAGCATGGGTCACGAGAGTGAACATGAACGGCGGAAGAAGGTCTTTAAGCCGTACCAGGCAAACCAGCGGCTGCTGGCCATGGCCAAACAAGACGTGATGGTCATGCACTGTTTGCCCGCCCACAGGGGCGAGGAGATTGCCGCCGATGTGCTGGAGGGAGCGCATTCGGTCGTGTGGGATCAGGCAGAAAACAAGCTCCACATGCACAAGGCAATCTTGGAAAGACTCATGAGTGATCATTGAGTTTATCCGGCAAACGCCTGGTGCATCATCCACGATGCGTGATATGTTTGGTCCCTGCATCTGGTATCGGGCAAAAGACATCGCTTATTTTGCATTTTGCACTGATCATTAAAAATCGATTCTACTGGAGACTTGATGTCGGAAAAAGTGAATAAGATCGTTTTGGCCTATTCAGGAGGCCTTGATACATCCGTTATCCTGAAGTGGTTGATTAAAACCTATGATTGTCCGGTGATTGCCTTTGTGGCTGATATTGGCCAGGGAGAAGAGCTGGATGGCCTGAGGGAGAAGGGACTGGATACAGGTGCCGAGAAAGTCGTCATCGAGGACCTGAAAGAAGCATTTGTGCGAGACTATGTATTTCCAGCCTTTCGCGCAAATGCCATATATGAAGGCCACTATCTCCTGGGGACCTCGTTGGCACGACCCCTTATTGCCAAACGCCAGATTGAGATAGCGCAGGCAGAGGGTGCAGATGCGGTCAGCCATGGAGCCACTGGGAAGGGGAACGACCAGGTGCGATTTGAGTTGGCCTACCAGGCGTTAGCTCCTGATATCAAGATTATTGCGCCCTGGCGAATCTGGAACTTGAGTTCGCGTCAGTCACTCATGGACTATGCCAGAGATCACGGTATTCGAGTCGTTGCAACCCAAGAAAAGCCCTACAGCACGGACCGAAACCTGCTTCATGTCAGCTATGAGGGAGGAATCCTCGAAGATCCGTGGGTAAGTCCACCAGAAGATATGTTCACAATTTCCGCGTCCCCCCGTGAGGCACCGGACAAGCCGGAGGTTGTGGAGATTACGTTCGAGCAGGGAGACCCTGTAGCTGTCAATGGCGAAAGGCTTTCTCCTGCTGAACTCCTTGCTAGACTGAATATCCTTGGAGGTCGAAACGGTATAGGCCGGGTCGATTTGGTGGAAAACCGGTTCGTGGGGATAAAGTCTCGAGGCGTATATGAAACACCGGGCGGTACGATGCTGAGGGTGGCGCACATGGCAATAGAATCGATTACCATGGACCGCGAGGTCATGCACCTTCGAGATTCATTGGTGCCGAAATACGCTGAGCTGGTCTATTATGGGTTCTGGTTTTCACCTGAGATGAAGGTCTTGCAGGGCATGATAGATGAAACTCAGGAGACGGTTTCAGGCACGGTGCGGCTGGAGCTTTACAAGGGAAACTGCCGTGTTTTGGGTCGTAAATCCGACACATCGCTCTACAGAAGCGATTTCGCTACATTTGAGGCAGACCAGGTCTATCGCCAGCAAGACGCAGAAGGCTTTATCCGGCTTAATGCCTTGAGACTTCGGATTCAGGCCTTGATTAAGCAAGGGAGGAAGGGGCCAGATGCATGATGCCGGATGTAAAATGATTCAAAACCTTCCTCTCGCTTGTTTGACCATTTTGAGAAGTTCTAAGCTCGCTCCGCTAAAATTGTAGCACGTAGTGAAGTCATGCGCTAACTCGGGCTAACGCCCTCAAACGGTTACAATTTTTTTGACGCTCCACTTCGCTAAGAACTTCTTACAAAATGATCAAAATTGGCTCGAAAAGAGGTTTTGAAACCAGTTGTAATGACCAGTGACCAACGAACAGCCGCATATGAGGTATCCCATGTCGGAAAAGCCTTGGAATGGCAGATTTGCTGAAAAAACAGATCGGATTGTAGAGTCTTTTACGGCTTCGATCGCCTTTGACAGGCGGCTCTACCTTTATGACATTGAGGGCAGTATCGCCCACTGTCGCATGCTGGCTAAACAGTCGATCATTACCGAGGATGATGCCTCCCAAATTATAGCAGGCCTTGGCAGAGTTGCCCGGGATATTGAGCACGGCAACTTTGAACTGGATGCATCCTTGGAAGATATTCATATGAACATCGAAAACAGGCTCACCGCAGAAGTTGGCAAGGTCGCGCAAAAACTTCACACTGCAAGAAGCCGAAACGACCAGGTGGCGTTGGATATTCGGATGTACCTCCGTGACGAAGTGGCAAACATACTTTCAAGGCTCACAGCCTTGCGCCAGAGCTTGGTGGCGCTTGCAAAGAGGCATATTGATGTCATCATGCCTGGATATACGCACCTTCAGCGGGCACAGCCAGTGCTCTTTTCCCACCACCTTATGGCCTATTATGAAATGTTTACAAGGGACAGAGCCCGGTTCAAGGAGGTGCTCAAGCGGATCAATGTGATGCCCCTTGGGAGCGCGGCCTTAGCTGGAACAACATATCCGATCGACATGGCATATACCGCCAAACTTCTTGGGTTTCCAGAGATTTCCAGCAACAGCCTCGACGCCGTGAGTGCTCGGGACTTTATCATGGAGTTTCTGGCTGCAGCCAGCATCTGCATGGTTCATATGAGCCGCCTTTCAGAAGAGTTGATCCTGTGGTCCTCTGCTGAATTCGGGTTTGTCGAGATCCCTGATGCCTTTGCCACGGGGAGCAGTATTATGCCCCAGAAAAAGAACCCAGATGTAGCAGAGTTGGTTCGAGGCAGGGCAGGCCGGGTATTTGGAAACCTGATGGCGGTGCTTACCATGATGAAGGGACTGCCGCTGAGCTACAACCGGGATATGCAGGAAGACAAGGAACCCCTGTTTGACACAGTGGACACCCTAAAGAGGTGTCTTGAGGTGTATGAAAAACTCATCCCGAGGTTGAAAGTGAATCGGGTGGCCATGGAGAAAGCGGCTTCAATGGGCTTTTTGAATGCAACAGACATGGCAGACTATCTGGTAACCAAAGGTATGGCCTTTCGAGATGCACACCGTTGTGTGGGGGAGGTCGTACGATATGCAATGGATCAAAACAAAGAACTGCATGAACTTTCCTTGAGTGACCTGAAGAAATTTTCCAGGGCATTCGGAGAAGATATCTTTGAAATCCTGACATTACAACAGATGGTTAACAGGCGTGTGTCAGGAGGCGGTACAGCTAAGGAGAACGTGGTTAAGGCCATGAACAAGGCACAGGAGGCCCTTAAATTAGAAGTGGCTGAAAATGAATCTGATCAGAAGAAAAAGAAGACGCCAAGATAGATTTCTTTTTCTGGTTTTCGCGGGGTTTCTGATTCTATGCTTGGCATGTGGTAAGAAGGCTCCCCCTGTAGCACCTAGAGCAACGGTCCCCCCTGCAGTAAAAGACCTCAAGGCAGAAGTCATAGGGGATAAAGTGCGGTTGACCTGGTCAGTGCCGAAAAAAGGCAATACCCTATTTGACGGATTGGAACACTTCAGGGTTTACAAGTACGAATCGCATAGCTCAGTGGAGACATGCCCAGGATGTCCGATCCCCTTTAAACACCTTTTTGATGTCAAACTTGATGACCCTAAGCCGGCACGGCTGGAAGGAAATCGCATGATCTACTATGATGGGATAAAGGCTGACCACCGCTACGCTTACAAGGTTGTGGTCTATCACAAAAGCGGTGGCGTGAGCGATGATTCCAACATCGTGCAGTTTGTGGTAAAATCGAATTTGGGGACTTCGCCCCAACCCCAATAAGAATGCCAGGGTAATGAAGTACAGGAGTGATGGGTCTGAGGATAGGCATTTCCACCCGGCAGAGGTTGGAGGAGCGTCCGCTTACAGCGGGCTTGAGGTTAGAGGCAAAACATGTTGTGCCTTTAGTCTGCCGCAGGCGGACGATCCTCAAGCAAAGCGCGCCTAAAATCAATCATAGATAAAGAGTAACGAACCTGCCATGCATCACTTTGCGTATCGTGATAACCATATGTTTTGTGAGGATGTTCCTGTTTTGGAGATCGCTGAAAGTGTGGGGACTCCCTTTTACTTGTACAGCCATGCGACACTCAGGCACCATTTCCTTACCTTTGAAAAGGCCTTTGAGCGTGTGCCGCACCTGATCTGCTTTTCTGCAAAGTCCAATTCGAACTTAGCTGTACTCAGACTTTTTGCCAGCCTTGGAAGTGGCCTGGACATCGTGTCGGGAGGGGAGTTGTTCCGTGGGCTTCAAGCAGGTATCCCTCCGAACAGGATTGTTTATTCAGGCGTGGGAAAGCGTGAGGATGAGATAGTGTATGCCCTTCAGTCAGGCATCCTGATGTTTAATATTGAATCGTTTCAAGAGTTGGAACTTATAAACCGTTGCAGCGCCCGCCTGAAAAAAGAAGCGCCGATTTCCCTTCGCGTGAACCCGGACGTAGATTCCAAGACACATCCTTATATATCGACGGGTCTGAAAGAGAACAAGTTTGGGCTGGACATGGAATCGGCCGCAGAGGCGTACAAGTCAGCCACTGCTTTTTCACACGTAAAAGTTATCGGTATCAGTTGCCACATCGGCTCCCAGGTCACGGAAGTAGCCCCGTTTGTGGATGCCCTGCACCGCATCAAGGCACTGATCGCCACTCTGGAGACTTTGGGGATCTCGATTTCCTATCTTGATCTGGGGGGAGGGCTTGGGATCACCTACGATCGAGAATCTCCCCCTCACCCGAATGAATATAGCAGGGCCATCTTAGGGGCCATTGGCGATTCACCCTTTACTCTCATCTTAGAACCTGGCCGGGTTATTGTGGGCAATGCGGGTATCCTCGTGACCCGGGTGCTGTATACCAAGAGGAGTGAGGCCAAGGATTTTGTGATTGTGGATGCGGCCATGAACGACCTTGTTCGGCCATCCCTTTATAATGCCTACCATGCGATCGAGCGGGTGGTCAAAGATGAAAAGGAGACGATCAAGGCAGACGTGGTTGGACCTATTTGCGAGAGCGCTGATTTCTTGGCCAGGGATCGTCATATTCCGCGTGTGGAGGCAGGGGACCTGCTGGCAATCATGAGTGCAGGGGCGTATGGTTTTACGATGTCCTCTAATTACAATTCAAGACCCCGGGTCCCAGAGGTCATGGTCAAGCAGGATCAATTTTATGTTGTAAGAGCTCGGGAATCATACGAGGACCTGATTAAGGGAGAATCAATACCACCCTTTCTGTAAAGAGAGGGTGGTGTTTATCTCTCACAGAGCACGCAGAGGCCCGGGGTTTTTGAGCTGAATTCCTGAGGGGGGAATTCAGCTCAAACTGCCATCCTGCTGACGCAGGATTTTTGCGGCAGGCCAAGAGAATGATCTCGGTGATCTCAGCGAGCTCAAGCGATCAGAGGGAGCGGGCGAGAGATTTGGTTCGGGCTTTTCCAGTTTAGGCTTTAAAAATGCAAGAGGCAATACTCACCTTTTACAAGATGAGCGGTAGCGGAAACGATTTCATCCTTGTGGACAATCGTGAAGGCATTGTTGACGAGAGAAACCTTAGCCGGTTCGTTGCATCTGTTTGCCGCAGGAAACTCTCGGTGGGGGCTGACGGGATGATTCTCATTGAAGCCTCTGGGCAGGCAGATTTCAAATGGCGGTTTTTCAATGCAGACGGCGGAGAGGCCGAGATGTGCGGCAATGGGGGCCGTTGTGCGGCAAGGCTTGCCTATCTAAAGGGGATTGCTGGCCCTCGGCTTAGCTTTGAAACCAAGTCTGGCGTCATTCGGGCAGAGGTGACCGGAGACCGGGTGAAGTTGGAGATGCCGCAACCGACCGCAACCGAACTTGATTATCCCCTGAAGGTTGAAGAAGATACCTTGACGGTGAGCAGTATTACAGTGGGGGTGCCCCATGTGGTGATCTGGGTGACCGACCTGGAAACAAGCCCGGTTTTCAAGGTGGGACGGGCCATAAGGTACCACCAACGCTACACCCCTGCTGGCACAAATGTCAACTTTGTGAAGCGACTCAATGACGGCTCCTTTGCCATTCGCACCTATGAACGTGGGGTGGAAGATGAGACCTTGGCCTGTGGGACGGGCTCGGTTGCCACTGCGCTCATTGCTGCTACAAAAGGGATGGCCACCTCGCCCAGTGTCCTGCATACCCGGGGAGGTGAAGCCCTGAAGGTCTATTTTGACAGATCCGGAGATGATTTTCGGAACGTATTCCTTGAAGGTGAGGCAAGGGTTATTTACGAGGGCAGGCTTTGGAAAGAGGCGACTTGAGACTGTTCCATGCAAAAATATTGAAGGATTTCCTGCTGACTGACGACAAATGACCAACAACAACCAATGACGGCTGGAGGGTTCTATTGAGGATTGATAAAGCTGAAAGGTTAAAACGACTTCCTCCTTATCTTTTTAAGGAGATCGATCGGCAGAAAGAACAGGTTCGGGCCAAGGGGATTGACATTATTGATCTTGGGGTCGGGGATCCTGACCTTCCAACCCCACCCCACATTATCGATGCCTTAAAGAGAGCAGCCTCGGATCCGGCCAATCATCGATATCCTTCCTATTCGGGGATGGCTGACTTTAATGCTGCAGTGGCAAGGTGGTATCAGCGGCGTTTTAATGTGGATCTGGATCCGAGCAAGGAGGTCGTAACCCTGATTGGTTCCAAGGAGGGGATTGCGCACATCCCGCTTGCCTTCATAAACACGGGAGATGTTGCCCTTGTAGCAAGTCCTGGCTATCCTGTTTACCATATTGGTACCAGGTTTGCCGGGGGGGAACCCTATTTTATGGATCTGTTGAAACAGAATCGATTTCTCCCTGATCTTGAGGCGATTCCGTCCGAGGTGGCCCAGAAGGCAACGATGATGTTTATAAACTATCCAAATAACCCCACGGCCGCCGTGGCCACGAAGGATTTCTTTGAACGGGTGGTCACCTTTGCCATGGAATATAATGTTATTGTGTGCCACGATGCTGCCTATTCGGAAATGGCCTTTGATGGTTATAGGCCAATGAGCTTTCTTGAGGTAGAAGGGGCCAAATCTGTTGGCATTGAGTTTCACTCCCTTTCCAAGACCTATAATATGACAGGCTGGCGTATCGGATTCGCAGTTGGTTGTTCGGATATCATCAGTGCCTTAGGCCAAGTAAAGAGTAACATCGATTCTGGTGCATTTCAGGCCGTTCAGATCGCAGGAATTACGGCTTTGGAGGGAGACCAGACATGTGTGGAAGATATGAGGCAGACATATACGGAGCGTCGAGACATCTTGGTGGCCGGTCTGCGCTCCATAGGCCTATCAGTAGAAAAACCGCGTGCTACGTTCTATCTGTGGGTTGAGGTCCCCCAAGGGTACACGTCAGCAGGATTTGCCAGCCTGCTTTTGACAGAAGCCGGGATTGTGACCACACCTGGAAACGGATTTGGCACAGCAGGTGAAGGGTATGTTCGGATGGCCCTTACGGTTGGCCGCGAGCGAATCCGTGAAGCCGTGGAACGGATAAAGGACATTGGATTATAGGCATACGGCTTACATAGGAGTGGGATCGAATCTTGGGAATAAAGCCGACAATTGTCGGAAGGGCATCACAGCGATTGATCGGTGCGAAGGTTGTATGGTTGAAGCCCAATCCCCCCTGTATGAGACCGAACCCGTTTATTTGGAGCATCAAGATTGGTTTGTAAATGGTGTGGCCAAGATCCGTACCGATCTTGGGCCAGAGGTCCTTTTTGCACAACTTAAGGCCATTGAGCATGCAATGGGACGTCGGCCTGGAGAAGTTAGGTTCGGCCCCCGAATTCTGGACTTGGACATCCTGTTTTATGATGACTGCATCTTGCGTACAGAATTGCTACAGATCCCTCACCCGAGGCTGCACGAAAGGCGGTTTGTCCTCAGGCCCCTTTGCAACATTGCACCGGACCTTGTACATCCCATGCTTGGGCAGACTGTTCGATCCCTTCTAGAGGATCTGAAGGATGGGGGGAAGAAAGTTAGATCGTACAAATGCGACTTTTAATCCTTTGCCTCTTGATTTATCTGGGCTACCGGCTGTTCAAGAAGTTGGTGCTTCCAGAGCAATCCCCCACAACCCTTGAAGAGCAGGAGGCGTTGATGAGGGTCGATGATGTGATGGTCAAAGACCCCTATTGTGAAACTTACTTTCCCAAAAGAAAGGGTATTAGAAAGGTTATCGATGGGAAAGCATACTATTTTTGCAGTACCGCATGCCGGGACAAATATCTTGAAGATGCGGATCATCCTAAGGAATCATCGAGCAATGAAAAATAAGACCCGGTTCCTGGCCATTCTATTCTCAACGTGGGCTGTGAGTATGGTGCTATTGGTCAGCATCCCGGTGCGTGCGGATATTTACTATTGTGTTGATGGCCAGGGGATTATCCATTTTACAAATGTACCCACGATTCCAGGATATCGTATCTTTATGCACGAGGGCACCCTATCACGTGCTGATGAGTATGACATGTATATCAGAGAAGCGGCTTATAGACACGGGGTGTCATTTTCCCTGATCAAGGCCGTGATTAAGGTGGAGTCGAACTTTGATCCATACGCTGTTTCCAGAGCCGGTGCGATTGGATTGATGCAAATCATGCCAGATACTGCAAAGGCCTTGGGTGTTATTGATCCGTTTGATCCTCGAGAGAACATCTTTGGAGGCGCGCGTTATCTCAAGAAACTCCTGAGACAATTTCAAGGAAGCTTGCCTTTGACCCTGGCAGCGTATAATGCAGGCCCAAACAAGGTTCAATCCCTCAAGTGTGTGCCACCCATTAAGGAAACCCAGAACTTTGTACGCAGGGTCATGCAATATCTTAACCGCTACTGAATCAACGCATAGAAACTTGAGCAACATGTTGAAATGATAGTTCGTTATTAGCTTGTCTGCAATCTTGGAAAAGGTATGATGGCATAATGGAATATTGGACACGAGGTGAAGCTCTACGCTCATGATGTAGAAGATAAAAAGACCGAAATCCTCATAAACTCATTCTTCCATTGTTCCATCCTTCCAATTGTATTGGACACGGCGCGAACCAAATTCTTTTTTAGTGACCATCATCATGAAGCTTTTTGAACCCTTATCTTCAAGGTTTTTGAATTTTCCTATCCAGTTAACCCTTTACAGGATAGGCAGCATCCCTATTCTCATCGTGCTCCTTTTGTTTTCGAACAAGGTGTGCGCGTTTCTGGCCGCTATTGTCTTTTCAGCAGCATCCCTCACGGATCTGTTTGATGGCCTGCTTGCCCGGCGACAAGGTCTGGAGTCAACCTTGGGCAAGTTTTTGGACCCCTTGGCCGACAAGCTACTCATCTCAGCGGTCTTAATCATGCTGATTCCCCACGGACGAATACCGGCCTGGATGGTCTTTGTCATTATTGGACGTGAAATAGCCGTAACAGGACTGCGTGCGATCTTATCTGAAAAAGGTGTCGTGATGTGTGCTGAAGAACTGGGAAAGTACAAGACTGGCTTTCAGATGGCAGCCATCATCTCGCTTTTGATCCACTATACCTATTTTAATATTGATTTTCATACGATAGGTATGGTGCTCATGTGGATAGCGCTCATATTGACAGTATGGTCGGGGGCAAAGTACTTTTTAAAGTTTTGGGGGAACATAAACGAATAAGGTACTGACATTACTGGCTCAGGAGACAGGGGGAGGGGGCCTCAAAGGAATTTTTTATTGACAAAGAAACAAGAGGTCGTTATTTATAATTGGTCATACAGGGCGGGAATAACTCAGTGGTAGAGTGCAACCTTGCCAAGGTTGAAGTCGCGGGTTCAAATCCCGTTTCCCGCTCCAATTTTTTGTTAAAACGGCGGCATAGCCAAGTGGTAAGGCAGCGGTCTGCAAAACCGTTACACACCGGTTCGAATCCGGTTGCCGCCTCCAGTTAAATCAAGGAGTTAGCCATTTCGGGCAACTCCTTTTTTGTTTCAGGGTGCGTATAGGGTGCAGATAGGTGCAGGTTGTCAAGCTCGTCAATGTCCGATCTGCTCTCTTTTGGTAGCCACTTGTAATATGTGCTGTAGGTGATCCCGGTTGTCCCGTGGCCCATCTCTTTTGACACCTCTGCGAGTGAATCTCCCTTGCTTAATCTCAATGTGGCATAGGTATGCCTCATATCATGTGGAGTCCGTCGGCGTAGCCCTGACTTTTCCATTGCCTTGTTCCATACCCTATTCACAAAATGACTGTACTGAATAAAGTTGCCCTTGGAGTTACAAAAAATCCACTCGGGCATTTCAGCCCATCCCATTTTCAGCTTTTCTTCCTTCCGTTCTAATCGCAAGGCTTTTAGTTCATCCATAAGCTGTGAAGTCATGCGGACAAACCGGACACTTGCCTTGCTCTTTGGACTTGTAACCTTGTTCCGCGTAATGTTTCGCGTGACGTGGATAAGGCGATTCTTGAAATCAATATCCCCCCACTGTAGGGCCATGAGTTCACCAATCCTGAGACCTGTCCTGAATCCGGTCAACACAAAGGGATAATATGCCGGATAGTGTTTCTTGAAAGTGTCTTCCAAAATTTGCCGATCTTCCCAGGAGAAGGGATCTGGTTCCCTGGCCGGGCGTTCATCTTCAGGTCTCGGGACCTGTACGGTACGGGCAGGATTTGAGCTAATAAAGCCGTCCGGTCTGTGTGCATATTGCAAGACGGAAGACAGGCAATGCTTCAGGTTCTTGACGGTCGCGCTCCTGAGCCCGGCCCTGAACTTGTCAACTACGAACTCGCCGATCATCCTTGACGAAATTTCATCAATGCGCTTGTTTCCGAATACCGGCAAGATGTCTGCCTTCAAAAGGTTTTCATAACTCCGACAAGTGGAGGCTTTCAAGGCAAGCCTGGCGTACCTGTCGAGCCATCCCGCGTTCTGTTTACCGTCTGACCCCTTCCAACCGTTCACGTACTCTTTGAACGTGGGGACCTTCTCATCTGGTTTCAAGCCGAAATCCCCCAGGACAAGCCGCGCCTCGATCTTTTTGGCAACCTCTTGGGCAAGGCGCTTATCCGGGCCAATCTTCTTTGATTTTCTTATTCCATTATGGCTTATAAAAACCCACCAAATACCGGAGCCTCTGATCTTTTCTCGGACTGTTACGGCCATTTAATCACCCCCTAATCTCTGGCGTCCAATTACTACCAGCTATCAATTTCTTTTTTAATGCTTCTTCTTTGTTCCTTTTGGCCTTCACAAAAAATTCTTCAACTTCATAAAAGCACCTTTCCAAATCCTTGAGATCATCGGCACTACCGGCTTTGATTATTTCATTGATCAGGTCCTTGAGTTCCATAAATTTCCATTGAAATCTCTCATACGCATTCATTTTTTCATCTCCTTTCCGGCCTCGCGGCATAAAAAATCCCGTGGTGCGCTAAGGTCCTACAAGAGACCCCCGGATCGTTGCCTTACCGGACACCACGGGAAAACGATTAGACACAAAAAAAGCCGGATTATCGGACCGGGTGCCGCTTGTAGTTTTTAGCATCTCTATTCATATCATCCTTGTCAAGAATGTCAAGGCCCAATTTTTACCCTACCAGCCTTTGCCTGTCAAGTCGCCTTGAGCTTGCCGCCAAAAACCTATACTACGGCATGCGTTTTTCAAGATCGTCGATTCTGGGGCAAATTAGAGCGTCTCAGGGGCCATCCGTTGCCTGTTAGAAAAGGCCCTTTGCTAATGCCTCCTCAATCTCGACATTAAGCACCCCTAAATTCCAAAGTGTAGGATGTTTACGAAATTTAAGATATGCCTCATAA
>QMMN01000040.1 GCA_003647275.1 Deltaproteobacteria bacterium
ATAAAATGGCAGAATACCTTAACTTTAGGCACTTTAATATACTTTAGGCATTTTAGGCACTTCGAACTTATTTAATGCACCTATAATTATACGTAATCGTATTTAAGAATACGTGTACTTAGGTTGAAATACAATGATGAATAGGGACAGAGAACAGATCGAATTTGATGTGCTGTTTGTCGGGGGCGGCCCCGCAAACCTCGCGGGTGCCATTCATCTGATGAAACTTGCCAAGAATAGGGGCCTTGACCTTGAGGTGGCTCTCGTTGAAAAGGGGGCCGACATAGGTTCTCATGCGTTGAGCGGAGCGGTTCTGAACCCGATTGCCCTCAAGGAACTTATGACAAATTACAGGGAAGCAGGGTGTCCCATCGAGACAGACGTTCGTGGGGATGAATTCTATTTCCTGACCAAATCACGCCGCTACACGGTCCCTTTTGTGCCCAGGTATATGCACAACAAGGGGTTCCACATCATAAGCCTGTCCAAGTTTGTCTCATGGCTTGCGACACTTGCTGAGGATCTTGGGGTTAACATTTTTCCGGGCTTTGCGGGCAAAGAGGTGCTTTACGACCAGGACGATAGGACTGTCATTGGGGTTCGTACAGGAGATAAGGGCGTTGGTAAAGATGGTATCCCCAAGGCAAACTTTGAGCCGGGTATTGACATCTTGGCAAAGGTGACTGTGTTTGGAGAAGGGGCCAGAGGAAGCCTGCTGCAAGCGATTTCCAAGAAGTTGCCCATCTTTGAGGGCAAGATGCCGCAGGTGTTTGAAACCGGTATCAAAGAGGTGATCCAGCTGCCTGAAACGAACTATTTTTCGAATAGCCGGGGCAATGATATTCATACGTTTGGCTATCCCCTGGGTTTGAATACACACGGCGGTGGTTTTATTTACGAGATGAAGGACCACAGGATTTCCCTGGGACTTATCGTGGGGTTGAGTTATCAGGATCCCATGCTGGATCTGTATGAGGAATTCATAAGATTCAAGCGACATCCATTTGTCGCTGAGCTGATTAAAGGTGGCCGGGTGATTGAGCAGGGCGCCAGGACGATCGTCACAGGTGGGTATTATAACATGCCGAAATTGGCTGTTGACGGGGGTCTTTTTGTGGGCAGTAGCGCCTCAATGCTAAATGCGCCAGCGCTTAAAGGGATTCACACCTCCATGAAGTCGGGCATGCTTGCAGCAGAGGCGATTGTAGAGGCCTTCAGCAGGGGGAGCTTTACACGAGAGACCTTGAACCATTACCATCAGCTGTTTGAAGATAGTTGGCTTAAGAAAGAACTTTACATAGGAAGAAATTTTGCCCAGGCCGTATCCAAGAAAGGTCTTGTCAAGTTTTTGCATGTGGGCGCGCAATATCTGACGGGCGGACGAGGGATATTTGATAAGATGCCCATGAAGGAGGATGCCAAGCGCTTACGACCCTTGAAAGATGTTCGTTTGCAATGTACAACAACACACAAAAAGCAGGCATATGATGGCGTACTCTACGTAGACAAACTCACGGGTGTTTATCTGTCCAAAACTCAGCACAGGGAAGATCAACCCGGTCATTTGATTGTTCACGATCAACGTCTGTGCGTGAATGAATGTTTTGAGACCTATCGGTGTCCCTGCACCCGGTTTTGCCCTGGCAATGTCTATGAATTGGAGATTGACGATAAGAGCCAGGAAAGAAGGCTCAGACTTAACCCTTCAAATTGTCTTCATTGTAAAACTTGCGACATCAAGGATCCATACGGAAACATAACCTGGACGTGCCCGGAAGGGGGTGACGGGCCTAGGTATACAGTCGTTTAATGGTTTTCATCCATACATGGCTCTTTTTGTCGCCGAGCGACCCTTTGCGCTGATGCGTCTGCCATAGGCGGATTCCCGCGGATTTACGTCTGTGGCGTCCGCTGTTCAGGCGAGTGGCTAAAGGCAAAGGGCGAGTTTCTGTTTTTCATTACCTATTGCCTGTCACGACCTACCTGAATAACTGCTTTGTACAATATATAGTATGTTCTATTTTATAGAGATACAATAGATAAATTATTACAATTTATATACAATTTATTATAATTTACTTGACAGACGAACTCCACCTGGTATAATAGGTTATACAAAGGCTTAGGGTGCTGATCAGCAAAAGTTTTTGAAAATGGCTTGCCTTTTTTACCCGATGACCAGGAGGCAGGGTTACATGAGGAAGAAGAATACATTAAAACACGTTCGGGAGTCGTTTCTGATGAGTAAAGCCGAACTGGCAAGAAAGGCCGGTGTCTCTCCTATTACCATTGATAGGATAGAGAAGGGCATGGATTGCCGTATGGAGACCAAGCGCAAGATTCTTTTGGCCCTTGGTTATAGCCTCTCGGACAAAGATAAAGTATTCTGTGACTGAGGCAGCGACATGATCTTTGCCAAGAAGAATCACCTCATCGGCTTGGACATTGGCTCGCGAACCATTAAGCTGGGAGAGGTGCTGCAAAAAAAAGGTCGCGTCTTACAGAAATTCGGCATGACCGACCTACCTCAGGGTGTTATCGTGGAAGGGCGTATCAAGGAGCCCGCCGTGGTGGTCGATGCCATTAAGGGACTTGTCAAAGACTTAAAGGTCAAAGAACAGAATGTGGCCACCTCTGTGGCCGGTTATTCAGTCATCATCAAGCGGATTGTTGTGGGAAAAATGACAGAGGAGGAATTGCATGATACCATTCAATATGAGGCCGAACAATATATTCCGTTTGATGTGCAGGATGTTAACATCGATTTTCACATTATCGGAGAGCATGAATCAAACCCGAACCAAATGAATGTGATGCTGGTCGCAGCCAAGAAGGAGATCGTTAATGAGTATGTAGACCTCCTGGAAATGGCAGACCTGAATCCCTGCGTGATCGACATTGACGTGTTTGCCATGGAAAGGGTCTTTGAGGAGAACTACTTGGATGAAGAAGGGATTGTTGCCTTGATCGACATTGGGGCCAACAAGATGAATATCAACATCCTAAAAGATAAAATGTCTGTTTTCACGCGAGACGTGTCAATTGGGGGTGAACAGATTACCCGCGAGATTGCCTCCCGGTTTGAATGTTCCTTTGAAGAGGCCGAGGCTGCCAAGCTTGGCAAGGCAGACAACAAGGTGCCTGAGGGAGATATTCAGGAGATTACCTATTCCTTTATCTCCGGCTGGTGCGGTGAAGTCAGGCGCGCCGTGGATTTTTTCTATTCCACATACCCCGAAGATGAGATCAAACGAATCATCCTGAGCGGCGGTGTAGCACAGGCACCAGGTTTTTTGGATGCCCTGTCAGCCGAGACCTCGATTGATGTGGAAATTTGTAATCCGTTCCAAGCATTGACCATCGATGAAAAAAAACATGACAAGAATTATCTTCGCAGCATCGCCCCTCAAGCCGCTATTTGTATGGGCTTGGCATCAAGGAGGGTGGATGATAAATGATACGGATTAATCTGCTACCGGTTCGAGCCGCACGAAAAAAGGAAAATGTTCGACGGCAGGTCTCCATTTTTTTCCTGTCTGTTTTTTTGGTTATCGTTGTCATGGCTTACGTGGCGTTTGACTTGAGCCGGAATATATCGGACCTAAACGTCAAGATAGAAGATGCTCAGAATGAACTTACCAAACTTCAGGCCATCAGCAGACAGGTGAAGGAAATCAAAGAGAAGCTTAAGAACCTTCAAGCAAAGATGGACATCATAGAGAAGCTGGAAGCGAACCGCACTGGTCCGGTCCGGATCATGGATGCCCTTACCACCCTGGTGGTGGCAGAAAAGATGTGGCTGACGAATCTGACTGAAACCGGCGGCAGGATGAGTCTTTCAGGGGTGGCCATGGATAACAAGACCATTGCTGATTTTATGAAGCGCCTTGAAGGGTCACCCTACTTTAACGCGGTCGATCTCATTGCCTCTAGGCAGATTTTCCGGGGTCAGGGCAGAAAATTCAAGGGGTTCACCATAACCTGTCAAACCTCAACCCCAAAACCCTCAAAAGAACCACAAG
Organism: Deltaproteobacteria bacterium; assembly: GCA_003647275.1. Lineage (GTDB taxonomy): Bacteria > Desulfobacterota > Desulfobacteria > Desulfobacterales. Next base: position 4,023 of record QMMN01000040.1, read on the forward strand.
CATCGTGACGCGAGATGGCAAAACTTTCATTCCCAACCCTTCCATTTGAAAAGATTGCAGCCCTGAGCCGTACCCATAGGATTTTAATATGTGTGGGCGTCTTTTTGATCTTGTGTGGGGGTTTTTTTTATTTTGTCTATATGCCAAAATCGAGCAGGCTCGATGAGCTGCAGAAGAACTACGAGGACCTTGAAATCAGACTCATAAAAGCCAGAGCGGCCGCAAAAAACCTCAAGAAGTTCCAGGAACAATATAAAGAGGCGCAGGTAAAGTTCAGGTTGGCCCTGCAGCTTTTGCCGGACACAAAGGAAATTCCCAGCCTCTTGGAAAGCATATCAAAGGCAGGCCAAGATTCTGGCCTTGAATTCATTTTGTTTCAGCCCAGTGCAGAAGTCTCAAGAGATTTTTACGCTGAAATCCCTGTCAAGATTCAGGTAAAGGGTGGATATCACAGTCTGGCTATATTTTTTGATAAGGTGGGAAAGCTGCCCAGGATTGTCAACATGTTCGATATCAAGATAACCACACCCAAGACCAAGGGGACTCAAGGATACCTGGATGCCTCATGTGTGGCCATGACCTATCGGTTTTTAGAGGCCTCTGAGATGAAGGCCTCTAAGGCAAAGAAAAAGAAGAAGAAACGAGGCTGATATTATAATTTTTAAGAAAATATTTTTTTTTGGGAATAACATAAAGGCTCAATTTCAATATTCGGATTTTGTATTGATTTGAACAATAGCGCCCAAACATGATACTTCACAAGATCTTGAAAACGCCACTTATGCGTGTGCACAGTATACTCCTTGGCCTGGCTTTTATGGCGGTCAGCGCATCAGGGTGTGGAAATCAGCCAGAGTCCCAACCACCTCCCAGTCCTGCTGTATTTAGACAGAAGGTTCCGGCACAAAGGAAAGGGCCTTCTCAGGTCGGCAAACCTGTTGGCCAGGAAGTTGGAGGGGCACCAACGGCCAAGGCTCCAACCAAACCTGCTGATAAGGCACAAGCGCGGGCTGAGAAATCCACGGAAGAAATGGCCCAAGCCAAGGCCGGAACAAAGCCTCCTTTGGAACAGGCCAAGGTGGCCTATTTCTATGACCCTAAGGGGAAAATAGATCCGTTTAAGCCACCTTCTACATCAAAAGTCGAACTGTCCGATCGAGCTAAGGAAAAGATGAGGGGACAAAAACTCCCCCTGACACCCCTTCAAAAGGTAGACCTGAGCCAACTAAAACTGGTCGGCATCATCGTTTTCCCTGCTGGAAACAAGGCCTTGGTAGAGGACCCTTCGGGCAAGGGATATGTTGTGACTCAGGGGACATACGTGGGCACGAATTTCGGGCGGGTGAAAAAAATACTCCATGACAGAGTCATCGTGGAAGAAGAGGTTGAGGATTTCCTTACGGGTGAAATAAAATCTCAAACAACAGAGTTGAAACTTCAAAAGAAGGTCGGAGATGGATAAGATGAACTGCGCGCAAAAGCTGTTTTTATTGTTGACTCTCTTGTTTATGATGGCAGGGTGTGCGACCAAAGCCCCCACCAAGCCGGTGGCAGCTACCCCAGAACCCGCCATCTCAAAGAGCGTTATCCACGAGGTTGCGGTTAGCGAGTCGCAAGCTGCAGTTCTTGTCACCATAAAGGGTACCCAGCCGCTGACCTATACCTCTGTCAAACACCTCTCGCCGCTTGGTGTGGTCCTCTATTTTCCGGACACGGCTTTGGAAGGGGTGCAGGAGATCTATACGCCAGAGGGCACGCTGATCAAGAAGATCGTCACCTCTGGATTGGAGAAAGGGCGTGCGTCCAGGATTCAGATCAACTTGACCGATGACGTTCCTTACGAAGTTACACGGGAAGAGAATCAACTCCTGGTGCACTTCAGAAAGCCTGTCACAGAACGGATTGGCGGTGAAAGGGAGGCATCTGCTGCAGCCCCCGAAGAGGCCCCGGCGCCGATCGTTGCTGAGCCAGAAAAGGGCATTGAGGTGGCAGAGTCTGAAGGACCGGCCCCGGCCCTGGCAGAAGCTAAGACGGTTGAAAAGCCAGCGTGGATCAACCGGATCGACTTTGTTACGTTGGAGGGCGGTAAGTCGAGGGTTATCGTGGGAACCACCAAAGGGGTTCGATACGAAACAGAGAGACCTTCAGACACGAGGCTTCTTTTGAAGCTTTTTAATACAAAGATTCCAGAATCCCAAAAGCGTCCGATTATTACCACGCGGTTCAACAGCGCGATTGACCGTATCATTCCGATTCAAACGGCCAAGATGGGAGATATGGCCGTCATAGCCATAGAACTTCGAGAGGCGGTCCCCTATCGGGCAGAGCAGAAGGAAAATGTCTTTGTTCTTGACTTTGATCCCTCTACCGTACCACCCAGGCCCCTGCCGGATGTGAAGATGCCGAAATGGCAACAGGCCATGGAAGAGACTGAGGCGGCCGTCACAGGACAAGCAGGTGTGCCTTCAGAGAAGGCTGTTTTGGCTGAGACGGGAAAGGTTTATACAGGACAAAAGATATCCCTTGATTTCCAGGATGCCGATATTCGTAACGTCTTTCGTATCCTGCACGAAATAAGCGGGAAAAACTTTGTTATGGGGAATGATGTACAAGGCAGGGTCACGTTAAAACTTGAGAATGTCCCCTGGGATCAGGTCCTTGATCTGGTTACGAGGATGAACCAGTTAGGCACGGTTGAGGAGGGAAATATTGTCCGCATCGCACCCCTTGCCACCCTTGAAGCAGAAAAGAAGGCCATTGAAGCCAAGATAAAGGCGGAAAGGACTGCGATCAAAGCACAAGAAGCGGTCGAGCCTTTGGTGACAGAGTATATTCCCATCAATTACGCAACAGCCTCAGACATAAAAACCCACATCGATGAGATCAAAACAGACCGTGGCAAGGTGACGACCGATGAAAGGACCAATATGATTATTATGAAAGACACCCAGGCAGCCATTGACAACGCCAAAGAGGTGGTCAAAAGGCTGGACGTGGTCACCCGTCAGGTCATGATCGAGGCCCGGATTGTGGAGGCCTCCACTGATTTTGCCCAGGAACTGGGGATCAAGTGGGGTGGAGATATTTACGGCACTGGTCACCATGCCTCTGCTGAGACGACGGGCAGGCTTTTTGGGGCAAATACGGGTGGTGATTATACTCTCGGTGGTACAAATTATGCCGTTAATTTGCCTGCCTATAACTTGCCTAGTGCTGCTCAATACGCAGCCGGATTGGGATTCACCTTTGGCCGGGTTGGTGGCACGACCCTTAACCTTGATTTGAGATTAATGGCCATGGAGACAAATTCCAAGGGCAAGATCATATCAATGCCCAAGATCGCCACACTCGATAACGAAGCAGCCAAGATCAAACAGGGCTATGACTATCCGTTCAAGCAGCAGGACGATGCTGGAAACACCACCATAACCTGGAAGTCTGTTGATTTATTGTTGGAAGTCACCCCGCACATTACACCGGACAATCGGATCAGTATGGAGGTCAAGACAACCAAAAATGACCTGAAAACAGTCTTGGGTGAAACCACCATTGCCACAAACGAGGCGGAAACAAAGCTCTTGGTGAATGATGGGGAGACGATTGTCATAGGTGGGATTATCAAGGATACTTTGACATGGTCTGAGGCCAAGGTGCCGTTTTTCGGCGATATCCCTGTCTTGGGATGGCTCTTTAAATCAAAGTATCGGAAGACGGAAAAGGCCGAGCTGTTGATTTTTCTGACACCCAAGATCATCAGACTTGATGAGGCGCCTCAGGTGGGCTAGGTTTTAGATGATATCAAGAATGCTTGTCAAGATGATTGCCGTCCTCTGGGTGGGCATTGCAGCCGGGTGGCTGAACCCTGCTGTTTCGTATTCAGAGGAAGCCTCGGAGAAGGTCCTGAAGCTTCACTCAGGCCTCTATTATACCATTCAAAAAGGGGATACCCTCTGGGATCTTTCCGAACGCTTTTTTGATTCACCGTGGGTTTGGCCGGATCTGTGGCAAAAAAACAGCCAGATTACCAACCCCCACCGGCTTTATCCGGGTGAGCAGATCCGTCTTTTTAGCCGTGAGGAAACCCAAACCATGGTCGTGGAATCCCGGCCCGAACCAGAAGTGGCCGTGGAACCTCAAGAGCCCCCGTATTATTTCTATCCTCCGATCAACAGCGTGGGGTTTATAAAAGAAAGGCCTGTGCGCCCCTCTGGCGCCATCTTCAAGGTGAAGGGAAACAAGGCCATGATCAGCTATGGGGATCTCGTCTATATCCGGCCCATTGGGAGGCCCACCTTTACACCAGGGGATCGGTTTACAATATACAGGGTTCTAGAGCCCTTAAAGGACGGCGAAATCAAGGCCGACGTCGGGATTCAGCATTGCATCTTGGGGCTGGTTGAAATAACCGAGGGGCACCCTAAATTTGCCATGGGCAGGATTGTTCAATCACGCCAAACCATTGAACTGAACGATCTCCTGATGCCATATGAGGCACGATCACCAAAGATCACCCTGACCCAAAGCAAGAAGAGGCTCGAGGGTAAGATCATCGCCTCTGAGGGACATGAACGCATATTCGGCGACCAGGCCGTTGTCTTTATTGACAAGGGGCGTCAGGATGGCGTTCGGGTTGGCCAGTCGTATTATATTTACGAGCAAGAAAAGGAGCGGCTTGATTCCAAGAAAAAAGAAGATCTCCTGCTGTCGCCTGTTGATTATGGCGACATTCTCATTCTTCACACCGAGGAGACCACGGCCACGGCCCTGATTACCCGGGCCGAAAAGACCGTTCGACCAGGGGCAAGAATCCGTTCCCCGTTCTGATCACAGCATTCTATCTTTGCAATTTCCTGATTTCAGCCAAAGCCTGCTTTGCAAGAGGGGTCTCAGGGACCAGTTCGACCACCTTTTTAAAGGCAGAAATGGCCTTTTCTGTGTCGTATTGCCTGGCACGGGCACGTCCCAGATCATAATAGGCAGGGGCAAGGTAGGGAGCATACTGAACCGCTTTTTCCAAGGAAGAGACCGCCCCCTTGTAGTTGCCCGTGGCTATATAAGTAAGCCCCAGGCCTCGGTGTGCCTCAGGAAAGCGGGGATTGATCTCAAGGGCTTTTTTGTAGAAGACGATTGCACGGCGGTAATCCTTTTTCCCACGGTACGCCTCGCCAAGATTACTGAGCGCAAAATGGGGGGTCGTATAGAGCAGATTCGCATGTGCACGGTTGAAGCATTCTATGGCGTCGTCCCACTGCTTTAACCTTAAATAAACTGTGCCCATGTTGTTTAGGGCCTCTGGATAATCGGGTTTAATCGCCAGGGCCTTTTTGAAATGGGCAATGGCCAGATCAAATTCCTTTTTTGCAAAATAGGCCAGCCCCAGATCGTTTTGGAGGAATGCATCTTTTTCATAAAGTTTTTCTGCTTTCAAAAGTTCCTTGAGCGCTGCTGTTGCATTCCCTTCGCCAAGGTACCCCTCACCCAGTCGCCTGGAGGCCTCGGCCTTGCTTTTGCGTTCGGCCAAGTGCGCTGCGCAGGAAACCAAGCATAACGAGAGATATAAACAGAGCAATAACCAGGGCGATCGTTTAAGCATAACATGACTCCTATTAAAGTGAACTAAAGTGTCTAAAGTGAGCTAAAGTTGTGGAACTTGCCTTCGGCAAGAACAATTAATAATTGATAACCACCTTAACTTTAGGCACTTTCAACTTTAGTTCACTTTAGGCACTTGTTTGAGTTAAATTGACTCATTATCAATTCAAACCAATTTGTCTTAATGAGATTTGATCCTTAAAACCTTGATCTTCCTTTCCCTTAAGAAGTCCAATATCCTCGGGTGAAGCCGTGCCCGTGTCAATAAGACCCTTCCCTGAACAGGATCAGATGCCAGAAGGCCTGGAATGGTCAGGGAGATGGTTTTAAATACCTCCCGGTTTGCGCCAAAAAAAACAGGGTCTTCAGTCAAGGGGATTCCGGTCATCCGCAAGATATTTTGGGCGATGGTGAGGGCTTCATCCCCAGGTCTGATAGTGAGGACTTTGAGCCCGCCCGCCTCAATGGCTGATTTTGCCTCGCCGTAAAAGGTGCCGAAATCCACGACCGCGTCAAGGCCATTGTCTCCATGAATCAGATTGGTGACAGTCTGGACCTGACAACCAGCATATTGAAAAGAGAGTGGCACACGCCGGTTATACGAATAGCCGATGGCCTCTACAAATTCGACCACAAAGGTCTCTTGGCTCCGAGCATCAAGGAGTCGAACGATTGGCTCCGTGGATTTGACAGGCTCAGAATTTGGCAATTGTTGACCATTCGGGGTATTGGAGACCGCTTTTCTTTGGCCTCCAATACCTTTATCCGGTATGCCGTGATCATCGGTGGAAATGGCTGGAGGCCTACGTTCAGCGGTTTCCCTTCCCCCCTGAACCGTTACATTTGATATTTCATTTTTTTCCTCTATCAACAGATCAGAAACCTGAATATTCTTTTCAGCCAGATACTGTCGAAGCGTATCCGAGGTACGCTCTTCAGGGGCCTCAATCAACGTAATACAATGATATTTATCCTTTTGACGGAGGACCCAATCGCCCCTGAGCGTCACCTGAATCCCATCGTCGAACCTCGGTATATTCAAAGTTTGCCAAGTCTCTTCCCCCTGTATGGCCCGAAATATCTTGTCCAGCCATGTCCGCCTTGCCTCCCCCGGATCTGTTGGGATGATGGTGAGAGATTTCCAGAAAGCACGTATTTCCCTTTCCATATCTTCCGGGAGCCCTTTTCCTGGCTCTAAAAGAAGCCGTCGGCCATCGTTCAATTCAATGACCGGAAAGAGCGAAAGGTCCAACTTGAGATCAGGTTTGCCCTTTGTCGGGAAAAAATAATGGCCGGATTCAAGCAGCGTACCTCCCAGTGATTCCAAAGCCGCCGAAACCACTGACCGGGGCGTTTTTTGAAGTTCCCTGCAACTTGCTGCAGGCAGAACCTGCGGGGTTAGCGCTTTCTGTTGCGGTTCAATACCCTGGTCTGGTGGTGGCGTTACAGGACCAGAGGAAACCAGGGGCTCCTGGGGTGGCTCCATGGGAACCGGGGGTACGGCCAAAGCGATCCTTGAAGACGGTTTTTGTGTCCGCGAACCTGCATGCACTGGGCCATTGTGTAAACGCGCGGCCAGCACGATTTTTGAAGACCGTTTTCGTGGGGGCAAGTGCGGAATGCGAATCGTCTGGCCAGGATGGATCCGGTCTATATCCTGGATATGCTTGTTGGAGAGCCTAACATTCTCAAACACGGCATTGGGAATTTCCTGCACAGGGATTTGATAGTATTGCGAGAGGATCGTTGCCACGCAATCACCTGGACGCACTTCATAATTGTCCAGGATGTCTGGGATGAACGGAATGGTGATAAAACGATCATCAGGACCAGGAGGTCCTTCTTCGGCCTTCATCTGTTTTAGCGGGATCAGGATTTGCTGGTCAGGATAGATCTTATTGATATCCCTGATGTGCGGGTTAAGGTGTTTTAAGATGGCAATAAACCTAGGAAAGTCATGTTCGGCAATACACCCCCTCCGGCGCAGTATCTCCCAGATGTGGTCCCCTTTTTGAACGGTGTAGGGATCGCACAAAATATCCCAACCCTCGTAGTTTCTGATCACGTAAGTCTTATATGGCTTTGCTCCCCACACGGGAAGGGCGCATAAGAGCAGGAGGATCAGCAGTATTCCTCTCCATGGGATTGGGCTTAGTTTCATTTGGAGAAATTTGTTAATTTACTTTTTGATTTTTTCAACCAAAGCTTGCACGGCCCGGCTTTTGCATCAGCCACGCTCTATGGCTTACGGACATTGTATTTCACTATAAGGGCCTGGTCAAGAAAGAAACCGCGCTATTTCAGAGATTGGAATGTTTATGAATGGGTGTGGAGTGTGGTGAATCCCGGATGGATAGCGAGTGCGCTTCGGACCACGTTTTCTGCTGTTTCATGGTCCTGGATCTCGCCGATCATGATGATGTTTGGGTCTTACTAAGGTGTTCCTTTCAATGGCGTCTCTATCGGCGGATCAAGACTGTTTCCAACTCCCTGATACAACTTCAACATCCACAATGTCGCCGCCAAAGTTGTTGAAGGCGTCCACATATTCCTCTACAAGCTGGACATCCGCGTGGTTCCCGCGAGCATAAACGCCACCTGTGCCAGCGATGATCTGGCCCATGACTGGCTGGTCTCCAGGGTTCCCGCCCCCGTGAATCTCAGTGCTTATTGTCGCATTGGGGGCATAGATGACCCCATGTATCCTTGCCGATCCGGCAATGTCCACCTCGTCGCCTTCTACAAAGATGATTCCAAAAACATATCTATTTCCACTGACTTTTAAGTCGCCGGCAACATGGATAATCCACGGTTGCGTATTCGCAGGAGGATCTTTCCAGAAACTGGTCTTGCCTGACAGGTAGTTATCGACTTCATTATTCCCAAGCTCGTCGAACGAATAATCCGCAAAGGCCCTCAATGCATCCTGGTTCACACTGGGCAGCGTTGTAAAGGTCTCTATCATCGTTGGATCAGGGTTACCTAGATCATCGTAACCATTCACGATATGTGACCCACTGCCAGAATTGGCGCCGGATGTGATGACCGCCTTCTTAGGGGCATTTGCAGTCGACGTGTCGTCCGGAGTCAACTCCACAAAACACTCCACAGTCTGCGTGTAATCTTCAATCCGTGCCTCATAGTTTTTGATCCTTTCTGAGTTTTCTGCGAGCAGCTTTTGACATACGCCTCCTTGCTGCTTTCTCCAGTTCCTCTTTTTCCTTCATAAGGTTTTGGTATTCTTCCTGTAACTTCGCTCCCGTTTTCTCCAGCTTCTGACCCGGGGTGCTTTCCTCGCCTTGTTTGGCCGAGACATCTTTTTGAATGAGCACCTCTTGGGCTTCTTTCACAACCTTTTCAGGGCTCTCTGATTCCTGCCTTTTTCTTTCGGCCCCCTCTTCCGGTGCCAATCGATAGTCAGGTTCGCCGTATTCACCCACCTTTGGCCTTTGATCCACATGGACATTGGAGAGGTTATCTGTGTACAAGACCTTGCCTTGTTCGTCCACGTACCTATAAATTTCAGCCGAGGCCGGCGCACACACCCAGGTCAATACCAGCACAATGATCCACTGCCCAAATCTCATGGCCATCCTTTTCCCCTTTGAAGTATCTGATCACCACAAGCCTCGGAATCAATAATACCACAAAAACCATAGCAAGTGTATTAGAAATAACGATCCACAAGAGAGTGAAGCCTCCCCGCCCTTCCGGGCGGGGGTTCTGCCTTTCGGCAGCACTTCGTGTCCGGGGAGCAGTCCGATCAAGTACTTAAAGGCAGGCCAGCTATAAAGATATTTAATAGGTATAAAAGCTTTTTATAGGAAACGTTCCGGTTCCAGGCCGACTTGTGCTGGAAAATGTGGCCTTGATGATCTCACCGGACTTTAGGAGACGATATGGTTAGTATATTGTTATCATAATATATTATCTGGATTTTGAATGTAATGGAGTTGTACGGTAACAACCTCGGAAGGTAATCCTAAGTGGTCTGGCATACAATTTGTAGGCAGGAGAGAACAGGGGATTGAAAGTGATGCGCAGATCACAAGGTTTTTCTGTGGTGGAGTTAATAATTGTCATGGCTATCATTGGTGTTCTGATGGTAATAGCCGTGCCCGATTTTCTGGGGTACTCCCCCCGGGCACGTGTGAAGAGCGCCGCACGGGATATCGTGTCGAACATGCAACAAGCAAGGATCAACGCTATCAAAAGCAGCTCATCCTGGGCCATACAGTTTGATACAGGTTCTGCATGCTACAGGGTTTTGAGTGACGATGGAGCAGATGATACGTGGAACACAGGCGACGATACTGTTTATAGGACTGTGAACCTGTCTGATTATCCAGGTGTTTCTTACGGGTCGGGTGCCAGCCCTCAGAACAGACCTGGCGGTTCCTACCCGTCCGACGGTGTGAGTTTCAGCAGCAACAGAGTCACCTTCAAATCCAACGGCACCAGCGAAAGCGGCACTGTTTATGTACAAAACGGCGACGGCGACACCTTTGCCGTGGGGTCGCTTGCCGCAACCGGAAGGATCAAGTGCTGGCACAATTATGGTTCTGGTTGGGTGCCTCCGAGTTAGGCGTGGTCTGTATTCTTGGTTCTGGTTGGGAGGAATAGATGATCAAGGCCATGGACAAAACAGGCGATGGCGGTTTTACTTTGCTGGAGATGCTTATTGCCATTACCATCCTGGCTGTGGGGCTCCTGGGTATGGCGGGGCTTCAGGCAACCGCTATTAAAGGAAACGGCTTTGGCATAAGGAATACCGAGGCAACCGCACTCATAGAGGACAAGATTGAAGGGTATAAAAACACGCCATATGCGAGCATTTCTGCGGGGGAGACAACGGAAAGCAATCTTGGTTCAGGGAGAATCTTTACACGTGTCAACACTGTCCAGGATAATACACCTGCGACAGACATGAAGACCATTACCGTTCAGGTGTCCTGGACGGATTTAATGGGCACGCACACGGTTTCATTCCGAACAGTTGTCTCAGAAAACGGATGATAAAGGTCATGGAAAAGGAGAGACAAAGCGTATCAGGGTTTACACTGGTCGAAGTGCTAGTCGTTTTGGCTATCTTCGGGGTTGTTCTCGGCTCCGTGCTAAAGGTCTTCAGTATCAGTTACCATTCGTATACCGTTCAAGAGGAGATGGCCGCCATGCAGCAGAACGTGAGGGTAGCCAAAATGTTCCTCGAGCGGGACGTTCGCATGGCGGGTTGCGGGATGAAGAATTTTTATGATGAGGGCGAACGGGTTTATGCATTGGACTTCGATAATGATAGTGCCGTTGGTGACACCGGGTCGGACAAGCTGACCATCAATTACATTGATTACAGCGTTGACTCCTGTGACGACTTGCTTCCGGATCTTACGTGTGACGGGAGCATGCCCACCAATTCAGCGGTCTGCAATACTGTTGAGGACATGAGTTCGCCCCCCTATGACGTTTGGACGAGCTCATTTGTCTGCAACGGCACCACTTACGGCAAGGTGCCCCCATTTGTGGATTTTCCGGTGCTTATTACTTCCCCTGACGGTTCGCAATCGGAGATTATTTATATCACACAGACACCAGGTGGCAAGAAGCTTCAAAACCGCCCAATTGGAGGCACCGGTAAGGTAATCAACACATACCCAGCCGGAAGCACTATCAGTTTTTTCAATACAAGCAAGTTAACTGAGGTAGCCTACTACATTAGTAACAGTGTATTGATGCGTGAATCCCCGCCGGGCACCAGTAACCCGGTTGCCGAAAACATCGAAGACCTCCAGTTTGCCTTTGGTCTCGACACGGATGCCAACGGTACGGTCGATTCGTGGATAAACAATGCTGACCTGACCGACGTTCAGAAGGATCAGGTTCGATCAGTCCGAATCAACGTGCTGGGCTGCACAGCCAATGAGGATACGAATCATTCCAGTACCCGCCCCACCATAGAGGATCACGCGGGAGCTGGAACCAGTGATGGCTTTCACAGGAAATTGTTGCAGGTTACGGTTAAGGTGCGCAATTTGGGAATTTGATTTAGGGGGATTCTATCATGATATCACAGCGGCTTTGTTTCAAAGAAACGCTTAACAACGAACGGGGTATGGCCCTTGTCATAGCACTGGTTCTTCTTTGTGTCCTGACCATCATCGGTGTGGCCGCCATCAACACTTCTACGGTTGAGATCCTGATTTCCGGGGCCGAAAAAGAGACAGGGGAAGCGTTTTATGCGGCGGACGGAGGGATACAGTATGCGCTTCAGCAGGTTGCCACCGTGGTTGACCCCGCAGGAAGCTACAACCTGACCGATACGAACGTGACAATATCGTTTGCCAGGGAGACCGATCTTTCGCAAACGCAGCGCGCAGGCACCAGCATCTCATTTGGAGCCAAGCCTTTGAAAAAATACCAGAAAGTTTACACGATCACATCTGCGTCAACCACACGCGGGAGCAAGACCATTGAAGCCGAAGCCACGGCGGAAGTATGGGAACCGCGATAAGGAGAACTTGGTTCGCTACGCAATTGGTCGAGTGGTCGAGTTGTTAATACTTGACTGCTCAACTAACCTTTGACGAGGATAAAACAATGCAAAGGAACATGAAAAGAATTGGCATATACTTTCTTATTGCGTTTGCTTTGTGTTGTATGGGGATCTCCTCAGCTGATGCAGCGTCGTCCAATAATACGTGCGCAAATGCAACGGTCGTAACCTTTACTGACGGTAGTTATACGGATGATACGGTTAATACAACCAGTAACACCAATGATCACACTGAGACAGGATGCGGCGCGGCCGCGGGAAAGGATGCCTTCTGGAAGATTCCGGCCTCGGATACCTCGTATACGTACAGTATAGACACTAATGGGAGTGGTTATGACACGGTCCTCAATGTTTACACAAGCTGTACCCTGACAAGTGCAAACAGGGTGGCGTGCAATGATGACGGCGGCGAGGGTACGTGCTCGGCACTTTCTTTTACTGGTCAAGCAGGTCAGGCCTACTATATCGTGGTTGACGGGTACTACTCCTCCAGCAAGGGGGATACGACCCTTAACATTAGCAGGAGTCTTCCTGGTGTCTCCCACAGAGCCATCCCCTCCTTCGGTGCTCTCGGAGACGGCCAGATTACCGTGTCTCACGGGTCAGACCCCAGACGCGGAACTACCTACGAAGGTAACATCCAGGTCTGGTACAACGACGGCATCTCACGGCCGGGTGGCGGGTCCCCGTCCATCCCCAGGATTCAGGTTTACTGGCCTACCCAGGACAGCACCATGGACGAGCGGGGCGGAGACAGCGGCATTGCCATACGGCTTTCAGACGGCAACCAGTGGGGGGTCTGGGGAGAGGCTTCCGGCATCAGGTCAACCCTGGGCAACTACAGGCTAAAGACCGCAGGTTCGGGAACGACGGGTCAGATTCGGGATGGGAACACCATTACAAGCCATCTCCTGGCAGGTGCGAGTAATGATATCCACATAGACCAGGTCGTCAGCTACACACCCGGGAATTCCCACTTTGACATCAAGTGGAAAATCTGGACCGATAGCGCCGAGTACACGGGTGTGAAATTCTTTCACGATGTGGATACCTTTACCAGCGGCAATGACTATGGCTACGGCTATTTGTGCGGTATCACCAAGATTATCGGAGGAACCGGTGGCCGCCGCTTTTTCCAGGGTTTGATCGCCCTGACCCCCAGCGATGTTCAGTCAGAAGACAACTGGTACAGTGTCCATACCAAGGTGAAAGCTGGTAATCTGACCCAGGGAACCGTCTCTTATCAGGACAACGGCATGGGGCAGCAGTGGAACGATCTGACAATAAATACCACCCCGATCTATCTGGTTGAAAGATGGACATTTGACGATCCTATCCGTCTTTCCACTTATGGCACACCGGTAAGCATCCTGGTTATCGAAAACGAGGATTACACGAAACTTTACAATGTGGTATTCGACAAGACAGACTGGAAGGGAGAACTCCAGGCATTGGACCTTCCATACGATCCAAGTGCCGATCCTGCCTGGGAGGCCGGAGACATCCTTTCTTCTCGGACCTATACAGACCGGACCATCTATACCAACAGCGGCGGGTCCCTGGTCGCCTTTACCGCGGCCAATACCGGCCTCAGCACCAACCTGGTAAACTATGTAAAAGGGGATCACTCCAATGAACTTTCCAGCAACTCTGACCTGACGGTTGATATTACCACAACCAGCCAGTACCGTAACAGGTCAAACTGGAAGTTAGGAGACATTGCCCATTCCAATCCGGCCTATGTCCCTTCCACTCCCAATTTGCCATTTACCTTTAACAGCTATGAGACCTGGGCCGACGGCATCAGCCGGGATGCGGTAATCTATGTAGGGGCAAACGATGGTATGCTCCATGCCTTTAATGCGTCCACTGGAGCGGAAAAATGGGCCTTTGTGCCGGACGAGTCATGGTCTGTTCTTGAGGAATTGACCAAGACATATTACGAACAGCTCAGGCTTCCTTTTGTAGACCTTAGCCCTGTCTATTTTGACGTCTATGTGGGAGGGGCCTGGAAGACGATCCTGATCGTTGGCCTGCGAGAAGGCGGTGATGCATACTACTGTCTGGACGTAACAGACCCGGACAACCCCACATTCATGTGGAAATACACCGACGCTGATCTGGGAAATACCTGGTCCAAACCGGCTGTGGCAAGGTTAGACATCGGGGGAAGTGAAACGTGGGCAGTCGTCTTTGGTTCGGGTTACAAGCCTCATGCTGCCGATCAGGCATCGCAAACGGCCCACATCTACGTGGTAGATATCTCTGATGGAAGCACTCTCAAAGAGATCGAAGTGAGCACGACCAAAAACAATGTTGTTTCCGGGGTGGTCTGTGTGGATGTAGACAATGACAACTATGTGGACAGAGCCTACTTTGGAGATCTGACCGGCAAGCTCTGGCGCCTGGACATGAGCAGCACGAATACATCTAACTGGTCAGTATCCATGCTCTTTCAGGCAGGCTCAGAGCAGGAGATTACGGAATCTGGTTACGGCTATGGCTCCCAGGAGTATACATACACCTACTGGACCCAGCCTGTCTCCATGACACCTATAGTGACATTAACAGACGATAATATGACTGCTGCAGATAATTGCAATAAACCAATGGTCATCTTTGGCACGGGCAAGTTTGACAGCTTTTATGATAATTATAGCACGGATACCCAGTATATTTACGGGATCATAGACCGTGACGGCAGCTCCACGGTGGCTTTGGCCGACCTTTATGAGCAGACCGTGACGACTACAACCCTTTCGGGTGAAGATGTTCGCACCATTACCAATACTGATATAGGTAGCAATAAGGGTTGGGTGGTCGAGCTTGCAAGCAGCGGAGAAAGGATGGTAAGCGATGGGGAAATCTATGCTGGGATTCTTTATCTCACCAGTATGATTCCCGACAGCACCCAATTCTGTGAGGCGAGCGGCGAGGGGTGGCTCTATGTTCTGAACTACAAGACCGGAGGATCTCCTTCCACGGTCATGATTGATATTAACAAAGATGAAGCCTTTGACGACAGCGATAGGGTCGGTGGGGCAGGTGGAACGGCGGTAGCCGGCAAGAAATATACCGGAGGCATTATTTCCTCACCTATTATGGACTTAAAGAGGAGTCGAGCCATTGTCAAGATTGGCGAAGATATCGAAACAACGGGCGTCAGGCTCCCTTCAGGTGTAGAGAGTTCCAGTTTGATTTACTGGCGGGAGATTTTTTGATACTTTGTTGGAGGAGAATATAGTTATGAGAAATATAGTAAGCACAGTGAGTAGATGCTTGATTGTCCTCATGGGCGTATTCATGGTGGCATGGGGCGGCTCGTTGCAGGCAGAGCCGCTTCTTCATGTTTCAGGGTATATTTCAGGGACCGTTGATCTGGTTTATTCTGCTGGAGGCTATAGCTTTATCCAGGTTAGCGGGCGGTCTTTTCTGGTCAACACGGATACCCGCGTTGATATTATGCAAGGAAAACAACTGATTGAAAATGCACCCCTCAGGAGCCTCCGATATGGCTCACAGGTACATATACTGGTATCGGACTTAGACGGAAAACCGTGGGCCAAGAAGATCACGGCTTATGAAACAGAAAGTAATGCCCCGGTTAGATCCGGACAGATATCGGTACCCATGGTTCGTCCAAAGTGAACGAGTGCCTTCCACTTTTCAGATAATGAGGCAATTTAAGAACCGTAAAATTCGTGGATTGCGAAATACCTTTATAATCAACCACTTATTCATTTAGGGCATTGCGATCAACCCAAAATCTTTGGGTTGATCGAGATAGAAAGGACCCTTAAAGGGACTATAATGACGGGTAATTTCAGCAT
>QMMN01000041.1 GCA_003647275.1 Deltaproteobacteria bacterium
GTTGCCCGAATCCCTTTTCGCTTGTCTAAAACGTTTTTTGATAAATCTAAGGCTCGCTCCAGG
The DNA here is from genome assembly GCA_003647275.1 of Deltaproteobacteria bacterium. Lineage (GTDB taxonomy): Bacteria > Desulfobacterota > Desulfobacteria > Desulfobacterales. The sequence continues at coordinate 64 of QMMN01000041.1, forward strand.
CGATCTCGCACGTCGTGCCTCTGTTTAAGCCGTCAGGTGCAACCTTTGCGCTAAACTCACTCTTCGGGCTCAAACAGTTGAGATCGCTAATCTTCCGCTTCGCCAAGATTTATTAGCAAAAAACCTTTTAATGACCGCTCAAAGGATTTTTTGTTTGGGCAATAGCCTGTGTAGATTCTCGGGTACTGTGACCCTGAACCGTGCACAGAACCCTTCCATTGGATGATAAGATCGTCCGACGACAAATCGCGTATCATAGGTAGGATAACAACGTGTGAGAATTGGCGAACCCGCTTTGTCCCTCTTCTTGCACCCGAAATTCCCCAAGTCGGATATTTATTTGACATGGATGCAAGTGGGTTTATAGAATAGTTCTCCAAGCATTGCTTAACAGTAAAAAAATACCTGAGGACGTGGAAAATTTTCGCCTTACGCCGAAGACACAATGGCTGGAGATGCTCTCACTGTCCGAGATAAAGGCCCGTTTCATGGAAAACTGTGATAAATCCACTGGTCGCAGGAGGGATGCCTCAATCAGGCGCTGACTTGCATTAAAAGACCATCTACTGAGGGGGGCCCGAGGACCACAGGATGTCCCCCTATATTGGTCGTATTACGGGAGAAGTTCATGTATCGCGACAATTATATCAATTCGCTCCGGGCGGAACTCGTGGGAATGGTGGCAGATCACTTGACACCAGTGGCCCTGCGCTACGGATATAGTGAAGTGCCACTGGAAGCCAATATCAAGTGGCGGCCCCAGGTGCTGGTGTTAGGCAATTACTCATCAGGCAAGTCAACGCTGATCAACGAATTTCTCGGGGCACACATCCAGGCTACGGGTCAGGCGCCTACGGACGACTCGTTCACGATTATTACCTATGATGATTCAGCGTCTGATGACAGTACTGTGCGTGTCACCGAGGAACGAGACGGCAAGTTTCTGCTCAACGACCCCGAGTACCCGTTTGAAATTCTGAAAAAACACGGGCAGCGGTTTGCCGCGCACTTTCGCCTTAAAAAAGTGAACTCGCCGTTTTTAAAAAACCTCGCCATCATCGACACACCCGGCATGCTTGATAGCATCACCGAACGGGATCGCGGTTACAACTATCAGGAAGTGATCGGCGACCTGGCACAGATTGCCGATCTTGTGCTTGTCGTCTTTGACCCTCACAAGGCGGGAACGGTGCGTGAATCCTATATAAGCATCAGGGAGACGTTGCCGACCCGCACATTCGAGGACCGGATTCTCTTTGTGTTAAACCGCATCGATGAATGCTCTTCCTTGATCGATCTGCTGCGGGTGTACGGAACCCTTTGCTGGAACCTGTCACAAATTACCGGCCGCAAAGACATCCCGATGATTCACCTGACGTACTCGCCGCACGCGACCGCTGGTTCTACTCATGAATCGGGGCGCGATACAAGCTACTTGCACTACCTCAAAAATCAACGCGAGGAATTGAAAAATGCCGTTTTGCAAGCCCCCCGTCACCGCCTCGATCATCTGGCGACATTCATTGAGACCCACGCAGAGCGCCTGTCTCATTTTCTCGAAGCGTTGATTAGCTATCGCAGGGAGTTTCGCATATTCCGCATCAAGCATGCACTGATCGGGCTCTTTGTCAGCATACTGTGTGGTGGTGCGGCGGCTTTTGCAATGACGACGACCGGGGCGTTTGTGACGGACCCGCTTATATTGTTCAGTGCTGGAGGGGTTGTCGCGCTGGGGGTCCTTTTTTTCTGGATGACATTCCTGCTGAAACACTTTGCGTCCGAATTTCACCGGAATCGTCTGAGCGATCTCGACAGCTTGACGCCATTAGAGAATCAGACCCGGCGCGACAGCTGGCAGGCGATCCGGGACCTTGCATATGTTTACTTGAAAAAAACCGTCGGACGATTTTCGCTCAGGGAGGTTAAGCGGGAATACGCTGCCGTGCGCCGGGTTCGTGACAAGGACTCCCGGGAAATCCGTGAGGCTCTGAACGAACTGTCGACCATCAGTCACGATGAGCCGACGGCGACAGATAACTTGATTTCTATTGAATCGCCCTTGGGAAGGAAAAGATGAGTCAACAGTTACGAGAGGATGACAAGCGGGGAAAGAATCCAGAGAAATGAGGGCAGGTCTTGAAAGGTGAATATTCTTTAACATCAAAAGCCGGTAAGGGGATACATAAAGGCGCAGGTGTTCAATTCATCATGTTATGATCTCCATGATGTGCTTGTTTCAACTGACCATTCGTACTCAGGCCCCATGCAGGATCCTTTTCTTGATGATCTTTATCATCAGTTCGTGGGCCTCTTCTTTTTCCGGACCATCTTCCAAGTGCATCAGATAACTGCCCATGGTCCTGATACTGAGATATATGCCCGTATTGGCAATGACCCCGATAAAAAGTATAATAAACAAGGCGTGTCCTAAGTCAAGATATCCGACAATAGCAGACAAGAGGATACCGATCACCCAGACCCAACTGAACCCTTTCCAAAAATGCACGAGATCCTCGTAATGTCTCAGCCACCACAGGGCTACCTTTGTGCCCCTTGCCGTGTCATGAAACACCTGCGACCCGCTGTTTATTTTTTCTACCCTGTTCACTGTGATCCCCCCTTTCGTACGCCGATCCTTGGCACCTGATTTTCTCTAAAGGCAAGATCCCTCTAAAGGCATTCACAGAGAACCCGACAGATTGTCCTTTATTCTTCTAATCGGCAAAACCACGCAGAACTAAAGACCTTCAAGGGCTCCTCTGACCCACAACTATGAGAGTACTGAAGTAACCTGCACGATATATTATAAAAAAATCGCCACTCATTTCCGTGGCAGATATTTCCTTTTTAACCGGCCTGCTTTCCATCATGCGAAGCGCTGCCGTCAGGCAGAACCTGCGCTCTGTGGGCGGGGAGCTTCACAGAAACGTCCTTGGTTTGAGCCAGGCGGTTTGGAAATCCCTGAAGGTGTTTTTGCAAGAATCAATACCTGAAGATGGTGGGTATCCCAAGACCCCATACTTTATCTGTTGACTATAGACATGAGCAAGAATAGGCTCAGGGCACGGCAAGGATTGCGGGTGATGCGCTTGTGAAGATCTTGCCCTGCCTGGCCCAGAGGGTAAACCAGAAAAGATGAGGAGAAAAGATCATGTTAGTGGTAATGAGTCAACAGGCAACGTCTGAAGAGATTGATGCTGTGGTCGCGGCCATCCAAGCGAAAGGCTACACGGCACGCCTTATCCCAGGAGGAGAAAGGATGGCGATTGGTATTCTACATAATAAAGGGGCTGTTGATGCGTCTCATTTTCTGGGGTTGCCCGGGGTTAAGGACGTTATCCCAGTCACACGTCCCTACAAACTGGTGAGTCGTGAATTCCAGCCTGAAGACACCATTATCCAGGTAGGCGATGTCGCCATCGGCAATGGACACCTGACCCTCATTGCAGGCCCTTGTGCGGTGGAAAGCGAGGCGCAATGCTTGAACATTGCACGAAAAGTACAACGCGCCGGAGCTCACCTTTTCAGAGGCGGGGCCTTCAAGCCTCGCACCTCTCCCTATTCTTTTCAAGGTCTTGGGGAACAAGGGCTAAAAATCCTGACACAGGTTCGAGAAGCCACGGGCATGCCCATTATCACGGAAGCCCTGGACACCGAGACCTTTGGTCTGGTGGAGGCCTACGCTGACGTGATTCAGATTGGTGCGCGGAACATGCAAAATTTCAGCCTGCTTCGGCGGGCGGGTCGATCACAGAGGCCCGTACTTCTCAAGCGGGGGCTGGCGGCCACCATTGAAGAATGGCTCATGGCAGCGGAATACATCCTGGATGGCGGCAACACGCAGGTGATCCTGTGCGAACGAGGCGTTCGCACGTTTGCCCATCACAGTCGGAACACGCTGGACCTTTCGGCGGTTGCCGTGGTGTGCAAAGAAAGCCACCTCCCCGTCATCGTGGATCCCAGCCATGCTGCTGGACGTCGCGATCAGGTGATTCCTTTAAGCCGCGCCGCCATTGCCGTGGGTGCCCATGGACTGATGGTAGAAGTGCATCACGCCCCAGAAGAAGCGCTAAGCGATGGGGCCCAGTCCCTTTACCCCGAACAGTTTGAGGTGCTTTGCCGTCAGATTCAATCCATTTTTGATGTTTTCCACCCCTCTCATTCCGTTAAACCAGAAGAAACGCGAAATGCATAACGGCGTTCTTAAGTGAACAGGACGGGAAAATGCTTGCAATTATTTTTGAAACCCCTAAATTGGCAAAAAGTTCGTTTTGGGAGGTTTTATCATGGTTGAGCACCTGACTAAAGAGACGTTCCAGGAAAAGATTTTTGATTTTGAAAAGCACAGCGAATGGCATTACAAGGGAGATCTCCCCTGCGTCATTGATTTTTATGCAGATTGGTGCGGTCCCTGTAAAATGGTGGCGCCGATTATAGAGGAACTGGCGCAGGAATATGAAGGAAGGGTCTGTTTCTACAAGGTAAATACGCAAATGGAACAGGATTTGGCCGCTATGTTTGGCATCCAGAGCATACCGTCCATCCTGTTCGTCCCGACCAAGGACAGGCCGCAAATGGCGGTGGGGGCGCTCCCGAAAGCAGAGATGGAAAAGGCGATTACCGATGTTCTCAAGGTGGCATGACCCCTGCGTGGAGTCATTTCGCGCCGATTACCAATCATAGAGCACTTCCCAGTAGTTGTGAAAGGACGGATCGTTCTGACTATAACGGTAGGACATGGTTCTCCCCGTCCCAGGACCTTTGCTTGTATCTTCCCGCCAGTACCTTAAATAGATTGCTGGAATCGGACGAGGGGCATCGGAAGCGCCTTTGGCGGCGGCAGGGCTCTCCACCCAGAGTTCTTTTTCCTCAATAATTTTCCAGACCGTTCCGTAACGCTTGCTCTGCACCCTTTCTCCCACACGGGGCAATGCCAGTTTTTCGCGAAGTTCTTTGAACCGGTAGGTGGACCTTTCACCGTGGTCCAGAACGCGTTCCCCAAAGACCATAATACCGATAGCCCCAAGGGGTGCGGTGATAAGGATCGAAAGCACCGCCACCGCCAAAATGACTTCCCCGGAAGCCACGCCAGCTGCAAGGGGGACGGCACCAATGGCTGCTTGAACCGTTGCTTTTGGGATGTAGGCCACCACGCAGAATAGCCTCTCTTGCCAGTCCAGGTCCGTTCCGAGCAGCGAAAAGTAGACACCCACGCTCCGGAAAAGAAGCCCGACCAAAATCACAAAAGTGCCCGCTATCCCTGCCTGCCAGGCCACGTGAATATTCACCTGAGCCCCAACGAGCACAAACAAGAGCAATTCGGCAAAGACCCAAAGTTTTTTGAGCTTTTGAGAAATGATGTGGGCAATCGGTTCGGACTTTTCCAAAATAATGAACCCGATGGCCATCACGCCCAGAAGACTGGCAATAGGCACCCACTTCTCGCATTGCCCCTCGATCCATGTCAGGAGGATGGCGGTTCCAAGAACGATCAGCGTTCTTTTCGGGGGACGCCAGTCGTATTTGCTAAAGAGCCAATAAAGAAAATATCCCGGGATAAGCCCCACCACGATCCCGAGAACGATCGAGAGGGGGATTTCCCCGAGCTTTGCCCAGAAATTGACCTCCCCGCCGCCATACATCCCCAGAAATATCGTGAAGAGAACGATAACGAACACGTCATCCACAGAAGAAGCCCCTAAGACAAGTGTCGGGATGCCTTTTTTGGCGCCTCGGCCCCGGTCCATGAAATCGATCATGAGTGGGACCACAACGGCGGGCGAGACAGCTGCCAGAATGGAACCCAGAAGCGCGGCTTCAAGAAGGCTCATGTGAAGCCACTTTGGCGCCACCAACATGACCCCTATGATTTCAAGGATGGCGGGGACGACACTCATGGTGAGCGCTGCCCGGCCAACGCGGTGAAGGGTATCTCGACGAAGTTCGAATCCGGCGCGAAGCAAGATAACAATCAGCGCAATCTTACGAAAGTCTCCGGATACCTTCATGATTTCCGGCGCCATCAGGTTCCATACGTAGGGTCCAGAAAGAATGCCCACAAGGAGCATGCCCACCAAACCCGGAAGTTTCATCCGCCGGAATAGATAGTCCGACCCCAGTCCCAAGATGATGATAAGCGCCAGACTTGCTGCCATGCTGTCCTCCTCTTCATTCCAAAAAAGCAAAGCCCCGCCCCCGGAACCGGAGCGAGGCTTGAGATCTTGCAGACTCCTATCCCGGTGGAGATAGAAGTCATCAGCCCGATTGCAGGTCAATCGGACATTTCAGGCAGACCTCATTGCCTTCAAGTTTCTTGCCCCTCGTATCATCGCTTTTATTGGATGTCAACGAGAATGCCTCGTTTTAATCTTCTGGAACATACGAATCCTGACCAGTTTTTACATGGCAGCCCTCTCAGGGTTCCTCCCGCTCCACTTTCCGCTCAAGCGACCATCCCATGCTGTATTGCAGGCATAAAATTCATTCGAAAATATCCGGATTTTTTTACCAGGAAAGGCCCCTTTCTGTGCTTGTGTGTAGAATTGTGACACTAAACGGCCTCGCAGATTGCAATATTGTAACGTTTCGTAACAGTGAAGGCACAGACAGATTTCTGCCCCGAAGATTAAGATTGGATTACAGGGGGTTACGGCTCATTTTGAGAATCGTTTTTTGGCATTATGATTGCTATTGTTGATATTTTTGACAAACAATCATTGAACCAAATCATTGCCAGTCGATCTCATAAGATTTCAGATGTCTGATTCCGTAGAAGCCTGTTGAAACAATCGTTAAGGATGCATGGACTGGCTACGTTATCTTCATCCTTTTCCCTTGCATCTTCTTATTTTCCCATTCGGGGGATGGGGGAAAACCCTCGCCTTTAGGCAAAGACTTTAGTCGGTCGTAGTTGACTCTTTTTGCGTTTTTTACCGACCGTAACAGTGAAAATAGATTAGGTGGGAGAATAGCCATGACAGAATCTTATGGTTTTGTAAGGCCCTTTAAGCATAATTTCATATCAAACGTATTTGTTTTCATTCTCGTTACCATCTTCCTTACATCCATTGCACATACCCCCTGGGCAAGTGCGAGCCCAAGGGATCTGAAGCTCTCGGCCATACAGAGGCTTAGCGGTCTTCAGGGTACTGACATACAAAAGGCGATCTCCCACATTCAAAAAAGCCTTGCTGACAACCTTTGGGAGGACCCCTGGCACCTAGCGGCTGACCCCAAAGGGGAAAAGGTATTCCACGAAGAGCACAACGCTGCAAAACACCTTGAAAAGATTGCAAGCTCCAAAACAGTTTCCGATGCCGTAGAAAATGCCGCCATACAGGCCCTGCAAGACCTCACTTGTGCAGACAGCGCCATCGCAGAGATTGCTGTTTCTGAGGCCCGTGCCTATGCCGGCATATCCAAGAAGGTAGACCATTTCATTAAAAAGAGTGAAAAGAACTTACAAAAGGCCGAACGCCTGAGAGACAGAGAAAAATACGCCAGGGCTATCAAATGGTTTGAAAAAGCCTGGCACCATGGGGACTTGGGGACGGGGGGCCAGCCATTGAGGCTGAGCTGCGCTATCCGGGTGGTGTGTCCGTAGATCCTACTGGTAATCTTTACATTGCAGATCGGGCGAACTATCGCGTTCGTAAGGTTGCTACGAGCGGCATCATCACCACCGTGGCCGGTAATGGGAAATCCGGTTACAGCGGTGACGGGGGGCCAGCCATTGAGGCTGAGCTGAACAGTCCGAGGGATGTGGCCGTAGATCCCACTGGCAATCTTTACATCGCAGATTCGTCGGACTGTCGCATCCGCAAGGTGGGACCACCCAGTCCTTATGTTTTTGTAAAGAGTATAAGTGGAAAGGTCTTTGTGGAGGAGAACGGCTTGGGGCATGTCATGTCCGATTCCTGGCACCACATAAAGACCATTGATCTGGATACCGGGGCTCTGTTGTACGGGTTCGGCTATAATGAGAACAACAATCTGATCTCCATCACGGACCGCTTCGGCAACCAGACCACAATCCAAAGAAACGCAAGCGGCGTGCCCACTGCCATCGTCTCTCCTGACGGGATCACGACCGAGCTTGTCATAGACGCAAACAATCACCTAACACGCATCACGTACCCTGACGGAAGCTATTACAGCTTCGAATATGCCCCTGGCGGTCTTATGACGGCCAAGATAGAACCCGAGGGCAACCGGTTTGACCATGGGTTCGATTCTTCGGGAAGGCTGACAGATGCGACAGACCAGGAAGGCGGGCACTGGCAATATGCCAGGTATGTGTATGAAAGCGGTGATGTTCTGACGCAAGTCACAACCGCAGAAGGGAACCTCACCTCCTACCTGGACCAAACCGACTTCACCGGGGCCTATACCTCTCTCATTACAGACCCCACGGGCGGTGAGACAGTTTATACCCGATCGAGGCTTTCCGTGAACAAGTCCCTTGCCTGTGGGATGGAGCTTGAATTTCAATACGGCCTAGATCCGGAATACAAGTTCAAATATGTTCAGGAAATGGGCGAAATCGCTCCTTCCGGGTTAAAAAGGATTACTCTTAGGGATAAGACTTACGAGGATACGGACTCAAACCAAGTTCCTGATCGGATCACCGAGACAGTGACGGTGAACGGCAATACTACTACGCTTGAAAACAGTGTCCTCCAATCACAAAAGACCGTTACCTCTCCTGAAGGAAGGGCCGTGACCACGCTCTATGACCCTGCTACTCTGCTGACCACAAGCCTCACCATCCCGGGCTTGTATGATACAACCTACGGGTATGACACAAGAGGAAGGCTGGCCTCCATCAGCACAAATACCAGAGAGACCTCCTTTAGCTACAATGCACAAGGGTTCCTTGAATCCATCACCGATCCTAAAGGCTATACCACAAGCTACACTTATGACCCTGTGGGACGGATGACAGGGATCAGCAGACCGGACGGAAGCTCAGTGGGCTTTACCTATAATAGAAACGGCAACATGACCGTGCTGACCAACCCATCTGGCATAAACCATGGTTTTGGCTACAACAAGGTCAACCTGAACAGCTCCTATTTGACACCCATAAGCGGAAGTTACAGCTATGTGTATGACAAAGATCTGCGTCTTGTGCAAACCAACTTTCCCTCAGGAAATCAGATCAACAACGTCTATGACAAGACGAGGCTAACACAGATCCAGACCCCGGAAGGAAATATTGATCTCACATATCTTTGCAGTACAAAGGTGGAATCAATCACCAATGGCACCGGTACAATAACCTATGGATACGACGGCAATCTGGTCACATCAGAAACCTTAAGCGGCGATTTGAATCAATCCCTTTCCTATACCTACAACAACGACTTCAACCTCAGCAGCTTCACCTATGCCGGGAATACCAACAATTATTCTTACGACAATGATGGTCTTTTGACCGGGGCCGGCAGTTTTACCATCACCCGCAATGCCCAAAACGGCCTGCCCGAGGCCGTGACCGGCGGGGCCTTGAGCCTGAGCCGCACCTTTAACGGCTATGGCGAGGTGGAGGCACAAGACTTTACTGTCAGCGGGAGCAGCCTCACCTCCTGGAACCTGACTCGTGACAATGCGGGCAGGATCACGGTCAAGACCGAGACGGTTGACGGTACTCCTTCCAGTTACTCTTACAGCTATGATGCAATGGGCCGGCTCCTCACGGTGACCAAAGACAGCGTTCTGGTTGAGCAATACCAATACAGCGCCAACGGAACCAGAACCTATGAGATGAATGCGCTGAGGGGGATTGCCGGAAGGGACCTTGCCTATTCTGAAGAAGACCATCTTCTGACCGCAGGTGATACCACCTACCAGTACGACGTTGATGGTTTTCTTACCACCAGGACGCAAGGCGCAGACGTCACCACCTATGACTATTCAACCCGTGGTGAGCTTTTAAGTGTGCAGCTGCCTGATGGCAGGCTCATCGAGTATGTCCATGATCCTTTGGGAAGAAGAATCGCGAAAAAGCTAGATGGTGTCATGGTTGAGAAGTATCTCTGGCAGGGATTAACCCGGCTGCTGGCTGTCTATGATGGCAGCGACAACCTGGTCATGAGGTTCGAATATGCAGATGGCAGGACGCCAGTGGCGATGACCAAAGGTGGCTCCACTTATTATTTGACTTACGACCAAGTAGGTTCTTTAAGAGTGCTTGCAGATGCTGCTGGGAATGTGGTAAAGAGGGTTGACTACGATTCATTTGGGAATATCATCACCGATACACATCCGGCATTTGACGTGCCCTTCGGATTTGCCGGCGGCCTGCATGACAGAGATACCGGCCTTGTCAGATTCGGCTACAGAGACTATGATCCCGATACAGGAAGATGGACCGCAAAGGATCCTATAGGATTTGCCGGTGGGGATACCGACCTATACGGTTATTGCCTGAATAATCCAATAAATCTCATTGATCCCTATGGGCTGTCTGATAGGTATTTCCCTGGTGATGTGTATAGAGCTTATGAAAAGCTTCATGGTTATGACATAGAGCATCACCCGACAGGGGAAATACCACCACAGTTGAAGAGGCTGGGACAGCTTGGTTTTGAGATTTTGTACCAACTTACTGTTCGAGGACCGACTCCAGGTATAGTAAGTCCCCCCGGAGGCATTGATCAACTTAATCCCTTTTTGCCCTCGCCCGCGGAGGCCTTCGAACAGCCTCAGCCATGTAAATAGGCGTCTGAGAGCGAGTGATTATGTACACTCAGATACCATGGCCAATTCGGGTTGCACTCATCCTGTCGCCCATCCTGTTGACATGTCTTGTGTCGATTGAGAAAGATAAGTATGAGCCTCCAAGTACATTTTTTTTGAGTCAAACATGGAATTGTTACGATATCATATGGCTATTAGTATTGTTCTTATTGATTGGATGCATCAGTTGGGTGCTTGTTTGGAAAGGAGTTATTAGCTTATCTCAGCTCAATAGTTATGGCACGTTTGTTTTATTGGTTCTGGCAGCAATTTTGCTTTATACTATTCTTCGCTCTAAATACGGACTTAAGATCTCGACATTAGGCCTTAGCTTTGAAAACAGCATTCCAAATGTCATCTTAGGCCTGAGAATATCGTTCGTGCTTGGATTTATCTGGTTCTTCGGAGCCTTGCTAATTGGCGAAGATCAACTCTTACTTGATAGGTCACGATGGTTCTATAATACTCGAGGCCTAGAGATGGCTTCGGGTCACCAGTTGTTTGTTTTTTTCTTTACAGCGCTGGTTGCCGCACCTATTGTTGAAGAAAGTGTCTTTAGAGGGTTTATGTATTCGCCTTTTAGGAGAAAGATCGGACACAAAGGGAGTGTGTTCGTAACTTCGCTGGTCTGGGCAATATGGCATAGCGACATGAGATCGGCCGTTAGTCTAATTATTACGGGAATCATCCTCGTTTACTTCTACGTCAAAACTCAATCACTAATACCAAGCATGATAATCCATAGTATGACCAACCTTACGTGGTTTATAACTTTACTGTATTTATGGCTATTCCAAAACGACATACTACCCCTTAACAGCAATAAATTCATAATGTTTATGGCCTTATTCTTTCTTTTTGGGTTTATAATTCTGTCTATAATATCGAGAAGGATGTCACCAAAACGTCGGGCTGGAGGATGACGAGATGATTGCATGCCAGAGAGGGTGAGTCTACACTCTTGACAAAATAGAAGGCGGTTGAAGATTTTTTCTCTAACCGCCTTTTCTTTTTTCAAGGGCGGGCGGCGGGGGGGATTCGGGCTCAGGCTGTCTGATAATCAGTCAATGTTATGTAAGAGGCTGCAAAAGCCGTGACAGTCCCGCCTATAATTGTGTCATATGGCAATGGAATCTGATATAAGCTGGAGTATGGATTTGATAGCAAAAGCATTGAACTAGAATCTATATTTGCGGAGGCCATATGATCAACAATACCAATTATCTTAGGTGGGATCGGCTCAATGCTAAAAACCTGGACCAACAGCTTATTGACATTGGCCCAGCAAAACAATTTTTCAACAATACTGATTTCCCACGGCAGAGGGCAAACAGTTTGAGCAGTTTTCCATCTCAGGAAATCTGCTCAAAATCCTTGTGTCCCCGCGGGCTCTGCGAGAAACAACAAGAGTTTGTAGCCATATTGGCGACCAATCCGGGCTAGTCCATGAGCACCGGCTCCCTGAGGATGATGGCAATAGCCTCAGCAGCACTTTTGGCAATGTCCGGATAGACTTTTGTCAAGGAGGCGATCTGTCTCAGGTTGTCTGCCGTCCTTGTCACCAGCATGGCAAGGTCCCCTTCTGCCATGCCCGCAATCTCCAGAACTTTTTCCCACGGCTGCCCATTGGCCCACGCATAAATCGTGGCAGCGGGCCACAGGGTGAGGGGCCTCACCTCAAATCCCTGCACCGCCTTTCGCTCTATCAGGGGGTTGAGGGCCTTTTTCATCCTGTCATAGGCCTTTAAAAGTTGCTTGGGAATCTTTGATTCGTCAAGCCTGACCTCTATGTCCCGGTCATGGACAAAGGGAGCCACCAGGGCTGCCAGCAAGCTCGGGTCCGAATCCGGCAAGACGCCCATGCGCAGCCCTTCGGCGATCATCAGGGGCTGGTCGAGCCTGAGCTGAGACGCCCAGATCCCATCATCGGTCAGTTTATTGTCCTCGGTGACAAAGCCCTCCTCTTTCAGAAACGATAGGTGTTTTACAAAATCATTCCATAAACGCATGCGCACAGCATTGGCAGCATCCCACATAAAGGCGAAATCCTCCAGCACCGGCCTGAAAGGGGCCTTGGGCTTGCCGTGGCATACCCTGAAGTGGCTGCATTGTTTGCAGACCAGGCGATCAAGCGCCTCTTCAACAAAAAGGATGCGGCCCTGCAAAGGTCTGAGGGCCGAGGCCTCATCTTCTCCCAGGGGTAAATGATCCAAAACGGGTGGCGGTTCCATTTGTGATGCTTGGGTCAGCAATGCAACGAACCCGGACAGGTCTTCCGGTGCAGGCAATTTCAGCACCCTGTCGAGGATTCGTGAGACCTTTTCAGGTCGAAACCATCTCATCTTCACGTGCCTGCTCCGTGTGGGAAGACCCGGTTTCACGCGGCAAGCCAGCACACCTTCCTCATCCCGTCTCACTTGCGGTTTGATCGCACAGTACATCCGGCCGCGGCGGTCCAAAAAGAGCCGTCCCGGTACCAGGTTTGCCGCTTTAGAGAGTCTGGACTCAAGTCCCTTGAGCGTGCGTTTAAGATCCTTGATTTCCTGGGTCAAGGCGGCCCGCTTCCTGGTCAAATCGACCACGAATTCAGGCCCGGCACACAGGGCCTCTGGAAGCAGTGCCATCAGGGTGCGACCGGCCTTTTTGAGCCTGCGATCAAGCCCTTGCTGCTGGTTGGCCAGGTTCAGGTAGGTGGCAAACGATCTTTGAAAGATCGCCTTGATCTCCTCAGGGGTGTGAGACAAAAGCAGGTTCAAGACCATGGAAAAATCGACCTTGATCTGGCTGGTCACATCTTCGGGCGGCATGGTGCAAAGGTCTGCAATGAGCCGCAGGTCCATGAATTTTCCGGGAATGGCCACGGCAAAACCAATATGGTCTTTGCCCCGCCTGCCGGCCCTGCCCGTCATTTGATGAAACTCGGTTGCATTCAGCGGCAAAAACTCGCGGCCATTGTATTGGTCCGAGTTCAGGAACACGACGCTTCGAGCCGGGAAATTGACGCCAGCAGCCACCGTAGAGGTCGCAAAGACCGCATCCAGTAGGCCCTCGGTCATTAGGTGCTCAATGATGAGTTTCCATGCAGGAAGCTGCCCGCTGTGATGGGCTGCCACACCTGCATGCCTCAGATGCCACATCTGGCGGTGCCCAGCCAAACGTGGATGTCCTTGAGTCAACTCATCAATCCTTTCATTCAATTTGGCTCGCCCTGCCTTATCTCGGACTGAACCATCGATGCAACGATCAAGGGCCGCATCACAGTCTGCCCGGGACTTCAGAAAGAATATGGCGGGAAGCAGATCGTATTTTCTCAAGACCCTGATGATCTCCCCAAAAGGGGGAAGGCTTCGCGGCGGGGCAAGGACCGGCGGGTTCCGGCTGTTCAGATAGGCGCTGACCTTTTTGTCGATCCCCTGGGGACCTATCAAGGGTAGAAGCCTGCCAGAAGGGTGAAAAAACAAAGGAAATAGGGGGACCGGCCGGCCGGTTTCTTCCACGACAACACATTCTTTGGACCGTATTGATTCCAACCACCCGGCAATCTGTTTGGCATTTCTGATGGTTGCCGAAAGGAGCAGGAGATGGACCCGAACAGGCAGGTAGATCATGATCTCTTCCCACACCACGCCCCGATCCTCGTCCCCTAAGAAATGCGCCTCATCCAAGATGACAAGGTCTACAGGGAGATCCACACCCGCGTGCATGGCATCATAGAGCTGATTGCGCAGGATTTCAGTGGTCCCGGCGATAATAGGGGCATCGGCGTTCTCCTTGCGGTCGCCTGTCAATATGCCCACCTGTTCAGGGCCGAATCGTTCGCTGAACTCAAGGTGTTTTGAATTGGTCAGGGCCTTAAGCGGGGAGGCATACCAAGCCTTTCCGCCCTTCTTTCGGATTCGGGCAATCGCCTCTTCCGCAATCCAGGTCTTCCCGGAACCGGTTGGGGCAGAAACCAGGCAATCCGTCCGCCGAATCGCGGCAAGTGACTTGAGTTGAAAGGAATCCGGCTTGAAGGGCTGGCTGCGAGGGACACCAATCCTGGCAAATACCTTCTTCAACCTGGCATCGGCACTCGGTCTTATCCTGATAACCCTTGGATAACGGCTTCCCTGCCGCCCACGACTGGCAATACCTTTGCCCCGATCCCTTCCAAGACCCGTTCTGTGACCCCTGGATAATGCCGACATCTTAAAAACAATCCATAGCTATGTGTTGTTTTTCAGACATAAGGGGGTAAGGGGTAATGTCAGTGGTCCGTCGTTAGTCGTCCATTGTATCTATATTTTTAAATGGTTAAGTCAGATATCTCATTGCCGAATCTTTTTTGCTATGCAGCTAAGTTAACTGGTTTTGCGATTTCTCAACAGACAACGGACACTCCCAGGTAAGTATGACATCCTTGCATCTAATTTACAAGGATCGCCGTGACAGGACAAAAATGAAGTCCAAAAAGAAGATTGACAGCAGGGTTCCACCTTGTTATGATATTTTATTTAGATGGGGCTGTAGCTCAGACGGGAGAGCGCATGACTGGCAGTCATGAGGTCAGGGGTTCGATCCCCCTCAGCTCCACCAGCAAGAAAGACATGACTTAAGGGGCTGTAAAAAGCCCCTTTTGTTTTGCGAGACCTGCGGGAATTCAGCTCCTTATTCGTCCGCCTGTTCGATAATCACTTTGTGATCGACGAGTGAGAGATGGGTGATTTTTCCTTCTATAAATTTCTCCTCACCGTATATGCTGGTGAGTCGGAGCCTCCCATCGTCAGGCTCTACAGTGTCTAAAGCCTCCAACAAGAGCTCTTCCTTGCCGTCCTTTAGCAGATATGCATTGGCTTCACACATAATGTCTATTTCTGTTGAGGGTCTTTATTTACCGCTGGGGGTACGTTGCAATACACTCCCATGTTCTTTGTGGCGATTCAGGTGGTAGCGGGTACAGGTTACGCTGTTTACTCTGCTACCTGGCCTTTGATCATCCAAAAAATATAAGCGCCTGGTCAAGATCCTGTCAAGGCTTTTTGGGCTCGTTTGCTAAAACACCGATCCAGCAGGAATCTTTAAGGCATAACTTCAGGGTCCTCTCTGCTCGAATGGATTGCTTGACAGTATGCACACGATCTGACAGACTGACTTTGTGCTTGATGAACTCATCATAGAGGAGACACCAGAGGTCGGGCATCCGGTCCTCATCCTTGGGTTTGAAGGTTGGGCCAACGGTGGTAATGTGGCCGTGGGCATGATCGACTACCTGACAAAAAAGCTTGGGGCGACTCGCTTTGCAAAGATTAATCCCAATAATTTCTATCGATTCGATGATGCACGTCCCATTGTCAGGATAGAAGACGGCCAGCTAAACGAGGTCTTGCTTCCAGAAGCCGCATTTTATGCCGCACACCAGTCAGAAACAGATGTAGACCTAATTCTGTTTAAAGCCAGCGAACCCCACCTTCGTTGGCTCTCGTTTACTGAGCTGATATTGTCCCTTTGCAAGCAATTGGGAGTTGATCTCATCATCAGCCTCGGGGGACTTCAGGACAATGTGGTGCACACGGATGCCATGATTTCAGGTTTTGCCTCAAGCCAACAGCTTTTGGAACGTTTAAAGCAAGCCCAGGTCATTCCCACAGTGTATAAAGGCCCCGGGGCCATTCACTCTTTGATCTTGCACCAGGCAAAGGAGATGGGTATTGAGGGGATCAGCCTCTGGGGGCATTGCCCATTTTATCTTCAGGGCACCCATCTCCGGCTCCTTTCTCGAATGGCGAATATATTGGCAGAACTTGCAGGCTTCCCTATAGATACCGATGAACTGGAAAAGGGATGGGTGCAGCTGGCAAGACAGATTCAGCACTTTATAGATGACAACCCTGAACTCCAGAAGGCGATCAAAGACATCATGAAGTCGAAGACTGCAAGTGAGCTGTCTCGTCCTGAGAGAAAAGATGAAAAGGTTATCTACCTGGATGATTTCTTTAAACCAAAAGGCTAAGGTTGATCTACCGTAAATGTTCAGGGGGGGAAGCTTTTTGTTTCACTTTGGTGGCTGCGGTTTCCCCCTTTTCTAAGTCACGAAAAACTGAGAGTTCCTGCCAAGTCGTTTCAAGAAAAACCCGCCCCCTGGTGAATTACTAGCTACTTGGAGGTGAATTATCATGATGTCCACAGATGATACTACAACCCGGCTTTTACAAGCACTTTCAGATGCCAAAACCTGGCCGGCCCGGTTCAAACGGGAGCTCGACAACGGATCAAAAGTGAGTGATGGTCTCAGAGAGGCTGATAAGAAAATAGAGGCGCTTGAGAAACGGGCAAAGGAGGCCATGAAAAGACTCGGATGCGTGAATCCGCAAACCCGCTCGATTTATCACGGCATGGTTGACATGCTGATTAACTGGTATGCCTTCAAGGATAGCTTGAAATAAGATAAGCTGAAATAAAGGGCGAAAGGCGATCGTCTTTGCTCTTTGATAACTGAACAGTGGTGTTCTTCTGAAATCTTTTCTAGAACCATCTAATAACGACTACAGCAGAAACAGCAAGGAACAAGATGGAAAATGCCCTGGCAAGGCGACTAAGCCAGCGACCGAACTCTTCGACAAGCTCTTCGTCCCAACGTCGCCATTGGTCGGCACCGTAGCTTGTTTCCTGGTGCCCCATTAACTCTTCTGGCGCTCCGCAGTATGGGCTCATGCTGGTTTCCTCCTTTTTAAGGATCGGCCTGGTGGGGCGACCTCATTGAGGCATTTCTGCATTTTCAGGGATCTTGCCCATAGAAGGACCTGAAAGCCGAAATTCCTATGCCTTTCACGTATCTCCAAACGAGTGCTGTCTTTTTTGTGTTTTGGTTGACCAGGACCTGTCTATCTTATCGACATATTGAGCAAAAGACTTAAGAGGGAAACAAGGAGAATAGGTCGGCTACGATGGGTAGTACGTTGCGCAGGAGGTTTCAGACTCCCAGGCGGTGACCCGACTCACCTTGATGGTCGGGCCGTTGAGCACAAGGGCCAATTGCTCGGCCATATATCGTGCGATATTTTCAGAAGATGGATTCTGGTCCTTGAAGGGATCCAGATTGTTCAAGAATTTATGGTCCAAACCTGCCACGACGGCATTCACATGTTTTTTCAAGGCCCTAAAATCGATGACAACACCTGTTTCGTTTAGGGTATCTGAGGTCACACAGACCTCAATCTTCCAATTGTGTCCGTGTAAACTCTCACATGGGCCCTGGAAGTCCTTGAGCTGGTGGGCAGCAGAAAAGTTTGTAATGACCTTCAGTTCATACATACTTTGAAGTGCCTAAAGTGTACTAAAGTGAGCTAAAGTGCCTAAAATGCCTAAAATGCCTAAAATGAAAATGCATTATTCCTTAAATCCGAAATCCGAGATCCGCAATCCGAAATGGTATTGCTACCCGGCCTCTCCTGTGTAAGGTTTCCCACACTCATTGCAAAAGCCGTCTTCGTTGATGACACCAATGCAGGTACCGTCACTGCATAGTATCCGCTTTGAAAAATCGACTTCACCCTCACCGGATTCTTCACCGGGGTCCAGTAGGCCAAGCTCTACCCCGCAGTAGGAGCAAAAGCGCCCCTCAAGCGGGATTTTTTCATGGCATTCAGGGCACTTGCGCGATGGGAGATCACCGTTGCAATGAGGACACTTCATAAGACTTTCTAACCTCCGATGGTGGACATGGGGCGAAGGCATCCACCTTTTCTCAGGATTTCGGCACGATGTCGTCTCGGTTTCCTGGCAATGGCCTCTTCAAACAGCCCCTTTAGATCTCCCTCGCTGCACCCCTTTCTAAGCGGCGACTTAATGTCTACCTCATCGTCAGCAAAAAGGCATGGGCGAAGCTTGCCGTCCGCCGTGAGCCTGAGGCGGTTGCACGAAGGGCAGAAGTGATGACTCAGGGCACTGATAAAGCCAATTTCCCCCTTGGCCGATTCAAAGCGATATCGTTCGGCAGGCCCATCATGGATTGCATGAGGAATCTTGTGAAGAGGCCCAAAGGTCTCGAGTTCGGCCTTTATCTCGTCCGAGGAGATATATTTTTCAGGTGTCCAGTGACTATCCTGCCCAATTGGCATATACTCGATGAATCGAATGTGATACGGCTTTCGTACAGACAGGTCCGCAAACTTAAGGAGTTCATCATCATTGATACCTTTGATGACCACGACATTCACCTTGATGGGTGAAAAACCAACCGCCTCAGCGACTCGAAGCCCTTCCCAGACAGCATCAAAGCGTTCCCTCCGCGTGATCTTCGTATACTTCAGGGGGTTCAGAGTATCAAGGCTTACGTTGATCCGATGGACACCAGCCTCAAAGAGCGGCCGGGCCATCTCCTTTAAGAGCACACCATTCGTGGTAATGCTGACATCCTCGATACGTGCGATCCGACATACAGATTCAACCAGGTGCACGAAGTCTCTGCGGATCAGGGGTTCGCCCCCTGTCAGGCGGACTTTTTTTATGCCCACCCCTGTTGCTACTCGGATTAATTTAAGGATCTCTTCGTAGGTCAAGATATCAGCATGATCCAAGAGCGTCAAATCCTTCACCGGCATGCAGTAGATACAACGCAGGTTGCAGCGGTCTGTCACAGAGAGCCTTAAGTAGGTGATCTTGCGGTTGTAAGGATCTACATTTGGAGCCATAGCGGGATGCCACTCTCAAGGCCTTGCTCTTGGGCCAGCATGTCGAGATGTAAAGTAGAAACCTGCTCCACAAAAGGATATACAGGGCGCTTCATTCGCCTTGTATCCACAGTCTTAAGGTACTTCTTGCACTTGTCACACACATTGACACGGTAGTTATCTTCTTCTTCGCTATAGAAATAGTGAAGTGATTTCTGATCCATGTTCTCGCAAAAGGGACAGTATATCCTTTGAATTGGCCACTCGTGGCCGCAAAAGCTGCAAAGCAAAGATCGTTGACCTTCGTCTCTAAGGATAGAAAGAGCCGGGGGGCTGCCGCAAACAGGGCAGTATCCCTTTCCCCATTGCGCATCGTTGTCCAGATAAGAGGCCAACTGCTCAGCAGAAAGAGAAAGAGATGGCTTTATGCTGCTGTACGCCACAAAGGCAAGAAGCTTCTTGTCAATCTCCAGGTCTTTTGCCAGTTTCTCAAAATAGGTGTCGTCTTCGGCTGA
>QMMN01000042.1 GCA_003647275.1 Deltaproteobacteria bacterium
AACATCGGCCTTGTGTACAGATTTTACCGAATTTTCAAAGAACGATTTGACAATATTTGCGGCATAACCTACCCGCAAATATTTGAAAAAAATCTCTTGACTTTTACCGGAACAACTAAAATGTCTAAAGTGAGCTAAAGTTAATGTGCACGCCTTCGACGTGGTCAGTCTTAAAAACAGGTTGCGCTGAAAGCGCATTCCTTAACTTTAGGCACTTTCAACTTTAGTTTCACTTTAGGCATTTGTTTGAGCCAAATTTGACCTGACTTTACAAGACTTAACCATTCTTGTTTGGTTACGGCTTGTCCGGGTTAGTCTCTTTCCACAATCAGACAGACCGCCTCGCCGCCGCCCAGACACAATGAAGCCAAGCCGCGCTTTGCCCCCTTGTCCTCCATCAGATGGACAAGGGTCACCAGGACCCTTGCCCCGCTTGCACCGATCGGGTGACCCAGGGCCACCGCGCCGCCCCGAAGGTTCACCTTGGCTGGATCAAGCCCAAGGGTCTTGATAATGGCAACAGATGAGGCGGAAAAGGCCTCATTGATTTCAAAGATATCAATGTCATCCATGGTAAGGCCTGCCTTTTTCAGCACCTTGGGAATCCCAAGAATGGGTGCGACCAGCACGTACTTCGGATCAATACCCGCGGAACATTGGGCTCCTAGGCGTGCCATCGGCTTCAGGCTCATGGCATCAGCCTTTTCGCGAGCCATAAGGACCACGGCTGCAGCGCCATCGCTGATCTTGGAGGCATTTCCAGCCGTGACTGTGCCGTCTTTTTTAAAGGCCGGGGAAAGCTTGGCCAGGGTTTCCATAGAGGTTTCACGGACGACCTCATCCCGGTCAAACAAGGCCGGAGGCCCTTTTCGCTGCGGGACCTCTACTGGAAATATTTCTTTGTCAAAGCCTCCTTCTGTCTGGGCCTTCAAGGCCTTGTTGTATGAATCTAGCGCAAATTTGTCCTGGTCCTCTCTGGTAACTTCATACTTTTCAGCACAAAGCTCTGCACTCATCCCCATATGAAAGTCGTTGACGTGGCACCAGAGTCCGTCGTGTATCATGCCGTCTATCAGCTTGCCATGTCCCATGCGGTAGCCTGTTCGGGCTTTTTCGAGAAAATAAGGTGCCAGATTCATATTTTCCATGCCCCCTGCCACGACCACATCCGCATCTTTCACCATGATGGCTTGGGCCGCCATCATAACCGCTTTTAACCCCGAACCGCAGACTTTGTTGACGGTTGTGGCTCCCACATCGTGGGACAAACCGCCCTTGAGCAAGGCTTGTCTGGCAGGGTTCTGACCCAAGCCGCAGGGCAAAACATTCCCCATGATCACCTCATCGACATCATCAGAGGAAATGCCAGCTCGTTTCATGGCTTCGACGATGGCATAAGCTCCCAAATCAGTAGCAGGAATGCTTGACAAAGTGCCTTGAAATGCCCCAACGGCTGTTCTGGCAGCACTCACAATGACAACATCTCTCATGGATCCTCCTTTTCCTTGTCCCAAACCGCGGGAGAGGCGATTTTCACACCCCGGCGGCCAAGCCACTCTCATCTCTCATGTTTATGCACTGAGCTGTCAGCCCTCAGCAAGACAGGGCAAGACCAGATGTATATGCCCTTATCACGAAGTTTATGGGAGTTTCATGTGTGTGAATATTCTGGCCTGTAAAATGGGGTAAAAACAATTTTATCTATGGTTTCAACACGATATCGTGCATGCTTCTTTCTTTCAACAGCATAAGCATCCAAGAAGAGCTTGGACCGCTTAAAATAGAGTTTAAAGGGGTCCAGTGCAACTCGACTTTCTGGGGCGCCATGCCGAAAGTGCACCAGGATGCGCCTCTTTTCGTCCACCGCACGAACAATGTCTTCAAGGATATCTGGATTGCAACCAAAACCGTCCTTGATAATCACATCCTGGATGAGCGACCTCAAGAGTTGCTTTTGCGAATCCGGCATGTGGTCAACAATCTTGTAAAGGCCTTTGAGGGCGCGTCGTACGATGGAAAAGTCTCTGGTGGCAAACAAATGGCGGGTGGCCAGGACAAGGGCCAAGACCTCGCTCAGCGGGAGGCTCCCTATCGTGACCACAGGGTCACTGAGGATCGTAAACCGCCCCTTTGCTCGTGAAAATCGGAACCCCATTTGAGCGAGCTTATTTCGATCATAGTAGAATTGTCTGATAGATATCCCGAGGTCTTTGGCGATCTGCTCAGGAGACTTGTCAGGCCGAGTCTTGACTTCAACGATCACGCGAAGAAGGCGCGCAAGGCGGTGACTTTGCATAAAAAAACTATAGATTTTAAGAGGTTCAAAGTCAAGGTAAAAATGGGTCTTCTGTATTCCAGGCCATTGCCTAAATTACGACAATTTAGGTCTCTGTCCTCTTTTGGTGTTTGCTCTCCTCATGCCAGGTGCACAGCTGTTTTGGCAACAACCTGTATTCCTATTGACACCCTGAAGGCCCCCTGGTACTGATAATTTTATGGCTAACAAGATTCGCGTGGGCGCCCTGATTTCCGGCGGAGGAAGCAATCTGCAGGCCATTATAGATGCCTGTGAGTCAGATCAGATAGATGCAAGGGTTGCTTTTGTGGGTTCGGACAACCCAGAGGCTGACGGCCTTAAGAGGGCTCGAAAGCATGGAATTCCCACCTTTACGGTCGATTACCAGGCCATCATAAAAGAGACCCGTGGAAAGCCGCTGGAAAATCTGGTTCCCGAGGATTTTGATTTGGATACGGTCCTGGCCAGACAACAACTCATTGTTGGCCCTTCGGAACGCGACCATGTGACGCGATTCTTTTGCACCAGGGCTATCGCCGAGAATGCGCTCCTTCGACATATGGCGGCCTATCCTTTTGACCTTCTGGTCCTGGCCGGCTTCATGCGAATCCTTACCCCCTATTTTATTGACCGCGTTAATACCAACCCGTCAAGGCCCCGGATTATGAATATCCATCCAGCCCTTCTTCCGTCTTTTCCGGGTGCTGATGGCTATGGTGACACGTATCGGTACGGCTGCAAGGTAGGGGGGGGCACTGTTCATTTTGTTGACTATGGAGAAGATACCGGACCTGTTATTGGACAGAAGGCCTTCGAAATTACGCCCGAGGACACCATTGATACGGTCAGGGAAAAGGGCCTCAAGCTGGAATGGCAGCTTTACCCAGAATGCATTCAGCTATTTGCAGAAGGTCGTTTGAGCGTGGTTTCCAAGACCTATACGCTGAAAAACGGATCCAAGTTCAACAAAAAGGTCGTTGAAATCGCCAGCTAATCAAATATGCCCTTTCCCTCCAGCATCGTGCGAACCGTCTTCAGCAGAAGCTTAAGGTCGTAAGTGAGTAAGGACAAGGGACTAGAGGTTCGACATCTGGCTACATACGCGATATCGGCTTCTTCACTACACTGAGAAATTTTATCTGCGGGCACACGCCCCTTGCAGAGTTGTCCCGGCCCTGTCCAACCGGCCATGACAAGCTTTCGGTAGGCAACGCCCCGATCCAGTTGGCTCTTATAGTTTGCCTCTGGCCAGGGTCGCGGACCGACCAAGCTCATGTCGCCACGCAGGACATTCATGAGTTGTGGAAGCTCATCCAGGTACCACTTTTTGAGGTAGCGCCCCGCCCAAGTGAGGTTGGCCACATTCCCCTCATAAACCCTGGCATGTTGTCCCATGCGCTCAACCTGATGAAGTATTTCTTTTCGCAGCACCCGGAATTTCAATATGTAGAAACGTCTTCCCTGTGAGTAACGGGGTTCGCGATATATCATGGGGCCCCGGTCCTGCGGTCGGAAAATCGAACTAAGAGGCATACCAACCAGGATCAGCATGATGACGGGAGAAAACAAGGCCAGCACACTTAGGGCAATCAGTTTGTCTGTTGCCATCTTAATGGGGTTATAAGGAATTGTGTTGTTGCTATCCAAGAAGCCTCCTGTTATTATAGCTATTTCAGACGGCAACGGCTAACAGATTGCACCATTTTTTACAACCGAATTCTCCTTTTGTAAAGCTCCTCGTCTACAGGAAAGGGGTTCTGCCTTGCGACAGCGCTTCGCGTGCCGACAAGCAGCCCGGGCCGGTCTGCTTGTCGGCTTTTTGCTTGACACAGCAGGGGGCATTTCATATTGTTTAGTTTGTCATCGCTTACGAACCCAGTAGATACGCTCTCTGCTACCATGGCCGCAGCTCGTGAAAAAGGAGGTGGCTCCCATGCACGTCGGTCGAATCATGCGCAAAGACCTGGTAACAGTAACCCCTGATACATCTCTTGTAAAAGCCAAAGACATCATTGCCGAAAAGCTTATCGAACACCTCCTGGTGATCGACAAGGGTAATAAGCTTGTTGGAATCGTTTCAGATAGGGATATCAAGCAGGCCTGGGCGTCTCCGGCAACAGCCCTTAGCGCTCATGAGTTGAATTATCTGTTGAAGCAGCTGACCGTAGAGACGATTATGGCCAAAAAAATCATTACCATTAACCCCGGCACAACGATTGAGCGTGCAGGGCATATTATGCAAGAAAACAGAATCAGTTCATTGCCCGTCATGGAAAACGAAAAGCTGGTCGGCATCATTACAACCACGGATGTGATGGATGTATTGCTTGAAGCCATCGGTATAGACGGAGAAAGTACCCGTTTCGTCGTGCTGGTCGAGGACCGCATAGGCATGATAGCCGAGGTGTCGAGGATCTTAAAGGAGGAGCAGATCAACATCCGCAGCCTTGTTACCTGGCCAGAGAAGCAATACCCCGGGATTTATCATTTCGTACTCAGGGTTGGCGCTGCAAATGGGGAAAGGGCGATTTCAGCCTTAACCAAGGCAGGATTTAAGGTCTTGACCGAATACGTTGAAGACCTGAGCCCATATTTGCCAAGCCGATAAATTGACTTACATACTTGATACCGGAAAGGGGGCAGGCTCGTGCCAGCCCTTTTTTATTTGAGCCGATCATCCTTCCTTTTTCTGGCTTGCAACCAAGCAAACAAGGTGCCATAATTTCAACCAATCTCATGCCTAACCTCACGCCCATGGATGGGGTTACATTCCCATGAAGGTGTTGCTCTGGTACACAGACAAGTACTATTTAGTCAATCAAGTCTACCCATTAGGGCTAAGTCTGGTTGCCGACCACCTAAGAAAAAGGGGGCACACGGTGACGGTTGAGTACCCTTTTTTGCCGGATACGGATTTCAAAAAGAACATCAGAGACGCCATTAACCGAATAGACCCGGATGTTGTTGGCATTGGGATACGTAACCTTGACACCTGTATGTCGTGTGAGGAATACGGCGATTTTAAAGGAAACGATTATCAGACCTTCTATTTTCTCCCCCGAGTAAAAGAGGTTATTGCTGAAGTTAAACGAACCATACCCCGGATCCCTATTGTGGTTGGCGGCGGCGGCTTTACCATATCCCCGGTAGCCATACTGAAATACCTCGGGCTAAGCTATGGGATCATAGGCGAGGGAGAAGAACCTTTTCTCCAATTCATAGAGGCTTTCCCAGACAAACACAAAATATCGCAGATACCCAATATGGTTTATCCTTGCGACAAAGGCTATTCAATCAACCCACGAAGACCATACGCGTTTAGCCCAAATTCAGCCCAGTTCCACAGGGAGCCCAAATTCAATTTTTCTTATCAAACGAACGGCATTCCCGTACTGGTGAAACGAGGTTGCAATCAGGCGTGTAGCTATTGTGTGGAACCGTTAATTGAAGGAAACAAGTTCGTTTTCAGAAGTATTGATGATGTCATTGATGAACTAAAAGCCATTGCAGAAAGTTCATGGGAGACCGGCACCATCTTTTTTGTGGACACTGAATTTAATGTCCCTGATTTAGGATACGGTTCTGAGCTTGTTTCGGCTATCTTAGAGGCAGGGCTGCACGAGCATTTTCGTTTTGTTTCTCAATTTATACCCAAACGCTTTGACCTAGATTTTGCAAAACGGCTAGCGGAAGCCGGCTTTTCCGTTGTGTTTTCCTGTGAGAGCTTTTCAGATACAATACTTGAAAAAAACCAGGTCTCTTACCGAGAAAGCGACATCATCAAGGCCATAGAGACATGCGATAAGGTGGGGATACACTGTACGGTCACGCTCATATTCGGTCTCCCGGGAGAGACATATGAAACCATAGATTATACGTTACGCAGGATAAAGGAATATCCCGTGGGTCTGCTGAGGGCCTATGAATATACGGTGGGGGGCAGGATTTATCAGGGTACGCCGTTGTGCAATAATGTTGAAAAGAACAACCCATCCAAAAATTTGTACGGGACAAAGTCTGAGGGTTATCTCTTGCCCTATTATTACTGCGCACCAGCAAGCCCATTTGAGGTTAATGAATACATTAAACAGGTTTTTCCAGATCTCTTGTCCTACCAAAATAAGTACGATGAAGGCACGCATCAATGCCTTGCTATTGCTTATTTGAGCGACCAAACCCTTTGGGATGAGGCCGTTGAACTGTTTGTGACAACTGGGACAGCTGTTCAGGCGAGCATTTATGACTACCTTTTCAAGAGGTTGGTTGCCGCCCAAAGAGAAGATAAAGCCAAAACCATCTCGTTGACATTATTGGACAAGATTGAATCCGGTGAGCTTGTCGATCCAGGGCAAGCCCATATGATCAAGTTCTATCTAAGTTGCCTTGGGTAAAATCTTCATGGAACATCATCATTACAACCACAATCATGCGCCCTTCCGAAAAACAGTTAGATCAAGGCTTCGTCTCATCCTCATCCTGACCTCTTTTTTCTTCGTGGTCGAGGTATTGGGGGGCCTTTGGACCCACAGTTTGGCGCTTCTCTCCGATGCAGGGCACATGCTCTCGGATATGTTTGCCCTGGGACTCAGCCTGTTTGCCTTTTGGCTTTCCTCTAAGAAACCGTCCCCAACCAAGACCTATGGCTACTACCGTTTTGAAGTGGTTGCCGCCTTTATCAATGGCATATTGCTTATCCTAATTGCGCTTTGGATTTTCCAGGAGGCTTACAGCCGTTTTCAGCACCCGGCCACGGTGAAAAGCATGCCCATGTTTTTCATCGCCATCATAGGATTGATGATAAATTTGTTGGGCATCTATCTTCTGCTTAAGGCTGGAAAGGAAAACCTGAACATCAAGGGGGCCCTGTTTCATCTTATGGGGGATGCCGCCGGATCCGTAGGGGCAATCACGGCGGCCGTTGCGATCAGCGTGACGGGTTGGATGCTTTTTGACCCGCTGGTCAGCGTTCTCATTGGGCTTTTGATCATCTACAGCGCATGGCGTCTGCTGTGGGATGTAGTGAACATCCTGATGCAGGGCGTGCCGCCTCATATTGATCTGGAAAGTATCAAGCAAGCTATGCTATCTGTGGATGGTGTCACTGGGCTGTGTGATCTACACATATGGAGCCTGACTTCGCAAGTGGATTCGTTAAGTGCACACGTGGTTGTTGAAGATATGGGGCGCAATAAAGAAATATTGCGGAAACTCACCCGATTGATCAATAAAGAGTTTGGAATAAATCATGTAACCTTGCAGATCGAGGACGAGGGGCTCGGCACCTGCAAGCTCTTCCTGGCGGAAAGATGAAACCCACAGTCGCCATAGTCGGTTGCGGCACTGTAGGCACAGCCACAGGGAAATTGCTCTCTCGTGCGGGCTACCGCATGACAGGGGTTGCAACAAGAAGCCTTGAGACGGCCCGCAGGGCAGCCAAAACCATTGGTGCAAACCGTTTCTCTGATTGTCCCTGGGATGTCAGTCGAGGATCCGACGTGGTGTTTATCACCACGCCTGACGATACGATCCAATCAACATGCAAAACCATTGCTGAACATCAGGGATTTGAAAAAAATGCGGTGGTGATTCACTGCAGCGGCGCCCTCTCATCAGACATCCTGTCGTCGGCCAGGGACTGCGGGGCCGTGGTGGCAACCCTTCATCCCCTTCAGAGCTTTGCCTCAATAGATGAGGCGGTCAGTCTGGTCCCTGGTTCTTATTGCACCATTGAAGGTGATCAGGGAGCCCTTCCCGTGGTTCGTCAAATGGTCAAAGACCTGGGCGGTATCCTCTTGGAAATTACAGCAGAGAAAAAGACCCTATACCACGCAGCAGCTGTGGCAGCCTCGAACTACCTGGTAACCCTGACACACCTTGCCCTTGAGTTAAACAAAGCAGCAGGACTGTCCAATGATATCTCCTTTAAGGCGCTCCTTCCCTTGATCAGGGGCACCCTGAGTAATATCGGTGTAAACGGGATACCCGACGCCCTGACAGGACCCATTGCGCGCGGAGACGTGGCAACCGTAACTGCCCATCTTCAGGCCATGGAAAAGGATGCCCCCGGGCTCCTTCCGCTTTACAGATGCCTGGGCCTTTACACGGTTGATCTGGCCAAGGCCAAAGGAACAATTAGCACAAAAGTTGCCGACCAACTGGTTGCCCTCCTCGAGCCACAAGGAGGGATGTAAAAGCTCAGGGGCAAGGTGAACGATGACGAAAGGAACTGATGGATGATCGTAGATAGACTAATCAACCTGTTGGGTCTTTTTGTCTTGATGTTTCTGGCGTGGATGATTTCAAGTGATAGAAAAAACATCAATGTCAGATTGATATTCACTGGCCTCCTTCTTCAGTGTGTGTTCGCGTCCATTGTCTTTCAGCTCTCTGCGGGCGTGGCCATCTTCTCCTGGTTGAACGATGCAGCATTAAAGGTGATCTCCTTTGCCAAAGAGGGCATGTACTTTGTTTTTGGGCCCCTGTCAGTATCACCCGGAGAAACCGGCCCCAGGGGAGAAACCTCCCCTGGTTTCATCCTTGCCTTCCAGGTATTCCCTTCGATCATCTTTTTTTCATCATTGGTGTCTCTTCTCTACTACCTGAACATCATCCCGGCCATCATCAAGGTATTTGCCAGGATATTTACCTTTTTGATGAAGATCAGCGGGGCAGAGGCCTTGTGCGCCTCGAGCAATATATTTGTGGGGATTGAATCCGCCCTGACCATCAGGCCCTATATCCAGGCGATGACCAGATCAGAGCTCTGCACGGTGCTTACAGCAGGCATGGGCACGATTGCTTCCACGGTCCTCGCCCTGTATGTGGGATTTTTGCACAGGGAATTTCCATCCATAGCTGGCCACTTAATCTCGGCATCGGTCATCAGCGCACCAGCTGCCATTATCATGTCAAAGTTGGTTGTCCCTGAGACTGAGATACCAAAGACCCTGGGGATAAGCGTTCAGGGGGAAAAAGATCATCGTTCCAGCACCTGGATAGAGTCGATCATCACCGGGGCCAATGACGGCGTGAAACTCTGTGTTGGAATCATCACCCTTTTGTTGGCATTCCTGGGGTTGCTTTCCATGTTCAACTGGTTCTTGGGGTTTGTTGGCGCCAAGGTTTTCGGAATTGATCTCTCCTTGCAATTGATTCTGAAATACCTTTACTATCCGATCACACTCATCATGGGGGTGCCGATCCAGGACGCGGAACACATCGCCATCCTTCTCGGGGAAAGAACCATTGTCACCGAGGTAGTTTCCTACCAGCACCTGCACCAGTTGATCAAGGACGGGGTGATTACGAACATGAGGAGCATTACGATTGCCTCGTATGCCCTTTGCGGGTTTGCACATATTGCCTCTCTGGCCATCTTTGTGGGGGGATTTTCAGCCCTAGCACCGACCCGGGCAAAAGATCTCGCCCGGTTGGGTTTCCGGGCCCTTTATGCTGCCACGCTGGCCTGCCTGATGACAGGCTGTGTGGCGGGTCTGTTTGGATAGATTGAAACCTTTGCAAAACCTCTCCCTTTTCATGCTGTGTCGGACCACAGAACTAACACAGAAGGCGATTCAGCGTTTGAGCGGAGCATGGGCTGGGATATAGCAAGAGAGAAAAAGACCTTAGAAAACGCTCTCAAGACCAAAGGCTTGGATTTTACAGCCACATATCTGGCTGTTCGTGATTTACATGCCATTGTCCGAACATACCCTGAGACCATCAAACCGGAGACCATCACGATCCTGAAGGGTGTTCTTGAGGGCCGGGAACACGCTTCTCAAACCCAGGCTTACTTCCTCTACAGGGAAGCCGCTGATGCGCTGGCTTCTGTGGTTGTCCGTGCCAGCGGGGAACCGGTTGAGTGTGCAATAGCTGCCTTAAAGCATGTTCTTGGCACAGTCGCTGGTGACTCACACAGGGCAACGGCCGAGGCCTTGGGCTCTCTCCCCTTTTCCATTCATGGCCCTAAGATCAGTGAAATGACAATACAGGATATACCCTCGGTGAATTGGCAAGGAATATTGGGAAAAAATGGCACGACAAATGGTCATGCCCCGGCCGTTCTTGGAAGAAGCTTGATTGCTAGTCTTGATAAGGAAGAACGATTACTGGTCGTCAAATTGGCCTGCAATGAAGATTCTTTTCAGTCCATACTGAGAGAAGCGGTATGGATGGAACATCTGAATTCAGGCGGCTATTCTTTTCCTATAAGGTTTCATATTCCGACACCCATCAAGATAAAGGGAGGCTATGTATTCAGATTACAGAACATACCCGTAAGGATGCCTGAAGGCATCGGTCTTCATCCAAAGCGGTATGCCATTGGATTTATTGCCCACAAAGGTTATTTCACTTATCCCAATGACCATCGAATGGAAAGGCGACTGACGATGGAAGAATTCAGGGAGGTTATATTGAGAAATGCCTGGTTATTAGGAAGACTGACCTCGCTAGGCATTGTCCATTGTGCGCCGATTCCGCTTTTTCATAACCGGATTCAAAGGCATAGAAGACCGGATAACGGCATATATGAATGGCAGCGAGGGGGAAGGCTTGACAGGTGGCTTGGTTCCTGTGCCTATCCTAATTTTGGCCTTACAGGTATCAGGGACTTTGAACACCTCATTGCCTTTAACGGCCTCAGTCGAAAACTTTATCCCCACATTGGCACGCACATCTTGAGCTTGTTACTGGTCACAGGCAGCTATTTTCGCCATAAAGATCCAGAAAAAGTGGGACTCGACGGACAAGGTGCGCCAGTGGATGCCCGGGAGCTTTTTGATAAATCCGCGCTTAAGGCACTTATCCAGGGAATTTTTCTTAGCTATTACCATGGCTTTGTAGAAAGCGAATTTACTGGCGAGGTACCTTTTAATTTCGATGAACTTGCCTCCCGCATGATTGAAGAGATGGGTGTGGATCGCCATATGGAAGAGGTCTTAAGGGTGGTAGACCAAGAACAAATGACAGATGAAGCATTCAGGGATTTCCTGCAAAAGAGTGGATACCCCGAGGAGGAAATAGCGAATTTCAAAAAAGGCGCCAAAGACATCATGATCCATACCGGTCCACACCTGGGTGGATTTAACCAAAGGATATCCCTGCCAGAGCTCATTGAGTTCGTTGGAAGCGTATCTGCTTTATGTATACTCGATAGATATCAGAAGGAAAGGTTAGCCAGCCCCTTAGGTCCATGAAGGGTGCGCTGATGGACGCGTCTATGGTCTCTTTCGTTTTTTAATTTTTAGGCTTCAGCAAAATGTTCCTATCGGAAAGATGGATGAGAGGAAGATGGGCTTTTTTCATGGCCGAATTCTCCATATACATCTAAACTCATATATTTAGAAGGTTAATCCCCACAAAATACAACAAAAAATAAGAGTTTTTTACGATTGACAATTCTTTGAAATGAGCATATGCTCTAAAAGGGTTCTAATGATAGTTATGTGGCGGCCTCGCTTATGTTTCCGGATATGAAAAAATTGAACTGCTCGCAATAACCAGCTCGTTTTTATGTTTATTGGGAAGGGGCGTGGTGAAAACTCAAAGAACATATCCTGGAAGGGTCGGTGCGTTTTGTACCACCTTAGGGCTAATTCTCTCCCTGATTCTTCCCCTTCCCGGCAATTCCTCTGCCAAGGTCACAGGGCCCTGCTCTAACTGCCACACCATGCACAACAACCAGAATGGGGCCGCGATGGCAACGTATGGTGCCGAGGGCAAGCCATGGAAGGGTGAAGGCCCATATCCGGCCCTAACCCGTGGCAACTGTCTGGGGTGCCATGGCATGGGCACTGGAAATAAGATTGAAAATATAGGTGGTAGTCTGGTTCCCCAAGTCTATCACACAGATTCTACTGATTTAGCCGCTGGAAATTTTGCCTATATCCTTGGCGCCAAGGGCACGGGTGCATCGGATACCAAGGGGCATAATGTCATCGATCTTGGTAACACTGATGATCTCCTGGACAGTCCCCCGGGTTGGAATTGCGCTTATCCGGTTTCAAATACACAACTCACCTGTGCCGGAAATTATGGTTGTCATGGTTACCGGTACAAGAATCAAGGGACTGCATCAAATATCATGAAAGGAACTCACCACCAGAATGTAGATGGAAAGTGCGACATTGCTAATGATCTCTACAACAGCTACAGGTTCTTATTAGGTGTAAAAGGCCTTGAAAATACAACAGATAAGTGGCAGAATAAGGCTGCTGATAGTCATAATGAGTACTATGGGGCAAGCACGCCTATGACGGACGGTGGTTGTTTTGACTGTCATGCTTTCGCTCCTGACTCCATGAACGCAAGCCCAGCAAGCAATACCATAAGCGGGTTCTGTGGGACATGTCATGACGACTTTCATTTCGTCTACGGAATAGGCGGCGATACCTCCTCACCCTTCACCAGGCATCCGTCTGATATCGTTTTGCCTTCGAGTGGTGAATATGCAGCGTATACAACTTACAGTGTAGAGGCCCCTGTAGGCAGGACAACGGTACCTGATTCTATAGGCAACACCGTTTACCCTGGCTCTGATGTTGTCACGTGCCTCTCCTGTCATGTGGCCCATGCCAGTGATTATCCTGATATGCTTAGGTGGGATTACACGACCATGATCGCTGGCAGCGGTGAGAATACTAGCGGCTGTTTTGTCTGCCATACCACCAAGGATACAGGAGGCTAATAATCCGCTTTTTAATTTTTTCTAAAGGCTTCCGTCAAATGTTCCGATAAAAGAGATGGATAAAAGGCAAACCTCCTGAAAGGGTGGGACGCAAAGCCATCGGCCTAAGTTCCCAAGTATTGGGATAAGGCGGCAGGGCTGCCCGGCTTTTGAGTGTTTGAATCCCATGCCCATTCTTTCGGGAGAAAGATGGGCTTTTTTCATGGCCGGATTCCCCTTTATACAACTAAAGTAGTACGTTCCAGAAGGTTAATACTCACAAAATACAACAAAAATAAGAGTTTTTTACGATTGACAATCCCTTAAAGGGAGTATATGGTTAAAAAAGCTCTAATCGTGTAGCGGCCTCGCTTATTTTCCGGTATTTTCCGGCCGTGAAAAAATGGACTACACGCAATAACCAGCTCGTTTTTGTGCTTATTGGGAGGGGGCGTAAGCTGGTGAAGACTCAAAGGACATATCCTGGAAGGGTCGGTGCGTTTTGGGCCACCTTAGGGCTAATTCTCTCCCTGATTCTTTTCCTTCCCGGCAATTCCTCTGCCAAGGTCACAGGTGTGTGCTCCAACTGCCACACCATGCATTACAGCCAGAATGGAACTCAACTTTCGAGTTGGGGTTCCGATGGGCCGTATCAAAATCTAACCACAAGCAATTGTGTTGGGTGCCATTCGGCAGCAGATGGTGCTACTTGGCAGGATGCCGTCACCGGGGCCCCCATTGTTTATAATGCATCTGCACCCAGCTACAATACCCAAAAGGGCCTGGCTGCGGGGAATTTTTACTATGTGGCGCAAGATCAAACCAAAGGGCATAATGTCACAGATATCCCTGGGGTAAGCCAGGATAGTAATTTTACTTCCACCCCTGGTGGAACTGGCAGCACTTGTAGTGCCTGCCATGGCGGTGGTAATATGGTACTTACTAAATGTGTTTTCTGCCACGATGCTAAGGATGCCCATCATGCCGATGATAGTGCAACTGTTGTGGGTGAAAGCGGGGGATACTACAGGTTCCTAAGCTTCACCTATTATCACCCATCCAGCTTTCAAGAAGGTTTGGGATTCTATGGATGTGAAGGCATCGAAGACTCTGACTGGGAGAAAACAGTAACTTCCACAGACCATAATGAATATGCAGGTGCCCCTGCTTCAGGGAATTCACACTCCATAAGTAAGTATTGTGCCTGCTGCCATGAAGGATTTCATGGAACGGCTAATACCCAGAGCGGCTCTTCCTGGATCAGGCATCCATCAGATCATGTCTTGCCGAACAGTGGGGAATATGCATCATACACCACTTATAGTCCCGAAGCGCCTATTGCAAGGGACCCGACGGTTCTTGCGGGCATGACCGGTCCTTCCCAAACAGTAACACCGGGTAGCGACCAGGTCTCATGTCTCTCATGCCACCGTGCACACGGAAGCCCCAAACCTGATATGCTCAGGTGGGATTACAGCGGGATGATCGCCGGCAGTGGCGAGAATACCGGCGGCTGCTTTGTATGCCACACCACCAAGGACACAGGAGGCTCATAGGAAGAAAGTAAGCAGTAGGGAGTGGGGAGCAAACCTGGGACTTATTATGGCTTTTGCAGCCTGAGTACTTTGTCGACCACCTCGTCCGGGTTCCTTCCGAGCACCCGGATCATGGGTTCCTTGCCCACATCACCCCTGTCAAAGATCATGTCCGGGACCGTGGCCTCCTGTGAAAGGACCTTTTCAGTACCCCATTCAAGGCTGCTCCCCTCCACCTCTTTGGTGGCCTTTGGCTCGTGAGCGCGGTCAAAGGAGCATACCTTCCAGCCCAGGGCCTGGCACTGTTGGATATGCGCCTCTGAAAATCGAATGTTCATGGCCGAGCGAAACCCAGGATCATGACGCATGGCAGTGAGGATGATGGAGGCAATGTGCTGGGATGCCCCAAAAGCAGGACCGCTCACAGCCTCGATATTTTCCCCGATCCTCACCAGTCTACCAGGGAAAGCAGCCACATCTGCGTGCGTTTCAGCAAACGGAAGCGCATAGCCCAAATTCGACTGTACCTCAGGCACAAGATGCCCTATGGGGACCTGCATGAGGCGGGTCAAGCTTGTCTTCAGGGCTTCGAGGACCCGGTACTTTTCCTGTTCACGTGCAAATTGGGCAAAAAGGTTGGTTGGGCCGTGCCCCTGACCCAAGGGCAAAGCAAAGCGAATAGCCGTATGGATGAAGGCCTTTGCCTTTTCCACGGCCACCTTGACTTCAAGCGCCATGGCAAGGTATGTGGCAATGGCGGCCGAGTAAACACACCCCGTGCCATGGGTGTGGGGCGTATGAATACGGTCTTTCGAGAATTCGAAAAAAGCTTTTCCGTCGTAAAGAAAGTCTTTGGCAGGGCCTTTCAGGTGCCCCCCCTTGATTAATACATGCCTTGCGCCCATGGCATGTATGACTCGCGCAGCTTCATGGACGTCCTTTTCCGTGCTGATCGACCGCTTTGAAAGGACTTCTGCCTCGGGGATGTTGGGCGTCACCACAAAGGCCATGGGAATGAGGCGCCTGGCAAGGGTTTCTCTGGCCTGCTCAACGAGTAAGACATCTCCCCCTTTTGCCAACATGACCGGATCAACCACAACCTTTTCGATGCCGTAAGTCAAGAGCCTGTCAGCCACCATCTCAATGGCAGCCGCATCATAGAGCATTCCGATCTTCACGGCATCGGCACCGATGTCTGAAAGCACGGCATCGAGCTGTTGCCCAATGAACGCCGGGGGCACAGCGTGGATGGCCGTGACGCCTAGCGTGTTTTGTGCGGTAAGGGCTGTCAGCACACTCATGCCAAAGCCCCCAAGGAGGGTTATAGTCTTGAGGTCGGCCTGAATCCCAGCCCCCCCTCCCGAGTCTGAACCGGCAATGGTTAGAATGCGCTTCATTTAGTCCGTTAGTAGTGAAATTCGTGTTTTTTCTGGCAGAAAATTATGAACATAACTACAATAGAAATATGCATCAAACGTGCCCGTGCCCGTGTTTCGTGTCCGTAGATTTGTTTTTTTCGGACACGGGAAACGGACACCGACACGAAAGATTTTTTGTTTGATTCCGGCTTGTACGGGTTTGATGCTCCAATTCTCCATTTCTCCAATAGCGGTTCCAGCCTATCCATATACACCGATAGTGTCAATAAAAATAAAGCTTTAGCTTGACTTTCCCGTTTACATCTTCTATGGTCGCAGTATGTCGGCACGCCCATCCCATAAGAAGAATTTTTTGAAAAGGCTCTTCAGGGTCAATGCTGCAACGATCACCATTGGCATCATTGTGCTGGGGATGGGGGTCTATCTTTGGGGTGTGCCTTTCCTGGACCTCATG
Source organism: Deltaproteobacteria bacterium (assembly GCA_003647275.1). GTDB lineage: Bacteria > Desulfobacterota > Desulfobacteria > Desulfobacterales. Next base: position 16,334 of record QMMN01000042.1, read on the forward strand.
GAGTTGAAGACGGTGGACCTGAGATTTCTTTCTCGGGGTCCGATAACCCCGGGCTCAGAAGTCGTCCTAGCGGTAGTTGACGAAAAAAGCCTGGAAGAGCAGGGGAAATGGGTCTGGCCCAGGTCCAAATTCGCAGAACTGGTTCAGATACTCTCTGACAGCGGTGCCAAGGTCATTGTCTTTGACGTGGGCTTCTTAGAGCCTGACAAGAACAGCACGGTTGAGGCGATAACCACCTTTGAACATGTGGTCAAAAGCCTTGGCATCAGAGACGACAAGCTTGATGCATACCTGAAGCAGACCAAGCGCCAGGCCGATAATGACCTGATCTTTGCCGAAGCCATTAGACGATCAAAGGCCAAAGTGGTCCTGGGATTCTTCTTTCAAATGACCCCAGAAGGCCTAGAGCACCTGGATGAAAATATCATCAAACAGCAGATCAAAAATGCACGAAACGCACGCTATTCGCTGATTCGCTATAGCTCAGATCAAGCACAAAAAGTCCCGCTCCAAGAAGCCTTTATGCCTCAGTCCAACATAGCTCTCATTGCCCAATCTAGTCGGTATTCAGGCTATTTCAACATGTTTCCTGATCGGGATGGCGGGGTTCGATGGGTCCCTTTGGTTATCCGTTGCCAAAAACACCTTTATGCTCCCCTTGCTGTGCAAGCCCTTCGAGCCTATATGGGCCGGACGCCCTCTGTGGTCATAACTGACTATGGCGTTCAAAAGATACAAATCGGTAAACTGACTGCACCCACAAACGAGTTCGGCCGCCTTATGGTGAACTATCGCGGCGGCGCAAAGACCTTTCCTCATATATCTATTACGGATATCCTCCACCACAGGATACCCCCGGAAACCTTCAAGGATAAGATTGTTCTGGTTGGTGCCACCGCGATCGGCATATACGACATGCGTGTCACGCCCTTTTCCAGCGTATTCCCGGGGCCTGAGATTCATGCCAACCTCATTGATAACATCTTGCACCAGGATTTTCTCCAGCGCCCTAACTGGGCAGCTATCTTTGACCTGGCGGCTATAGGCGTCATTGGTCTTAGCCTTGGATTGTTACTTCCGCGGGTCAGGGCCTTGACCGGGATGGTCGTGACCATCGGGTTGCTTGTGACGTACATCCTCGTATGCCAGTATCTGTTCACACACAAGGGGGCCTGGCTGAACATTGTCTATCCTGTGGCCGTCCTTGTCCTGATGTATGTAAGCCTAACAGTCTACAAGTACCTTACCGAAGAGCGAGATAAAAAATTTCTTAAAGCAACATTCGAAAGCTACCTTGCACCCGAGATCATTGAAGACATGTACAACACCAAGACCATGCCTGAACTTGGGGGTGAAGCCAGAACCATCACCGCTTACTTTACCGACATCCAGGGCTTTTCCACTTTTTCCGAAAAACTCACGGCTCATCAACTGGTGGAGCTTCTCAACGAATATCTCTCTGCCATGACAGATATTCTCATCGCCGAGAAAGGGACCCTAGACAAATATGAGGGTGATGCGATCATTGCCTTTTTCGGGGCCCCTATGGATCTCCCCGATCATGCACTCAGGGCCTGCCGGGTGGCTGTAGCCATGCAAAATAAACTCGCCGAGCTCCGAGAAAAGTGGCGCAATGAAAAACAATCTCCTGACGAACCCAACCGCAATACCAAGAACATGCCTCCGGATGAGTGGATTCCAGGAGACAAATGGCCCAAGATTGTTCATAAGATGAAAATGCGGATCGGAATCAACAGTGGAGAAATGGTCGTGGGCAACATGGGAAGCTCCATGCGCATGAACTACACAATGATGGGAGATCCCGTCAACCTTGCAGCTCGTCTGGAAGCAGCAGGCAAGCAGTACGGCATTTACACCATGGTAAGCGAGTACACACTGGACTTAGAGTTCAACGAAAACGGCGAGACAAAAAGAATCAGGGACATGGTCGAGGTCCGCATGATCGACAACATCACCGTTGTGGGCAAGTCCGAGCCCGTCAAGGTTTACGAAGTCTGCGCCATGAAGGGAGAACTCACCGATCAGGAGAAAGAACTCTTTAAGGTATTTGACGAGGGCATGCAGCATTATCTCAAGATGGAGTGGGACGAAGCTATTGCTAAATTTAATGAATCCCTCAAAATCGAACGGATAACCGACGGGAAAACCACACCATCTGAAGTTTATATTCAGCGCTGCAAAGCATTTAAAGAAAATCCACCGGTCGCTCCTGGTGAAAAATGGGACGGTGTATTCCGTCTGACCAAGAAATAAGACACATAGCAAAAGGCCAAAAAAGCGACCACTAACGACTTTGGGTAAATGTTATCAGAGGGGAGAGGTTGGGCTGTGGTTTTCAGCACGACCACCAAATTAGGATCAATGATGAGGGTTATCGAAACCATAGGCCGTGGCCTTATCCGCTTCATTGAAGAGTTCGGCCTGGTCATGTTCCTCCTGGCGGCCACTGTTACCTGGATGGTACGGCCCCCCATGCGCCTTCGGGCGATCTTCAAGCAAATGGAGTTTGTGGGGGTGAACTCCCTGGTTGTTGTTATCCTCACAGGGACCTTCACCGGTGCTGTGCTGGCACTTCAAGCCTATCACGGGTTTCGCCTGTTCAGCGCGGAGAGCCTTGTAGGCTCCACTGTAGCACTTGCCATGACACGTGAACTGGGGCCGGTTCTGACATCCTTGATGGTTACAGGGCGGGCCGGTTCTGCTATGGCGGCAGAGCTTGGTACGATGCGGGTTACTGAACAAATCGATGCCCTCTATACCATGGCGGCCAATCCGATCAAATACCTCGTGGTGCCGCGCATCGTTGCCGGCGTGCTCATGCTGCCGGTACTGACCATCATCGCGGATTTTGTGGGTATTATAGGGGGATATATGGTCGGTGTGGGGCTGCTGAAAATCAATGCTGGGATCTATATGGCCAAGATGATTGAGATCGTAGAACTGGAGGACATCTTCAATGGTCTTGTCAAGTCGGCCTGCTTTGGGCTGATCTTGTCACTGGTTGGTTGCTACAAGGGCTTCCATACCACCGGTGGT
>QMMN01000043.1 GCA_003647275.1 Deltaproteobacteria bacterium
GGCCACAGTGACCAAGCCAAGAGTGCCTAAAGTGAACTAAGGTGCCTAAAATGCCTAAAGTTAAGGAGGCGCTTTCAGCGCACACAGATTTAATAACAACACAATTCCTCAACCTTAGCTCACGTTAGGCACTTTAGCTCACTTGTTTCATATATGGCAGAGCCATTGAACTCTGACCTGGCCCACAGGACCAGGTCTTCCAGGTTGAAATAAGGGGTCTATATGAAAGGTGCAAATCGTATATCGGCATGGGACTTTAAAGCAGGCCGGTGCATGCTGGGAAGACTCCCCTACCGCAAGGACCTTATCGCGGCCGTCGAGGATTTTTGTGCGAACCACGCCATTGAAATGGCGGTCTTTTCCATAATCGGTTCTGTTACTTCGGCCACCTTAGGAGGCTACGACCAGAACCAGCAGGTATACGTCACATTCAAAAAAGAGGAGGCGCTCGAAATCGTCCATTGCATAGGCAATGTCTCGCTTAAAGACGGCAAGGTTGCCGTGCACGCCCATGCCGTGTTTGCCGACATCAACGGCCGGACCATAGGCGGGCACATTTTTTCAGAAACCGTGGTCTATGCAGGAGAGATATACATCCAGGAGCTTTTGGGCAAGCCTCTGCAAAGAGAATACGACGACACAACAGGGCTTTTATTATGGCGGCTGTGAGCCGAACAGGTCAATTCTTTCACAGGCTGCTGTCCAAAACAGCCGTGCACCTGGCATGAGGAGAGCAAAACACCAAAAGAGGGTTGAACTTGACCGGCCTGCCGCCCGAACGCGAAGCGCTGGCGTAAGGCAGAACACCTGCCCTGTGGGCTGGGCGCTTCAATTTTCGTGAGTTGGGCAACTGCCATTTCACAAAGTTCCTTTGGATTGCTTTTTGGGGCAACTTTAGATAGAGAATTAATGCTACATGCCAATACCCTAAAATGAGGAAGGGGCGCTAAAATGGAACTCAAGATCACCAGGGTTAAAACGTCCAAGGAGCTTCCAGATGATTCGAAGTTGGGGTTTGGACAGATTTTCACCGATCATATGTTTAACATGGACTACACCCCGGAGTCTGGGTGGCATAATGCGCGCATAGAACCTTATGCTCCCATTGTCATGGATCCGGCGACCATGGTCCTTCATTACGGTCAGGCCATTTTTGAAGGGCTGAAGGCATACCGGACCACCAACGGAAAGATTCAGCTATTCCGACCGGATCGCAACATGGCCAGGCTGAACCGGTCGGCACAGCTTGTGTGCATCCCGAAAATCGATGAGGGTTTTGTCCTGCACGCCCTGAAAAAACTCATCTCCATGGATAAAGCCTGGGTCCCGAAGGCGCCTGAGACCTCTTTGTATATTCGCCCTACGATTGTGGCAATGGACCCTTACCTTGGTGTGCGCCCCTCCCACACCTATCGTTTCTTTATCATTTTATCTCCGGTGGGTGCCTATTATCCTGAGGGGTTCAATCCGGTGAAGATATGGGTCACGGACCAATATGTCCGGGCTGTGAAAGGCGGCCTTGGCGAGGCCAAGACGCCGGCCAACTATGCAGCCAGCCTGTATGGCGCTGAGGTGGCAAAAAAGGCAGGCTACACCCAGGTGCTCTGGCTCGACGCCGTTGAACACCGCTACATCGAAGAGGTGGGCACCATGAATATCTTGTTTGTTATCAACGGAGAGATTGTTACACCACCTCTGAAGGGGAGCATCTTGGCTGGCATTACGCGCGACTCGGTCCTGACCCTTGCCAGACACTGGAACATCCCCGTAACAGAGCGTCCTATCACCATCAACGAGGTGATATCAGCCCATAAAGACGGTTCTCTTCAAGAGATCTTTGGGTCGGGTACGGCAGCGGTCATTTCCCCGGTGAGCCATTTAGCCTGGCAGGGTGAGGTGTTGACTATTGCAGACGGCAGGGTAGGTCCCATGGCCCAAAAGTTTTATAACGCAATAACAGATATCCAATATGGCCGAGCCGAAGATCCTTTTGGGTGGGTGGTGCCGGTGGAAGAGGAAGAGTAAGATGATTATCAAACAAATGAAGGTCGGCCCAATGGACGTGTTTTGCTATATCCTGGGATGCGAGGACACGCACAAGGGGCTGGTGATCGATCCGGCAGGGGAGGAAGAACGCATCCTTGAAACCGCCCTGGGGTGGGGCCTTACCATTGAATCCGTGGTAAATACCCATGGCCATCCTGATCATACCTGTGGAAACCGCAAGATCGCCGAGCAGACCCAGGCAAAGATATATATGCATGCCCTGGACGATCGTTTCTTCAACACGCCCCAGGGGCAGTCCATGGCCATGCAGATGGGCTTTACACCATCCCCTCCGGCAGATGTGCTCTTAGAGGACGGGGATACCGTCCCTTTCGGATACAAAGAGCTGACCGTACTCCACACACCGGGCCATTCTCCTGGCGGCATCTGCCTTCATGTAGAAAACAACCTTTTCACCGGAGACACGCTCTTTGTAGGCGCAGTCGGGAGAACCGATCTGCCGGGGGGCTCTCTGGAAACTCTGCTCGGTTCTATTAAGAACAAAATACTTTCTCTTCCTGATGATACGATTATCTGGCCGGGCCACGACTATGGTAGGAGACCGACCTCCACCATTGCACTTGAAAAAACACACAACCCCTATATCACTGACTTTCAACTAATATAGCAAGGCGGACTCTATGATATCCCCGGACCAGGGTAGGGGAAATGATTTTGCACCCACCAGTTTCCTGAGCATTTTTTTTCGTACGGCAAAGGCCATTTTGTTTTCTCCCAAACTTTTCTATGAGAGGATGGAAACTGAGGGAGGGCTGCGAAATCCTACTATTTTTTTGGCCTGCTGTGTGCTTATCCATTCATTGATCATTGGCCTGGTTTGCCAGAAGCAGATCCTCATCATCCTTAATATCGTCGGCGGGGTTGGGATGCCCTTTGTAACAGCAGGCATCCTCTTTTTGATCATCACCAGGCTTTTCAAAGCATCAGGGACCTATGAAGCGACCTTCAGGGTAAACGCCTATGCAGCAGCTACAGCCCTGTTCTCCTGGATTCCCCTGGTAGGCTTTTTCCTTGAGTGTTATCGGCTTTATCTGATTGTCATAGGTCTTAGTCGTGTCTTTTCTATCAGAACCTCCCGGGCCGTATTAGCCATGGTCATAACCATCATCATATACATAGCTGTTTTAGGGCCTATCATAGCCCATATTGTTGGTAGCCCGGTACCAGGCGCTGCCCCTTGAGACATGGATTCAACGACCGTGAATGAGCATAATCAATTAGAATCGAAAATAGCCATACAATTTCAGCCATTTGCTGAGAAGATGGAGAAAAACGGCCTTCGGCCCATGGTGATTGATACCTTCAGGCATTACTATGCCCTGCTGGTGAAAGGTGAAACCGGCTTAATCACAAGGGCAGACATCGATCCGGTCCATGAGGGTGAAATCGCTGATGCTGAAAAGCTTTCCGGGCTGACGGAGGCTGGACGAGCAGCCCTGGAAAAACTGGTGGTCATTAAACTGAACGGTGGCCTTGGGACCAGCATGGGCCTGTCCGGGGCCAAGTCGCTACTGGAGGTCAAGGACGGCCTTACGTTTCTGGATATTATTGCCAGGCAAATCCTCACCTATAGGCGTAAGCGCGGGGTCAAGCTCCCTCTTGTGTTGATGAATAGTTTCAACACAGAGGCCGATACGCAAGAGGCCCTTTCTTCCTATAGAGACCTTGCCACAGAGATCCCCTTGACTTTCTTGCAGCACAAATTCCCAAAGGTCGTTCAGGATGGGCTGACCCCTGTCAACTGGCCTTCCAACCCTGAGCTGGAATGGAATCCACCCGGTCATGGTGACATTTACACAGCGCTGGTGACCTCCGGGATGCTTCAACAGCTTCTTGGTGCTGGCATCTGTTATGCGTTCATCTCAAATTCGGACAACCTGGGTGCTGTCGTGGACGAGACCATCTTGGGCTATTTTGCCAAAAACAACCTTCCGTTCATGATGGAGGTGGCGGATCGAACCGAGGCAGACAGCAAGGGCGGCCATCTGGCGCGTCTAAAAAACGGTCGATTAACACTGCGGGAAATCGCGCAATGCCCCGAAGATGAAATGGCGGAATTCCAGGACATCAACATCTACAAATATTTTAATACCAACACGATTTGGATTAACCTCTTGGCCTTGCAGGCATTGCTTGACGCCCATCACAATGTGATCCACCTGCCCATGATCAGAAACCCAAAGACCGTTGATCCCAGAGATGACTCAACCCCTCCTGTCTATCAGGTGGAAACCGCCATGGGATCGGCTATTTCCATATTTGACGGGGCCTCGGCTATTCGCGTGCCAAGAACGCGGTTCGCGCCTGTCAAGAAATGCCAGGACCTTCTTGCCCTCTGGTCGGACTGCTATGTGCTCACAGACGATGACTTTGTAATCCAAAATCCCAGACGAAAGCTCGGGACCCTGGTGCTAAGACTTGACCCCAAGTACTACAAGAGAATCGACCAGCTTAAGGTGCGTTTTCCCCATGGTGCCCCGTCTTTGCTTGAGTGTGCCTCCCTTGATGTTGAAGGGGACGTTCTCTTTGGCAAAGGGATTGTTATCAAAGGCAAGGTCGTGATTGCCAATCGCACAGACCACCAGGTCACCATTCCAGATGGAAGCGTTATTGAAAAAGATTTGGCCTTCAGGTAGGATTCAAAGGATATCGACCGCGCAAAGTGTTAGGCATAAGATAGACTTATGAGCAAATTAGGCATCTTGGCGGAATTCTGGGAGTTTTTAAAATACAGAAAAAAATACTGGCTTGCGCCGATCATCATCATGCTGGTGCTCTTGTCTGCCCTGATTATCCTCAGCGAGGGCTCGGCACTGGCGCCCTTTGTGTATGCCCTTTTCTGACAGGCTGTTTCCCACAGGGGTTGAGATTTCAGTGCATGGATACGCATGATCCTGAATTTCGCAGGTATCGCGAACCATTTATTATGACCAGGAGGGAAGGGATACCGCTGAACATAGGCCCGCAGCCATTTCCACCCCAAACAATAGCACACCAGGTAAAAGCATTGAGGGCCGCCTGCCTTGCGGCATGCGGCCCCCTACTTCAGTCATGTTGCTGTGTACCCCACTTGCTTCTTAGATTCTTAGAAATCAGGCTGGACAAACATCATAATAAGGGCCTTCTTTTGTGCTGTTGTAATCGGGTCACCATCGGAGTTCAGCATGCCGCCAATATGTGAAACCAGGGCGTCGAGACTGGCCTTCTTGGTTGCGTTGGCTATCTGAAAGTCAGTATCGCTGGTTTTGTTGAACATGTCCTCAAAAAAGGCGAACTCTATGATTTCTATGTCCTGTCTGATCGCCTTGATGTTGGCCATGGTTATCTGGGCCTTATTCTTAACAGGACACTTGGAGACGAAATTCGTTCTCGCGGGGGCGTTCGTGTAAATAAAGTATGACTGACCTGCATTGATGTTGTTCATGTCGACACCAGCTGCTAAGGTCAAAGTCGTGTCAGTATTAGAAGCGATCGTTCCCAATTGTGTATATACAGGCCCACTCTCCGTGAAGTTACAGCTACCAAAAAGCTTGTTCTGATGTTCATTATTTGTATAATTCTTTATCAGATCTGTTACTGTACGATTAACGTCATTCTTCGAACTGACAAAGAAATGATCGACTTCCTTTAGCCAGCTCATATTGATACTTGCATCCACCGAGCCGTCTGGGATGTCCACGGGGTTATTTGTGGTCCTTCCACCAGCTCCTGTATGCTGGTATAGTGAAGAATAATCCGTTGTTAGATCCGCATCATCAGGATCTTCCCCGGTGCCGTAATATGAAATGTAGCCCCCATTGTTGATCACATCAGCGGCCCAGTTAATGACCACGGCCATTGTGATCGGGATCCAGTCTTCTCCGGTCTTTCCCCAAAATTTACCTACGTCGTCACCGAGATAGGTTGCATCCGGGTCAGCCTGGACGCCATATCTGTCGGCCCACTTATAGTAGGTAAGCCCCAAAGCATTGGCTACCTTCCACCGGAGCCCGTCATCTGTTTGTTCCGAGACTTTAGGATGGCTTTCTGCAATACTTTGATCACCGTCAATTTCCACTACAGTTGAAGCAGCATCTGTCATGTATGTATCAAATGCGGTATCCATTGTGCCGCCGGGTCCGAATACGGTATTTTGAAGAGCCTCCATGTCGGCTTTACTTGGCATGGTATTCGGATCGTCAGGATCGCAATTGGCAAATATTTCATCAAACTCCTGGAAACACGAGATCATTGTGTTGGTCAACCTTGTGGTTGCCTCTGTGAACCTGGAAATCTGCGACGCGGTCGCATTCAGGGTGACAAGGCCATCCTCATACTTTTCTATCATTGCCTTGGCCTTGGCCTTCATGACCCCCTGTTGCATACTGCTTCCAATACTACTCTCAACTTGATCCAGGATGGGAAACTGTGCATCAAAATCAGCGCTACTGGTTACCGTGATGCCAAAATGTTCGTTCAACCATGCATTGGCCGTAGCAAGCTCGTCTCCACCGTTACCTATTAAGCCCAATATGTAATCTATATATTGCCCCAGGTATTGCATCACGAACCCCATCTCGGGAAAGCCGTTGAGAAAGTGTTCCGGATCGATACTTGCCGCATCAGCAGCCTCAACCAGCACGTCCATGACTTTTCCGGCTGCCTCGCCTCTTTTCTTTGCTTCCTCAGTAGCATCTTTGGCGTTGGCAAAGTAGTTATCCACCGATTCTTTCATCAATGCGGTGATTTGATAAAACCGGCTCTGTATTGCGCTGTAAAAGTTGCTCAAATCCGTGGCGCTATAGCCTTTACCCTCCAGGTAGGGGACCAGGCCGTGGCCCGCTGTTGCTGGATACTTGTCCGTAAGCCACGATTGAGGTCCCAAAACCCCCTGCCTCATTGCCACAGCAATAAATTTGGCCTCGTATTCATTCAAGGCAGCGGAACGGCAGGCCAGCACGATGATGGCCGCCATCAGCGGGTTGTCGCTCCCGATCGCCTCGAATGCAGATATCAGGGCATTGGCCTGGGCAGTAGACGTCTCAGAAACGCCCAGGTTGACTGAGCCACCTGCTGCCGGGGCTGGTATGACGGACTTCCTCGTAATTGTGCCATCTGTTACGGTAACAAGAAGGAAATTATATGAAGCGGCCGTCGGCACGCTACCTGAGAGCGTGAACGTTATCTTACCGTTCGCATCTGCCACGGCAGTGGTGCCTATGCCCAGATCTCCTGTCAAAGTTCCGTCACTATTCACCCCCTGGAGGGAGACGGTATAACTGTTGCCAGGCGTCAAGGCGGCCCCCTGTGCTGATATTGGCAAAGAAAAGACTGTGACCAATATCATGATGAATATGGCCGGTATGTACAGCCTGATAAACTTCATGATTAGCACCTCCCCTTCAAGTTTCATTTCTATTCTATTTTCCTGATCCGGATACGGTCCCACCACTGCTACTGCTGCCGCTGCCACTGCTGCCGCCACCGGTGGCGATGATGGAGCAAAGGCCTGCAAGGACGACGACCACCATCAAGAAAGATTTAAGGGCCTGTTTCCAGGACCAGGGCCTGCGGTTTTGTTTCAAATTTTTGACATCCTCTTTTCGAGGAAATAAACGCGTCATCATCATTCCCTCCTTTCGATGTGTGTTCTCCGGCTATATAGGCTACTGTAATGCCGAGAAATATGGCCAGGACATCCAGATGATCGTAGGTCCCGTTGATAAAATAGCTCTTCAGGCTACAGACAATGGATGACTGGCCGAAAACCTCTGGAATGTATTGGGCGATCTGGTGGCCACAGCACTGGCCCACCTCAAAAAAAAGTTCAATGAAAAGCCAAAACAGGCAGATCATGCCCCGGACCTTTTTGGTTGCCTGGGGAAATATGGCCATGGTGATCAGGGCGAAGGAAAAAGGGTGGACAAATTCAGGCACAACCCCGCCAAAAATGCCAAAGATATCCATTTTGAAAGGAAAATCTCCAGCAAGCGCTCCGATCATTTTCCCCAGGTAGGTGGAATCGGCCGGTCGGCTGACCACGTATTCCACAAGGCCGATGACAAGGGCCCCAAAGCCCAGGATGAGCTGGTTTGAATTAACAGTGGCTCGGATACTCATAGGCTGATGCTGGTTTTGCTTAAAATCTAGGCAGGCATTAACGCTTTCTATGTATAAGCCAGGTGAAATTGATCAAAACAATGTTTGAACAGGTCGATTGAAGCTCCCTGCAGCAAGCCCCGTGGATCCGGTCTTCACCTGGACGTTTTTATCGACACTGTTTCGGCAAAACTTAAGCCAAAAAAGTTTTTTAAACATTAAACACTTTGCAAAACTTAAGCCGAAAAAGTTTGAACATCTGCAGCCACGAATCCGTGTGGTGACCAATTTGCTTTTTTTGGTGCTTGCTGTGAAGGGGATCGACTTTATTCATGAAATATTCGGGACAGGAAAGGGTTTGGCATGGCAAGGGCTCGACACTGGCACCCTTTGTGTGTGCCCTTTTCTGACAGGCTATTGCTCAAACGTCAGAAAACCGTCAGGGGTGTCATTGTTGAGGCCGGTCAATCGACATTGGGGACCTCTGGTTTTAGGCCACAACGTCATTCCCTTTGATTCCCCTGAGCATCGTATCTGACACCAGGTTTGTAAGTCCCCAGATGGCGTCTGCTGACAGATGGTGCTCAATAGACCGGTCAAAGAGGATAGAGAGGCGAGGTTCGAACTCCTGGTCTCCCTCCCAGAACAGGTAGTAAATGGGCACTTTGGGGAAGGCCCAAACCTTGTATGCAACATCGGCCAGATCCAAGACTTCACCGCCCAGACGTTGTGCCACGCTTTTGAAACTATCCAGATCGTTGCCGTAACGCTCCAGCAGGGGCCGGACCTTGAGTTCATGTGGCCCCTGAAAAAAAAGGGCCTCTTTGAGTTCATGTACACTGATCATCTCATCGCAAACCGGCTCAGGACCTACATTGAGCAGATACACCAAGCAGAGTAATTCCAAAAGGGGAGCGTCTATGTCGTCCCAGTGACCACCGCTGAGACGGAACAGGCGACGATGTTTCCTGTCAATTAGGAGTTCCTTTCCCAAAAAAGAAAGGCGTATGCCATCGGGGGGATAGGTTCTCGCCAGGGCGTTCCCACAGAGGACATTGAGATCCCTGCGCTTGAGATCCTCCCAGTACTCAGATGGCACCTTCGGAACATCGCCACAAGGGATCTTGGCCGTGGGCCTTTCCCTGCGGCGCCTTTCTTGCATATTCAAATATCCCTGACTGAAAGGATAAGGCCCTGCCTTGAATTGATCGCAGGGGAATCTGTCACAGTCTCTTGGACAATAGTCCACACGATTTTCTATGGCACATGCAAGCATAGGGCATGGAGCGCCCAATATCCTCAGTTGCGCAGCAACCTTTTTTTGTGCCTCCAAGCTCTTGCCCGGTCCGCACGTGGAACAGATTGCCAAAAGACTCAGCCTGCAAGTATCACAGTTGATTCCACAGGCTCCAGTTGGCATTGAACATCCTTAAGGTCGGTTTTGTATTCGCAGACAGGCAACAGGTGAAAACGCTTTTATCTTTTCTTCCTGATCCTCACAGCCCTGGCATGGGCGACCAGCCCCTCAATCTCTGCCAGTCGGATAATGTCGGAAGCATCTCTTTTTAGCGCTTTTGCAGCATAGTAAACAACACTGGTCTTCTTGACAAAATGATCCACGGAAAGGGCTGAGCCAAACCGGGCGGTGCCGGCTGTTGGGAGCACATGGTTTGGTCCGGCGATGTAGTCTCCAACAGGCTCAGGTGTATAAGGCCCGAGAAAGACCGCCCCTGCATTTTGAATACGGCCAAGGTACTGGAGGGGTTCTTCAATCTGAAGCTCTAAGTGCTCAGGGGCAATCTGGTTGGCCAGGTCAAAGGCGGCTGTAAGATCGGGTACGACCATGATAGCCCCATACGTCTTGATCGAAGCCTCGGCAATAGCCCTTCTCGGAAGGGCTTTGAGTTGCTCCGCGACGGCATCAGACACGGCCTTGGCCAACCGGGCAGACGTTGTCAGCAGGACGGCAGAGGCAAGCGGGTCATGCTCGGCCTGCGATAGAAGGTCGGCTGCCACATAGGCCGGGCTTGCCTTTTCATCGGCAATGACCAGGATCTCACTGGGGCCTGCGACCATGTCAATCCCCACCGTGCCAGCCACCATCTTTTTGGCAAGGGTCACATAAATGTTTCCCGGCCCGACAATGACGTCCACCTTGGGAACCGTCTCGGTGCCATAAGCTAATGCCGCAATGCCCCAGGCGCTTCCGGCCTTGTAGATGGTATCCACGCCAACCCTTTGGGCGGCTACGAGTACGTGCGGGTTTACCTCGCCGCTCTTGGTCGGGGGGGTGGTAATGCAAATATTTTTTACCCCTGCGATCCTGGCAGGGATGCAACCCATGAGGACCGAGGATACCAGGGGCGTCTCCCCTCCTCGTCCGCCCGGCACATACACACCAGCAGCATCAACAGGTTTAACCATTTGCCCAAGCATTGTGCCGTCAACATTCGTCGTAAACCAGGATTGCTCAACCTGATGCCTGTGAAAGGCCTCGATTTGTTTTGCCGCCTTGTTGAGGCTTCTGAGAAACCCTTTATCCACCCGACTACGGGCCTGATTAAACTCTGTCTTTGTGACCTTCAGCGTTCCGGCCGTGAGCTTGGGCGCATCAAAGCGGTTAATATAGCCAATCAAGGCCTTGTCTTTGTTTTTTCGAACATCGGCCAGAATCCTTTTAACAGCCTGAAGATCCCTGGCCTTGAAGGCAAGGTCCCGGTTCACGATGGCATCCAGTCGCTTCTGGGCAGCCGCTGATGGATATTTAAAGACTTTCATCATTCTTGACCACCTTTAGCCCCTCACTATCATTGTATTATCTAAACCAAGGTTCTTGCAAAATGTCTTGGACGAGTGATTTTTGACCATTTTTACTACAAGCTATTTCAAAACCCTTTGACGACTCCATTTTGGCCATTTTTGCCAAAAATTCTTAGCGAAGCAAACTTAGAATCTTCAAAAATGGTCAATCAAACGAGGAAAAGATGTTGCGCAAGAGCCTCAACCACCTTTTCTTTTGACAGCCACTCAACCCTTTGCTACTTTTATGACCTAAGTGTGAAACACAGTCCCAAAGTAATCTACAGCCCTGCGCAGGCCCTCTTCAAGGGGGACCTGGGTTTTGTAATTCAAGACTTGTTCGGACACCGTGATATCCGCCCAGGAATGGCGGACATCGCCAGGCCTGGGATCCGTATAGATGGCCTCCGTATCCGAGCCTGTAATCTTTCTCAAGAGGGCTAAGAGCTGGTTCAGGGTAAGCTGGCCGCCGCAGGCAAGGTTCATGACCTTGCCCGGGGCATCCTGGGCCTCAACCGCAAGCAAGTTTCCATAAACGACATTATCCACATAGGTGAAATCACGGGACTGTTCACCATCCCCATACACGGTTGGCCGGGTGCCTGTGAGAAACGCCTTGATGAACCGAGGAATCACGGCCGCATATTCTGAATCCGGGTCCTGGTGAGGGCCAAACACATTGAAATATCGAAGTGATACGGTCTCAAGGCCGTAAAGCTCATAAAAAACGCGAAGGTAGTGTTCATCGGTCAGCTTTTGGACGGCGTACGGTGAAAGTGGGGCAGGGGATATTGTCTCTTTCCTTGGAAACCCTGGGGCATTCCCATACACGGCCGATGAAGACGCAAAGACCAGCCGCTTTACGCCTGCGTCTCGTGCCGCCACCAAAAGGTTAAGGGTCCCATTAATATTGGCATTGTTTGACTCAATGGGAAGAGCGACAGACCTTGGGACCGAAGGTATCGCGGCCTGGTGAAGTACATATTGGATGCCGTCCATTGCCTGACGGCAAGTGGCTAGGTCTGTGATGTCGCCTTCCAGGGTCTCCAGGTTATTCACGCGCTCAGCGGACATTCCGCTAAAGTTGAGGTTTTTACGTTTCCCAGTAGAAAAATTGTCCAAGACGCGTACTGTATCCCCTCGATTCAGAAGTGTCTTCACAATGTTCGAACCGATGAATCCGGCACCGCCTGTAACCAAGAAATTCGCCATTGTTGCTATTACCTTTCGGGTGTTAATTGAAGCTCCCTGCAGCCCGCGAAGCACTGCCGTCAGGCAGAACCTGCAGGGGCAGCGTTAGCTCTCCTGTGGAGAATGCGCTCGCTGTTATGGTTCACCATGGAGACACTGGGGGTTTTGCTTTTTTGCCCATCCGGAACCACGATGGGCAAAATCAATGATTTTTGCTCTGCCTACGGCGGACTGATGCTTTTTGTTTGCCGCCGCCTGCCCCGGAGAAGGCGCTGTTCACGGGGTCTCCCGGCAAACAAAAAAATTTCTTCTCCGTGCGCTGTGCCTCTGTGGTGAGGAACAATAGTGCGCAGGACTGTAATGTAAAAAAAAGCGATTTGTCAAGACGTCCCACGCTTATTTTCAATAATTTCGGCACAATTCCCAATGGTCTATCACAATAATAATGACTTCCAGATCGCACTCCTTTCTCAGTGCCAGCCAGGCACCTTGATCCTCACCTCTGGGGGTCGCCTTGCCCGTCACCTCAAACACCGATACAGGGAGTCCCAAATGGCCGCCAGTAAGACGGGCTGGGCATCGCCAGAGATCTTGACCCTGAATGCCTGGGTTTGGAAAACCTGGAACATGACTTGGCCTTCAACACGTCCGTTATCGTACTTGAGCTGTCTTGCGTTGTGGAAGGAAGCATCAAGCCGCGTGCCACCCCCTGAGCCATTCCTGCCCGATCTGAAGCTGTTTCAGGCCCTGGATGCAACATATACGGTCGTGGTCCGACACGGTCTTTCCCCTGAAGGCCCACCCATACCTGCTACACCGCTCCTTGCATGGCGCCGGGAAATCATACAGACCTTTGAAGGGCTGGCCAGGGATAGTAAGGGCTTTCACCCGGCCCTTTTGCCTGTACACCTTGCTCGGGCCATCCAAAAAGGCGCGGTGCGGCCGCCAGAAGCTATCGCCCTGGCTGCTTTTGAAGCCCCTGCTCCCATTGAAGAGGCGCTCTTTGACTGCCTGGCGAGCGTATGTAGGGTGAGGCGCTTTGACCTTCCCACAGGTACCCCCGAAAAAATCGTGGGCGTGGTAATGCCCAACCGAAAACAGGAAGTGGCATGGTTAACCCGGCAATTGGTTATGGATGCCTCCACCATGCCTTTAAACCGAATCGGGGTGGTCATCCCGGATACGGAAAGCTATGCACCGTATGTCAAAGAGGCTTTTAGTGAAATCATGGGAAAGCCGCTTGATCAGGGCCTGTCCGCTTATAACATCTCCATAGGCACCCCCTTGCTGGAAAGATCCCTGATTCAAGCAGGACTTCTCCCTTTGCGCTTCTGGGTAGAAGACCAAGCTCGCACCCTGCTGCTTTCCATAGCCCTTTCACCTTATTATGGCCGATGGGCCACAGGCAGGGATCGCATCGCACAGGCAGATCGCGTGTGGCGCAAACAAGGTCTGGATGGTGGCCTTTCTTCTCTCTTGCAGACACTTTCAGATCAATCCCCTGAGCTGTTTACACGCCTGAACCAAGGCAAGCCAACGCTTGAGGCCGCCCTCAGCGCATTTGCCCAGGAATCGGAACGCACGGGTAAGGACTGGGTCCGCACCCTGGAAACATTTTGGAATGTGATGGGCTTTCCAATAGCGACAAATGAGGCCGACATAGGTGCCTGGCAGCACTTAAAGACCATATTGCACCGCATCCAGGAAGACCTGAAAACAACGGCTATGAGCCTTACGGACTTCTTGGGCGTTGTGCGACACCTCCTCTCAGGGGAACTGGTGCACATCCAGGGGAGTGAGGAAGCAGGTATTCAGGTCCTGGGGATCATAGAGTCCAGAGGGCTTAGCTTTGAAAAACTGTATATCCTTGGCCTTTCGGCCGGCAGTCTGCCAAGGCCTGTTCGTCCGCTTCCTTTTCTCGACCCATGGGAGCGTCAACGGGTCCAGGGGGCAACAGCAGAAAGTCAGTTCAGATTTGCTCAGGAGGCCTTCGGCCACCTTCTTGCATGCGCCCGTGATGTCACGCTGATCCGGCCAGAGGAAGATGCGGCCGAACCCCTTGCGCCATCCCCCTTCTGGGCACAGGCTGTGCCTGAAGAGACACACCATGTGATCGATCTTTGGAATGCACCAGACGGGGTTTGGGCCCGCGCAGCCTGGCTTCACAGGGCCAAGAAGGGACTGGAACGCCCAGCGGTTTTTCCGCCAGCTGATCTCCCTGTTGAAGGTCACATTCTTCCCGAAACCGTTTCTGTCTCCCAGCTCTCTGCGGCCTTTGCCTGCCCCTTCCGCTTCTATGCGGAATTCATCTTGAAGGTCTTTCCGCTCGATGAACTCGTGGTTGGCATCTCGCCCCTGGACCGCGGAAACCGCCTCCACAAGGTCTTGGCCCTGTTCACCCGTGGGTGTCGTGATAAAGGCCTGGTTGAAAAAACGGGCAAAGCGGCTATGGAGGTACTTCTCAAAGCGTGTGCAGACGATGTGCTGTCATCCGCTCTCACTGAGGCTCGCCGCATGGGCAAAGATGCTTTGGACCGGCACGGCTGGATGGTGGAACACCGCAGATGGCTGGGGGACAAAAGGGTGCCGGGCCTTCTGATGCAGTGGTTGGATCTTGAATTACGGCGGCTTGATGAAGGCTGGCGCTGGCTAAGTGAGGAATCTTCTTTTGAAGGTCTTACATTTCCTGACTGGCCCTTTTCTATTGCTGGCCGAATCGATCGGATCGACTATCACAAAGATAAGGGCTTCATCTTGTGGGACTACAAGAGCGGAGAACATCCCAGCAGGGAGGCTGTGGTTGAATACCTTATTGACCCCCAGATCCCGGCTTATGTCCAAGCCGCCAAAGCGCACCGGGTTGTTGAAATCGGAAAAGAGCCCGGACCGAACGTGCAGGTCTCCGGCGGATATATAACCCTCAAAACCCCATCTGGGGTTACCCATAAAGAGCTTACGCCAAAAGGGGAAAGCTGGGACCAGGCCCTGAAGCGGTGGCAAGAAGCAGTGGCAAGCTTAGGCAAGATGCTTGCTTCCGGTCAATTCAGGGCAGAGCCTTACCCTGCCTCAGATTATGCCAGGCAACAGAAGGCCTGCCAATATTGTCCGTACGGGCCTTTGTGCGGCAGGAAGGAGCCCAAATGCTCGGATTGATGAAAGGTCGTCTCTATTGTTTGCTCCAGCCCATGCAACACAGAATTGACCTTGCGGTTTTGGCTGAAAGCCTCTAAGTATTAATAATATTAGGATGGGCTCGTAGACAGGGTCTTATAAAAAGACAAAGTGGAGGGTTAAAGGAGATGGATGAGGAGAAAAGAAAAAAGACACGAGTTCATTTTAGGACGCAGGTCATCTTAAAGACAGATGAGTCGGAAATCGTAGCAGAAGCAAACTCGAAAGACATCAGCATGAAAGGCATCTTCGTTAATACGGAAAAAAAGATTCCTGTGGGAACACCGTGTGACATAGAGATCCTGCTCACAGGCACATCCACCAAGCTTGCCCTAACCGTAAAGGGGGTCATAAAACGTCAGGATGCATCCGGGTTGGGGGTTGCGTTTGATTCTATCGATCTTGACAGCTATATTCATCTAAAAAACATTATTATGTACAACGCATCCGATCCTGAGGATATTGAGAAGGAAGTGTCTTCTCTTAAATAGGCTTCCCGCGTGCCCTTTTATACATCCCCCATCAACCAATTCGGGTCAAGCATAAACAGGCTGTTGCCCAAACAGCCGGGTACCTGGCATAGGCCGTCAAGGGGCATCTCTTTGCAGGGCTGAAACCTGAATCGTCGTGATTTGGAACAGCCTGTAAAGGGCCCTTAAAGACGAGTGGCTATGATTGAGCCTCACGATAATAATCATTGACCCTGGCAATATAGGTTCGGGTTTCTCGAGGTAACTTGCCGGGGTGTCTTTCAACATTACCCATCCCCCAATTATAGGCTGCCAGTGCAAGCGGGATATCCCCATCATACCGATTCAGGAGGCTCTTCAAAAAGCGAGTCCCCCCCATGATGTTTTCAACAGGATCATAGGGATTTTTGACGCCCAGCTCTTTGGCCGTTTCAGGCATAAGCTGCATAAGCCCCATGGCCCCTTTGGGCGAGGTGGCACGGGGATCAAAATTACTTTCAGCTTTTATAACGGCCTTTATTAAATCGGGCTCGACATCATATTTCTTTGAGGCATGGTCAATGATATGATCAATATCATGGTATCTCACCGTCCCTGTTTTTCGGAAAGAGTGTTGGATTTTTGACACTGATGATTTCGGCAAATGATCCATGCCGCGGAAGCCCATCCAGGGATGTGAAGGGCCACAGATCAGGGTATCATCTTGGGTCTCTCCGAGTACCTGGCATAAATGATGGTTCATCTGTATCTGAATCATCTGAACCAGTTGCAGGAGCCTATCCGGATCCAGGGGCAATGTTTCTGGAGAAAGAAGGTTTTTTGTATCAGCGGTTTCAATACGATCTTTTAGCAACATATTAAATGGGTTAACATCTTTGTTGCTATTTTCCCTGACCCCAGTGGAATGGGTTGGCAGGGATTGGGACGGCTGAGAGCCGATTCGTTTCTCATAGGAAACCTTCATTGCCCATCACCTCGGAGGAACATCTCTCCTTATTAGTTTATCAAACTTCGTGCCAATTCTGAACCTGCCTCTACAACATGGTGTAAGCCGAATCAATTGGCATAGGACGTGCTTAACTTAAATAAAGATGATATATATTCAAAACAGTGGTTTTGTTCTGTCTCTGCTTAACACGAAAAACTCACCTGGCACTCTTAACAGCAAAGGTTCCAAATATCTGTTTCAGTTGACATGGTGTTAAATAACCAGCGACTGGGCAACAAAGCGAATCGAAAGGAGCCTGCGATATGAAGAAGATACTGGTCGTAGATAACCATCCGCTCATATTACAATTCATGACAAACCTGCTTGTAAAAGAGGGCCATCAGGTATTGACAGCACAAGACGGCCTTTCCGCGCTGGATATATTGAAGACCGAGACGCCGGACATCATGTTTGTTGACCTGATCATGCCCAATATCAGTGGCGAGAAGCTGTGTCAGGTTATTCGCAGGATACCCAGACTGAAGGACCTTTACATTATTATCCTGTCGGCTGTTGCAGCAGAACATGAGGTGAATCTAGCTGAAATGGGCGCGAATGCATGTATTGCTAAGGGCCCGTTTAACAAAATGGCCCGGCACGTTCATGCCGTTTTAGATCAATTGGACCCGGGGACCTCATGCGACTTCAAGGAAGAAATCGTGGGACTTGAAGATATCACTGCCCGGCACGTTGCCAAGGAGTTGCTGTCTATAAGAAGGCATTTTGAAGTCACTTTGGCAAGTATGTCTGAAGGGATTCTGGAAATCACGCCTGAGGCAAGAATCGTTTATGCTAACCCGAGTGCCATCTCATTGATTGGTACATCCGAGGAAAATCTGTTGGGCTCTAACTTCATCGAGCTCTTTGGCGAGATGGATCGCCAAAGGATTCAATACTTGCTGGGTGCTGCGATACGCAGTACACCAGAAAAAACAGCGGACGATGCGTCTGTCACACTAAATGGTAAGGACGTTTTATTGAACATTTCGCCGGTCGCAGATGAAGCGCATGCATCTATGATCATTATTCTAAACGATGTTACCCAAAGAAAACGCTTAGAGGCCCAATTCCAACAAGCCTCAAAGATGGAGACCATTGGCACCTTGGCTGGTGGTATTGCCCATGATTTCAACAACCTGCTTATGGGTATCCAGGGAAATGTCTCATTGATGCTTATGAATATGGACGCCACGCACTCGTACTATGAACGTTTAAGGAGCATTGAAAAGCAGGTTCAAAGCGGCGCCAAGCTAACGTCGCACCTCCTTGGATATGCCAGAAAGGGAAGATATGAGGTCAAGCCCATTGACCTGAACCAATTGGTGGAAGAGGCCTCTGATACGTTTGGCAGGGCCAAAAAGGAGATTACGATTCATCGAGAGCTTGCCGAAGACTTACTTACGATAGAGGCAGACCACGGGCAAATAGAGCAGGTGCTTTTGAATCTGTTTGTAAATGCTGCAGACGCCATGCCTGGTGGCGGAGATCTCATCTTGAAAACCAAAAACACGACCCACGAGGATATGAGGGGCAAGCTCTATGATCCAAAGCCGGGCAACTATGTCGTGTTAACGGTGACCGACACAGGCATGGGCATGGACCAACAGACCCGGATGCGCATCTTTGATCCGTTCTTTACAACCAAGGAGATGGGCCGGGGGACCGGTCTTGGGTTGGCTTCTGCTTACGGTATTATAAAGGGTCACGGCGGATATATCGATGTCGATTCCAAGAAAGGGCACGGGACCACTTTCAGTATTTATCTGCCTGCATCAGGAAAAAAGGCCCAGAAAGCAGCTGTCCAGACGCCTGATCACATCATCAGGGGAACCGAAACGGTCCTATTGGTGGACGACGAAGAGCCAGTCCGGCAAGTCGGCCGGGAGTTGTTGGAAGCCATGGGCTACAGGGTGCTTATTGCCAGGGACGGAAAAGAAGCTATAGAGATTTATAAGCAAAATCAGGATGAGATCGACATAATCCTGCTTGATATGGTCATGCCCAAAATGGGTGGTGGAGAAGTCTATGACAGGATAAAGGAGATCAATCCAGACATCAAGGTCCTGCTTTTGAGCGGATACAGCATTGAAGGCGAAGCAGACGAGATACTGGACCGTGGCTGTAATGGCTTTATTCAAAAACCCTTTGATATCAAAGAGCTATCATATAAACTAAGGGATCTCCTAAGTAAAGATCCTGGCCCAGAGGACCCGGCCTTGGCTTAGCCCCCTCAAAGGGGGCCACAGTGACCAAGCCAAGAGTGCCTAAAGTGAACTAAAGTGCCTAAAGTTAAGGAGGCGCTTTCAGCGCACACAGATTTAA